>JBBRBX010000155.1:0-10081 GCA_038205395.1 Caldilineales bacterium
AACGGGCGCGCACGGGGGGCCGGCCGGGGGCGGGGCTGGCGCTTTCGCCCGTGGGCGCGCGACTAACCTTTGCGTCGCGCGCCCAACCCACCTCGGTGGGTTTCGCATGGGGATAGCCGGCGACGCTTACCCCAACATCTCTTCCACTGCCGCACGCTCTTCGAGCAGCTCGTTGCTGGTCTGTTGGATCATCTGGCGGTCGAAGTCGCTGAGGGTCAGGCCTTCGACGACGGTGCAGACGCCGTTTTGGACGGTGACGGGATAGCTGAAGATGACCCCCTCGGGCGAGCCGTAGGCGCCGGTGCTGGGGATGCTCATGCTGGTCCAGTCGCCTGCCGGCGTGCCGTTGTACCAGGTCTGTACATGGTTGATGGCGGCGTTGGCGGCGCTGGCGGCGCTGCTCTGCCCGCGCGCTTCGATGATGGCCGCGCCGCGCTTTTGCACGGTGGGGATAAAGCTGCTCTTGATCCAGACGTCGTCGTCGATCACGGACGCGGCGGGCTGGCCGTTGATCTCGGCGTGGTAGGCGTCGGGGTACTGCGTGGCGCTGTGGTTGCCCCAGATCGAGACCTTCTTGACAGCGCTGACGTCCACCTGCGCCTTGTCCGCCAACTGGAAGAGGGCGCGGTTGTGGTCGAGACGGGTCATGGCTGTAAAGCGTTCGGCGGGCACGTCCGGCGCGCTGCGCTGGGCGATCAGGCTGTTGGTGTTGGCCGGGTTGCCCACCACCAGCACGCGCACGTCGGAGGCGGCGTTGTCGTTGATGGCTTTGCCCTGTACGGTGAAGATGGCGCCGTTGGCGCTGAGCAGGTCCTTGCGCTCCATACCTTTGGAGCGGGGGCGGGCGCCGACCAGCAGCGCCCAGTTGGCATCGACAAAGGCGCGGTTGGGGTCATCGCTGAGCACCATGTCGGCCAGCAGCGGGAAGGCGCAGTCCACCAGTTCCATCGCCACCCCTTCCAGCGCCTTCATGGCGGGCGTGATCTCCAGCATCTGCAGGATGACCGGCTGCTGGGGGCCGAAGAGATCGCCGTTGGCGATGCGGAAGAGCAGGGCGTAGCCGATATTGCCGGCGGCGCCGGTGACGGTAACACGAATGGGCGTTGTCATTTGAAAAGTCTCCCTACCAGTACCATTTTGTGAAATGACCAAAACAAGGTCAAAGGAAAAACAAAAGAACAAGGGAACATCCATCTTGGGCTGCACGTTCGGATTGTGTACAATGGCCGGGTTGCCCTGTGTTCACCCCCGCCCGGCCTACCGGCTAGGATACCGTTAAACGGGTGTTTGAGCAATCCTGGCCCAATCCCGTTATAGGGCCGCCGCCGCATGTAGGCGGGCGGATTGGACGGGTGGGGCGAGCGTGGCCGACGCCGCACGTGGGGGTGGAGACTGGACAGGTGGCGCCCATGAGCGACCTGCGCCAGGCAATTGTCGGGTTGGGATGTTGCAGCCGAACGGCTGCAACCGGAAAAATTGTTGTACTGGAAAAAGCTGTACCCGAATCGTTGTAACGCAGAGAGAAGTGAGGAGTAAGACGTATGAACGCAAATGCACGCCAAAGAATGGCGAGCCTGGCAATTTTAGGGGCGCTGCTGCTGTCCGTGCTGCCGCCGGCAAGCTGGCTGCCGCAGGAACTGCGCACAGCCACGGCGCAGGCGGAAGGACGGCATGTCGATAAGACCGGCCAGACCAGCGCCGACGCCAGCCAAGAGATTGTGTATCTGGACAAGGACGGCTTTGTGCGCGTGCTCGACGTGCAGTCGGAGCCGAACAAGGAAATCAAGTTCGTCAGCCCCGAAGGCGCCTGGCGCAACCTGGCCCTGGGCGACTTCAACAATGACGGCGATATGGAAATCGTCGTCGTCAAGGGCAGCAACGAAAATGACAGCGTCGTCGCCATCTACGACCCGGTGGTGGCGTCGGGGCAGACCGTGCCCGGCCAGGAGTTCAACGGCATCCCCTGGAAGCAGCTGGCGCGCTTCTCCGTGGCCGACCGCCCCGAAGTGGTGGCCGCCGGCAACTTTGACCCCAATGTCACGGGCGACGAATTTATGTTTGCGCGCGAGACGCGGCCCGGCGAGGCGAAGGATGACAACGACTGGCGCGTCGTCGTCTATCATCAGAATGTCAACAACGGCGACGGCACGAACTGGGTCGAACATACGGCCAAGAACTTTAGCAACCAGTGGGAGCGCATCGCCGTAGGCAATATCGATAACGCCGGCGGCGACGAAGCGGTCTTTATCGAATCCGGCGCCTCGGTGGAAGCCTATCAGATCGACCAGAACTGGCGGCGCATTTTCCAGTATGGCAGCGACACCCGTTCGCCCAAGGACGCCACGCTGGGCCAGTTCTTTGCGGGCTATCCGCTGGAACTGCTGATGGTGCGCAAGCAGAAGAGCGGGCAGCAGAGCATCGCGCCTGCGTTTATGGTCTTTCAGTACAGCAACGGCATCTACCCCGAAGACGCCAGCTTCCTGGACAAATTTGAGCCGGAGCCGCAGACGGTCTTCATGGGCGACATCAACGGCAGCGGCGACCAGGAGGCGATCCTGATCCGCAACCTGCCCGACGGCACGACAAGCCCCAAGCGGCTCTTTGTGCGCGGCAACGGCGATGACCAGATCATCAACGAGTTCCTGGATGGGCTGCCGCTGGCGGATGACAACGGCTATCGCGAAGGCGCGGCGGGCGATATCGATGGCGACGGCAAGGATGAGATCGTCATCATCCGCGACAACAACATCCGCTACTATCCCAACGCCAACACGTCGGCGGCGGCGGTGGACTACTCGACCACGACCAACCGGCGCAGCATCGCCATCGGCGACCTGGACGCGGGCGGTTCGAGCGCCGGGCCGATCTTCGCCACTGATGTGGAAAAGTTGGAGTTGGAAGTCAACTATGGCTTTGTCTCCACCGGCCAGATTCTGCTCAAGAATGGCGGGAGTGAAGAGGGGTTGCCCTTCTTCGCCGCAGTCGACGGCAGCCCGCAGTGGCTGCAGATCAGCCCCATGACCGGCGTGGCCCCCGGCAAGAGCAGCGGCGCCCTGGCGCTGACCTACACTGTCGATGCCCGCAACATGGTGATCGGCCAGACGTACCCGGCCACCATCCGCATCCAGAGCAACGGCACGCCGGCGGCGAGCAATTCGCCCTTCCTGATCCCGGTGACGATCAAGGTGAACACGCCGCCCTTCGAGGCTGTGCCCGCCGGCGTCTCCACCGCCTATGTGCCCTGCGCCGAGCCGCTGACCCCGCGCAGCCTGACGCTGACGATCAGCGGGCTGCCCGGCTCGCAGCTGCGGGACGTGCAGGTGTGGGATGTGAATGCGCTGGCCGCGGCCAACCTGAGTGTGCTCAACGGCGAACTGCTGCTGGGCAGCCGCAGCGCGGACGGCGGCAGCCTGCTGCTGCAGAACGCTGCCGGCGACCGCCAGACACTGCCGGCTACGGGCCGTATGGTGGACCCGCTGACGGCAGGCGGTGCTGTGCAGATGGCGGGCGTGGGCGAGATCGACGCCACCGATGCGCTGACCTATCCGTCGCAGGTGCCGTGGATCACCTCGATCCGTGTGACTACGACCACGCTGCCGACCGAGCTGACCTTGACGGTGGACCCGGCGCTGCGCAGCAAGCCCTTTGAGCAGGCGGGATTGGTGTTGATTGGGCCGTCCAATAACCCCAGCAATCCCATCGCCGTGCGCTCCTATTCGGTGGTGATGGTCTGCAGCGACTTCGCCTCGTGGCTGCCGGTGCTGAAGAAGTAATTTTACAAGCGTACCCCCCCTCCGGTTCCTCCTCTCCCGCACGGCTACGGCTTGTGCGGGAGGGGAGGTTTTTTGATTGGGGGGGAGCTGAGGTGCGCGGCAAGAGCCTGTAGGTCACGCTTGCAGCGTGACAGTGCTTTGCCGACGCGCCGATTGGTGCGCGGTGACACGCTGCAAGCGTGACCTACATGGATGCAGGCTGCAGGCGATTGGTGCGCCCCGTCACGCTGCAAGCGTGACCTACATGGATGCAGGCTGCAGGTGATTGGTGCGCGGTGTCACGCTGCAAGCGTGACCTACAGGATGCAGGCGGCAGGCGATTGGTGCGCCCCGTCACGCTGCAAGCGTGACCTACAGGATGCAGCGCGGGGGCTGGCAATTATCGCCGTCGCGCCAGGCGCGCAAGGCAGCCTTGGACGGCGTTGTAGAAGCTTTTGCGCGGGTCGGCGGGGGTGTAGCCTTGCTCGGCTTCGAACCAGGCCAGCCAGGCGGGATAGAGGTCGGCGCAGCGGCTGGGGTCGAGGAGGGCGGCGATGGCGGCCTGCAGTTTGCGCGTGGAGGTGAGCAGCGGCGCTCCTGCTTGCGGCGCGCCCCGCCGCAGCGGGCCAGGCGTCGGCGCGGCGGGCGGCGGCGCGACAGGCGGTGGCGCGGCGGGCGCCGGTTCGGCGGGCGGTGGCGCGGCGGGCGTCGGCGCGACAGGCGGTGGCGCGGCGGGTGCGCTGTTGGCGGGGGGCTGGTCGCGCAGCCAGTGCCAGCGCGGCGGAAGCTGCGCCCATACGTGCTGCGGAAAGCCTAGATAGGTGGCGATGAACCAGCGCACCTCAAAGCCTTGGAGTGGAAAGTGCTTGCTCTGCCACAGCGCCACCAGCAGATGGCCGCGGCACGCCTGCGTGCAGACGCCGGCGCAGCCTGCCTCCGGCGTGGCTTGCACGGAAAGCAGCGGCCGCCCCAGCGGTCGCCCCGGCCAGGCCGGCAGCCGGTAAATGGCATAGAGCAGACCAGCCGGGGCCGCCAACGCAATCGGCAGCTCCTGCGCCGCCACGGCGCGCGCTGTCATCTGCGCCGCTGGGCCGCCGTGTACACCCGGCTGCTGCGCAACCCGCGCCGCCAGCGCCTCCAGACAGCCCAGCAGATCACATGCGCGCACGCCCGTAAAGATAGTCTCGTGTTCCATCGTAAGCCGTTCCCATTCGAACTATGCGACGGCTCCTGATCTTCCTTGCGATGCGCCAGGCGATTGCAATGAGGAGCACTCTTGGATATTGGTACGCAGCCGGCCCTCTCCCGCATCATACAGAACATTTGTTCTATTGCCAAATCCGCTTACAGCCGCAAACAGGCCGCAAGCAGGCTGTGCGTGCGAATTCTGCTCTTTGCGGCGCTTTTAGCCGAGGCTAAAAACTTGGCGCGTAAAAAGCTTGCTTTTTGCCTCCCATTCCGCTAAGTTGGATTACGGGCGGACGCGATAGACCGCCATGCGCCGCAAGGGGCCAGGCAAGAGGCCGGACAAGAACCGGATCAAGAACCGGGGCGCGCAAAGGAGGAGAGATGCCGGCAGAAAAGCAAACGGCGGAAGAACAAACGGCAGAAGAACAAACCACAGCAGAGCAAGCGGGGCAAAGCGGGCAGCCGGCGCAAGGCCCTACAGACGACGCGCCGCAGGTGTGGGACCGGCAACCGGGTGAACCATCCACGCGCTACGGCCAGTTCCGCATCTTTCTGGAGCTGGGGCCGGCGCGTTCGATGCGCAAGATGATCGCCGAGTATGAGCGGCGCTGTGGGCTTTGCGCCGATGGGAGCAGCACCTACGACGCCGCACGCCGCTGGCGCTGGCAGGCGCGCGTGCTGGCTTGGGACCATCATCAGCAGGATCTGCTGGCGGTGAGCGAACACAATGCCCGGCTGGTTGCACGCGCGCGGCGGGTGGCGGTGCTGGACGAGTATCTGGAAGCGGTGATGGCGGTGCTCGACAACGCCCATCTGGCCGAGGCGGACGAAGAGCAGGCGCGCCGCTGGCTGCCGCAGATGCGCACCTTTCTGCGCGATCTGCTGGCGGCGCAGCGGCAGGAGTATGAGCAGCCCCACGGACGCGCGGACGCGGGCGCGACGGCGATCAGCGCCGACGACCTGCGTGCGGCGCAGCGCTGGCTGGAGGCGCAGGCCGGCCCCGGCGCTTTGGCAGCGGCCGGCAGTGCGCCGGCCGCCGCACAGAGAGAAGCCGGCGAGAGCGCCGCAGGAACGAGCGCCGCGCCCGGCTATCACGCGCCGGTGCTTTTTGTCTGCATCGGCCCCGACGACAGCCTGCGCATCGACCTGGCCGCGCTGCGCGCCGCCGGTGCGGCGACGCCGCTCAAGGTGCACCGCATCCTGGACGCCACGCGCAGCAAGTTTGCCGACACCCTGCGCCGCGAGCGGGGGCTGGGCCATCCGGTGGAGCTGCTGCATATGGCGCTGCACGCGGGGCCGGAGGGGATCGTGTTTGTCGATGGCCCCGCCGGCGGCGACTGGCTGAGCGAACGGCTGGCGGGCGTGCGCGTGCTGCTGCTGGCCAGCTGCCAGGGTGAACGCATCGGCGACTGGCTGGGCGTCGTGCCGCATGTGATCAGCCTGAGCGAAGCCATCAGCCATGAAGACGCCGCGCTGCTGGCGCAGCATTTCTGGCACGGTGTTGCGCTGGGGCGGGGGGTGGATGCGGCGCTGGACCAGGCGCTGACGCACTGCCCGCCGGCGGTGGGGGAGTATGTGGTGCGGCACTGGTAAGGGAGGAGAGAAACGCAGAGGGCGCGGAGGAATATAGGAAACCGGTAGAGAGAAAGGAGTTGAGAGATGTGGGGGGCGCTGCGGGAGTTGTTTGGGGGGCTGAGCGAGCGGGGGCGGTTCTGGCTGGCGGTGGTGCTGGTTGTGGCGCTGCTGCTGATCTTTGTCACGCTGAGGCTGACAGGCGGCGATGAGAGCGGGCTGTGGGGGCTGCTGGGCGGGTAGAGGGATGGGGGGAGTTTAACGCAACCGCTGCGTCTCTGCGTTACACTCCCTCCCTCTCTTCTGCGCTTACGGCTGGGCCGGGACGTGGACGGGGGCCAGGGCGGGGGCTGTGGTGGGGGGGCGCGCTTCCCAACTCAGCACGTCGCCTTCGATCAGGGCGGGAACGCCCAACTGTCCCAGCATCTGCAGCAGTTCGCAGCGGTGGTGCATATTATGGGTGAGCACATGTGCAATCATGCCGCCGTTGCTTTTGGCGGTAGGCGGGTCGTCGAGCGTGTCCATACAGCAGGCGTCGAGACAGCCGGACGCCTGCAGCCGGCGGGCGACCAGGGCGAAATCCTTGTAGAGCGCGTTGGACAACGTCACCAGCCCGTCCAGCGTGGCATTCTGCACGGCATCCGGCGGCGACACGGGCCGCTCGTTGAGCAGATCCGTCCACACCTGCAGGTTGCCGATCATATGGCGCAGGGTGGCGTCGAGCGTGCCTGGGCCGATGGCAAAGGGGGTGGTGAGCGCTTGCGGCGGCAGGCTGTGGCAGATGGCGAGTATCCGCTCCGTGGTCCAGCGGTCATGCTCCAGCAGACGGTCCAGTAGATCCATAGACGACTCCTCGTGTGGGTTTGAGTGTTGACTATTTACAGACTCGTTTACAAAAAAGCGATCGTGAGAGAATTATAGCATGGAGCTTAGCGGCGCTGTCAACCATTTGTCTTCGTCTGCTGCGCCTGCGGCGCTGGTCCAGCAGTGGCTGCGCTACAGCCGCGATGTGGCGGCGTTTGTGCGCGAATGCGTCTGTATCTACGACGCCACGGCGCAGGCGTGGGTTCCCTTTACTTTGTGGCCGGCGCAGGCGGAGACGCTTGCCGGCATGGCGGGGGCGAAAAAGCTGGTCATCCTCAAAGCGCGTCAGTTGGGCATTTCGTGGCTCTGTCTGGCCTATGCGCTGTGGCTGCTGCTCTTCCAGGCCCCCGCCACGGTGCTGCTCTTTTCGCTGCGCGAAGAGGAGAGCAAAGAGCTGCTGTGGCGGCTGCGCGGGATGTATGCGCGGCTGCCGCCCCATCTGCAGGCGCAGGCGGTGACGCTGAGCAATGAGACGCGCTGGGTGCTCTCCAACGGGTCGCGGGCGCTGGCCTTTTCCACGCGGGCGGGGCGTTCCTACACGGGGACACTGGCGCTGGTGGATGAAGCGGATTTTGTGCCTGACCTCTCGCAATTTTTGAACGGCGTCAAGCCCACGATCGACGCCGGCGGCCAGCTGTTTCTGGTCTCCACCGCCGACAAGAAGCGCCCGGTTTCCACCTTCAAAAATCTATTCCGGGCGGCGGTGGTGGGGACGGGCGAATACCGCCCTCTCTTTCTGCCCTGGTGGGCGCGCCCGGGGCGGGATGAACGCTGGCGGGCGGCGGTGCAGGCGGAGATGTTTGCGCAGCGCGGGACCAACGATGACTTTTACGCCGAATATCCGGGTACACCCGAAGAGGCGCTGGCGGCGGAGCAGTTGGACCGGCGGCTGCCCTTTGACTGGCTCAAGCGCTGTCTCGACCTGGAGCGGGCGTGGCTGGCCGGTCAAGGCCCGGCTGTGCCCGGCCTGGTCGTCTGGGAGGCGCCGGTGGATGGGCGGCGCTATGTCATTGGCGTGGACCCGGCGGAGGGCAACCCCAACAGCGACGAATCGGCGGCCTGTGTGCTGGATGCGGAGGGCTGGGCGCAGGTGGCGGTGGTGGCGGGCAAGATCGAGCCGTCCTTGTTTGCCGGGTACATTGACGCGCTGGGGCGCTGGTACAACGGGGCGGAGGTGCTGGCCGAGCGCAACAATCACGGCCATCTGCTGCTGCGCGAGCTGGAGCGGCTGGGCAATCTGCGGCTGCTGGCGGGGTATGACGGCAAGGTGGGCTGGCTGAGCAACATCAAGGGCAAGCCGCTGTTGTATGGGCTGCTGGCCGATGCCGTGCGGGCGGGGGTGTGTGTGGTGCGCGACAGTGAAACGGCGGTGCAGTTGGCCTCCATCGAAGCCTCCACGCTGCGGGCGCCGGCGGGGCTGCACGACGACCGCGCCGACGCCTATGCGCTGGCCGTGGCCGGGCTGGCCTGGCAGCCTGCGGTGACGGCCAGCGATGTGGTGGCGCAGGTTGATCCGCTGGCGGGCTATGACAGGGGTGGCTGGTGAGGCGGTGGGTACACCATTTTTTTGTGCGATAAAGGAGACAGTAAGATGGCAGCAGGGCAGATGGCGGCAGGGCAGATGGCGGCAGGGCAGAGGGCGGGGGGCGCACAGGCTGCGGCGAACGGCAGTGAGCGGGAGAGCCAGGTTCCGGGGCTTTCGCCTGGGCGGCTGCAGGCGCTGTTGGCGGCGGTGGCGGTGGAGGCGGCTCCGCTGCTGGCGCAGCCGCGCAGTGCGCGGCTGACCATCCACTTTAGCGGGGGGGCCAAGGTGCGGCTGGAGGTGGTGCATTTTGCCGATGTGGCGTTGGCGGAGTGAGGGGAGGCGCGGATCCCTGTCCACCGATTCAGGCACGGATTGCACCGATGTAGATGGCGCGGATTGTCGTCGTCCTGGACGGGCTGCCGGATCCGCAGGGGCACTTGGTGTGAACCTGCGCACGCTGCGCCCGAAGCGGCGGACAGGGGCTGATTTCCGCAGATTGGCCGCCTACGGCTGGCCGCCCGGTCTGCCCGACGCCGAAATCCTGGCGCGGCTGCTGGCGCTCAATCTGGTGCGGGCGCAGGCTGCCGCCGTCCAGCCTGCCGCGCCCCTGCCCACCGATTTCCAGTAAATGCTGCTATCAGAACGAACACCCCCTCAAAACCGGTCAAAAATCGGGCTGTTTTTGGGGGGGTGTTCGCAGGCGATCGGTAGGTGGGAGAGGTTCGTCTTATGCTTGACAATGGGCAGGGCGGGTGCTATACTGGGGGAGGTAAGATGTGCACCATGATTAGCTTGGTGGGGCATGTGGGGGTGCAAATTGGAAGGGGTCTGAAAGACCCTAATGCTCGGAAGGGCATTGAGACTCCAATTCATATGAAGTTTTCTCTTGTACAAAACCCCTAGATTTGTCTGAAAGACCCTAATGCTCGGAAGGGCATTGAGACGATGGCAATCGTGAAGATGGTCATACGGTAAGCCGCCGCGGGTCTGAAAGACCCTAATGCTCGGAAGGGCATTGAGACACTGGAAAAGTTACATTACAAGCAATCTCACGTGGACAAAGTTGTCTGAAAGACCCTAATGCTCGGAAGGGCATTGAGACTCATCGACCATCGGTTGCGGTAGGCTTGCCACGCGTTTTGTGATGGTCTGAAAGACCCTAATGCTCGGAAGGGCATTG
>JBBRBX010000156.1:0-9983 GCA_038205395.1 Caldilineales bacterium
ATCTGCGCACTCATCCAGCGGGCAATCGGAAAGGAGAGCACAAAGCCGGCGGCCCAGCTCAGGCAGGCAATCACCACCCCTTCCAGCAGCACAATGCGGCGGATCGCGCCATTGGAAGCCCCAATCGCCCGCAGCACACCGATCTCGCGGATGCGCTCCATCATGTTGATGCCCATTGTGGTGGAAAGACCCAGGCTGCCCACCGCGCCCAGCAGCACGGCATTCATGATCAGGAACCCGACAATGATATTGAACATCAGCCCATTCTGTTCGTTGAGCTTCTGGGTCGTCTGCGTCGAACGCACGTCAAAGCCGCGTGCTTCAAAGTGGTTGAGCAGGATTGCCTCCAGCGCTTCCTGCGCGGCGGCGCCATTCTGGTTGGAGACGACGAGCAGAAAATTGGATTTGCCCAGGTTGCGGTTGGCATAGCCAAAGGCGTCTTTGGGCATAAAGATTTTGGGGCCTTGCGCATCAGCGGTGACGATGCCTGCCACCTCCCAAGCGCGTTCACGCCCGTCCATGTCCAGCACAATTTCATCGCCGACGGCAATATCCGGCTCATCTTTGGCCATGGTGGCGTTGATGACGACAGCGTCGCGATCGTCATCGCGCAGCCAGCGCCCGGACTGGACAATGGGGTCTAAAAAAGTGGAGTCCGGCGGCACGCCGAATACGGCGTAATTGTTGCTCTCGCTGCCGTCCGGTCGCTGGCGTGTGGCTCCGCTGACGCCCCATCCTTCCACCTGGGTGACGTCAGCCATTTCAAAGGCGGTGGCCTCCAGCCGCGCCAGCCGATGTGCCTCTTCAAACTGGAGTTCCACATCGTATTGGTGATAGCGCAAAAAGTCCGCCTGCGTTGTGTCCACCGACTGGCGCACCGAGATTACGGCGATAAAGAGCGCTGTGCCCAGGATCAGCACAATCATCGTGCGCAGCAGCCGGCCTTTGTGGCGCAGCGTGTTGCGCAGCGCCAGCAGCAGGGGGCGCTGCAGCCAGTTCTTGGGCAGCCGCGCCAGCAGCCGCTCGATGGCGCTGTGGCCGGCCGCATCGGACTGGATGCCGGTGTCGTTGAGGGCGCGGTAGGTGGAGATGCGCGTCCCCTGCCAGACGGGCAGCAGCCCGGCGATGAGCGGGATCAGGACACCGATGGCCACCATGACGAGATAGATCCACAGCGGCAGGTCGTAGGAGTCGGAGCGGATGTTGACCATTCCCTCCACCATATCGGTCATCAGATAGCGCGCTGTGGTGACGGCCAGGGGAATGCCGATAGAGAAGGCCATTGTGCCGTAAACCAGCACGAGGGTGACGTACATGGCCACCATCTGCAGACGGCTGGCCCCGATCAGCTTCATAATGCCGATCTGGTTGATCTGCTGGGCGATCAGCGCCGAGATAGTGTTGATGACCAGAAAGCCGGAGAGCAGCAGGATCACCCAGCCAAAGCTGGAGATGATGAGGACGGCGGTGTTGACGATCGACTCGATCACCGACTTGCCGACAATGGTGGTGTTGAGCACCTCCCGCCCGCTGCGTTTGATGCGATCTTCCACCTCCTGCAGCGCCGCCCGCACCCGTTCGTCGTTGCCCGGCGTCCCCGCCTCGCTGCCGGCCACCCGCACGTGCAGCTCCGTAAACAGGTGCGGCTGGCCCAGGTAAACCATCGTTTCCGGCGAAACCAGCGCATAGGTGAAGCCCATAATGGTGGGGCTGGGGCGCTGCGGGTTGTGCATCGTGCCGGTGATGGTCAATTCTTTGCGGGTGTTGTCGCTCAGTTCGACGGTAATGCGGTCACCGATCTTGGCGCCGATATACTCCATGCCCATCCACTCCAGCATAACCTCATCGCGGGCGCTGGGCCAGGCGCCGTCCACCAGCGGGTAGCGGTCCACCTGCATGTTTTCGAAGTCGTCTACCGAGATGATGTCGATGTTGCGCCAGGCGTCGGGGCCGGTCACCACGCGTGCGCTGAGCGTTTCGCGGCCTTCGGCGGCTGTCACGCCCGGCGTCTCGGCCACACGCCGGGCAAACTCGGCGTCAAAGGGGTAGGTGTAGAGGATAGCGGAGGCAATCAACGTGCTGTCGCGGTCGCTTTGAAACTCACGCAGCATCAACGTCTGCGCTGCCAGCACCGTACCTACTGCATAGACTCCCACCGCCACCGCCAGCGCTACAATCAGAGTGCGTGTGCGGTGGCTCCACAGATCACTGATTACTTTGTACCAACGTGTGTCAAGCATATCTGCGTTATCATAACGCAGTGCTTGCTATTTTGCTGTGTGCTGCCTCACGCGAATTGGAGGAGATGCTGCCTGCTTTTTCCTAACCCTTTGCTTTTAGAAGCACAAGTTTGATTTGAGTATAACTTTTGTTATACTTGCGCCATGAAAACAGCGATTTCAATTCCAGATGTTCTGTTTGCCGAGGCAGAACGGTTTGCGCAAGACAATGGCCTGTCGCGCAGCGAGTTGTTTGCTCGCGCGGTTCAACTCTATTTGGCTGCGCACCGGTATCAAGGTGTAACGGAGACTTTCAATACGCTTTTTGCTGAAGAGCAAGAGCCGCTTGATCCTGCAGTCGCGGCGGCGCAATCGCGCGCGATTGGAAGAGAAGATTGGTAATGCAGCGCGGTGAAATATGGTGGGCTGAACTGCCTGATCCTGTTGGCGCAGAACCAGGCTATCGGCGTCCCATTCTCATTGTACAAGCTGATCCGCTGACAACCAGTCGCATGGCGACCATCGTGGCAGTGATTGTCACGAGCAACATGCGCTGGGCTGCCGCACCCGGCAATGTCGTACTGCAAGCCAGTGAGTCTGGTCTGCCAAGAGATTCCATCGCCAATGTTACGCAAATTGTCACTCTTGATAAGCAGGCGCTGGAAGAACGGGTGGGACAAGTAACGCCCTATACGCTGGAATTAGTCAATAACGGGCTTCGTTTTGTTCTCGACTTGTAGCTCCTTATTTGCTGCGTTGACCGGCTGCCGGTCAGCCTTCTTTGCGGTAGGGAACTCCCAACTGCGCCGGCACATTGAATGACCGCCGGGCGACGGTCAGCACGATGGTTAGGATATAAGGCAGCGCAATGAACAACTCGTTGGGGAAGAAGGACGCGCCGCTGGACTGCATATAGATGGCGACTGCTTCGGCCAGGCCAAAGACCAGCGTGCCCGCCAGCACACCCAGCGGCTTCCAGTTGCCCAAAAAGCAGATTGCAAAGGCAATCCAGCCGCGCCCACCGATGATGGTGGTGGTGAACATGCCCAGGTAGCCGATCGAGTAGAAGGCTCCGCCGACCCCGCACATGACGCCGGCAAAGAGAATCGTCAGAAAACGGAGCCGATCGACCCGCACGCCGGCCACATCACCTGCTTCCGGATTCTCGCCGATGGAACGGATGGAGAGGCCGAGGGCGGTCTTAAAGAGTACGAAGTTGGCAAGCGGAACCAGAATAAAGAGCAGGTAGGTCAGGATATTCTGATTGAACAAGATGGGGCCGATGCCCGGCAGGTCGGACAGGAAGGGGATGGCGATCGGCCGCAGGGGCTGGACGATGAGCGGCGTCACAGGCACGCCGAAAATCACACGTTGGAAGAAGGCGGTAAAGCCGAGCGCCAGCAGATTGATGGCAACGCCCGTGACAATCTGGTGCTGTTTCAGATAAACGCAGATCCACCCATAGAGTGCGGCCGTCAGCACACCCGCAGCAATGGCGGCGAGCAACCCGATCAGGAGGTTGCCGCCGGTTTGATAGGCCGCCACAAACCCGGCCCAGGCGCCAATCAAAAAGATACCTTCAATCGCCGTGTTCATCACGCCGCTGCGTTCGGCATATACCTCGGAGAGGGAGCCGTACAGCAGCGGCGTGCCCATCATGATGGTTCTGCTCAGCAACTCAATCATGCGTTCACTGTTGTCTTCTTCAACTTGGCTTTCTCCCGGTTGTCCTCCAGCTTTTCGCGCACAAAATAAGCAAGGATGACGAACACCATGACAAAGCCTAACATAAGTTCGGTAATGCTGGAAGGGATGCCGGAAAGCTGGCCCATGATCGTGCCGCCGACCTTGAGTGCACCAAACAGGATGGCGGCGAAAATGATGCCGATGGGGTTGCCATTGGCCAGGATGGCGATGCCGATGCCGGCAGCGCCGATGTCGGGGTTAAAACCCTGCACCAGCATATGCTGGACGCCATTGACTTCGGTAAAGCCGCCGATAGCCGCCAGCGCGCCGCTGATAAAAAACGCCACGACATAGAGCGTCTTGTAGTTGATCCCCGCCATTTCAGCGGCGTCTTTGCCTTGGCCAACGGCGCGGATGCGGAAGCCGAGGGGGGTCTTGTAAAGGAGCACCCAAATGCCGATACAGGAGAGCACCGCCAGGATAAAACCGCTGTGCAGTCTTGTGCCGGGGACAATGGTCTGCAGCCAGACGGCGCTGTCGAGCGGATTAGTCTGCGGGTATTCTCCTTTGCTCTCCAGCAGGAGGGTGCGCAGCAGATAGTTCATGATATTGAGCGCGACATAGCTGGACATCATGCTGACCAGAAATTCATTGGCATTGAACCTGGCTTTCAGCCAGCCAATCAGCCCACCCCAAAGCCCACCGAACAGAATGGTCAGAACGAGGACGATGATCAGCACCAGCAGACCCGGCAACTTGTCCTGCAGCAGCAGGGAAAAGCCAACTGCTGTGATTGCGCCGATATAGAACTGGCCCTGCGCGCCGATATTGAACAGATTGGCTTGGAAGGTAAAGGCGAATGCCAGCGCCGTGAACATAAGCGGTGTCGCCTTGACAAAAATATCGGCGAAGGTGTAGCTGTCGCGAAAAAGCGACCCAAAGAGCGTGCCCATCGCAGCCAAAGGGTTCTCGCCCAGGAAGAGCAGCAGCAGCCCGCTGGCTGTCAACCCCAGCACGACCGCCAAAATGTTTGTGACCAGAAAATCCCTGAGTTTACTGTTCACAAGGCTGGCTCGTTTCCGGCGCCGTTCCTGGTGTGTAGCCGGCCATCAACAGCCCAATCTTTTCTGTGTCCAGTTCTCGATTCTTGTAAATGCCCAAAATCTCGCCCCGATAGATGACGGCAATTCGATCGGACAAACCGAATATCTCGGACAGTTCCGTAGAGATTAGAACAATCGCTTTGCCCTTCTCCTTCTCATTGAGGATCGTTCGATGGATATGCTCAATGGCGCCGAGGTCCAGCCCGCGCGTCGGCTGGTCAAAGATGATCGCTTCGCTGCCCAGGTCCACTTCGCGAGCAAGGATGACTTTTTGCTGATTGCCGCCGGAGAGGCTGCGGGCCACTGCATCGGGGCCGGTCGCTTTTACCGCGTATGTATGAATTTTTTCCGTGGTGTAGGCGTCCAGCTTGGGTTCGTCGATCAAAGCTCGCTTGACCCATACTTCTTCAAAACTCCGCTTCAGGAACATGTTCTCCGTCAGCTTCATCGACATAATCAGCCCATAACGCTGGCGGTCGGAGGGAACATAGCCAATCCCTATTTGGATGCGCTCGCGCACAGATTTGGCGGTGATGTTTTCGCCGTTCAGCAGAATCTTGCCTTTCGTCAACCGGCGGTAGCCGCTGATTGCGTCGCAGAGTGAATCCTGCCCGTTGCCACTGACGCCGGCAATGCCCAGGACTTCGCCCTTATGCACCTGAAAGCTGATGTTCTTGAGGCGGAAAAGCTCTTCCTTCGGCTCACGCAAGCTGACGTTCTGCAGTTCCAGAGCGACCGGCCGGCTGCCAAAACCGCTGTCTTGCACATAGGTGCGGTCGTGGATTTCTCTGCCGACCATGAGTTTCGACAATTCGATCTCATCAGTTTCCTCTTTGCGCAAGTCGCCGACAACCCTGCCGTTGCGCATGACGACGATGCGGTCGGCGACCTCCATTACTTCGCGGAGTTTGTGCGTGATAAAGACGACCGCCTTCCCTGCGCGCGTATTCTGCTGCATGAAGTTCATCAGGGCATCCGATTCCTGCGGCGTCAGCACGGCTGTCGGTTCGTCCATAATCAGCAACTGCGCATTTTGATACAGGGCTTTGAGAATCTCTACTTTCTGCTGCACACCGACCGGCAGTTCGCTCACGACTGCCGCCGGATCGACCGCAAAGCCATGGTCGGCTGCCAGCTCGGCCACAATTTTGTCGTAGTGTTTCCTGTCAAACCGGCCTCGCACAAGGCCAAGGATAATGTTTTCCGTCACCGTGTGCGCCTGAACCAGCGCAAAATGCTGCTGGATCATGGCAATACCCAACCGCATGGCATCTTTCGGGGAATTGATGACTTTTTCCTCCCCGTCCAGCAGAATCTGCCCTTCCTCTGCTTTGTAGAGACCATAGAGCACCTTCATAATCGTGCTCTTGCCGGCGCCGTTTTCGCCCAGGAGCGCAAGCACCTCCCCTTTGCGGATCTGCAGCGAAACGTCTTGGTTGGCGACGACCTTGGCAAAGTATTTGCTGATATTTCTTAGCTCAACAAACGGTGCTGCTGGCAAACGGCTAAATCCTTTCGGGCAGGCTGCAAAAAAAGCCTTTTCAGCAACCGGCTGAAAAGGCTTTTCGGTTTGCTGCGGCTACTGCTGCTTAAACATGGCGGCAAAGTCTACTTCGCCGTTGACAGCCTTTGTGATACCGGCTTCCACCTTTGCCTGAATTTCAGGGCTGATTTGATCCGTGTAAATAGGATTGAAGATGCCCTCGGCAATGCCCGCCTGGTGAACCATATTACCGGCCAGTTCGCCCTTGAGGAACATGTCGATGGCCCAGGTGTAGAACGTCTCAAAGTCAAAGGCGACGGAAGCGACGACCGTACCGGGCGCCACGTCGTTCTGGTTGCCGGAAAAGCCGATAAACTTGGCGCCCTTTTCTTTGGCTGCCTGGATCGACCCCAGACCGACCTGGTT
The DNA here is from genome assembly GCA_038205395.1 of Caldilineales bacterium. GTDB lineage: Bacteria > Chloroflexota > Anaerolineae > Caldilineales > Caldilineaceae > Fredericiella. The sequence continues at coordinate 6,918 of JBBRBX010000156.1, forward strand.
GGCATAGACAAACAGGGTGTCGGCGCCACTGTCGATCATGGCTTCGGCCATCTGCTTGCCAAGCGCCACATCATCCCAACTGTTGGCATAGGCGCGCGTCGCCTGCGCATCTGCCAGGCCGCGTTCCTGGGCAATGCTCACTGCTGTCGCCTCGTACACATCCAGCAGCTTTTCCATTGCCTCATTGGGGAAGCCGCCGATGGTGGCGAATTGGCCATTGGGCGATACTTCGCCGGCGATCATAGCGGCAATAAAGCTGGCTTCGTACTCTTTGGGAAAGATCGGCGCCACGTTTTCGCCTTCACTCATCATCCCGTTTACCACCGTGAATTTGGTATTGGGATAACTTTGGGCGACCTTGTTGGCAGCTTCGTCAAACTGTGTGCCGGCAGCCATAATCAGATCATAGCCGCGCTCGGCATAGTTACGGAAAGTCGATTCAAAATCAGCCGCCTGGACATTCTCGACGTATTCCATCTTGGTGCCCAGTGTTTCATTGGCTTTTTGCAGGCCGGCGTAGTTGGTGGCGTTCCAGCTTTGGTCGTTGATCGGGCCGGGCAGGAGCAGAACAATCTTGTAGTCACCGGGGGCTTTGGACGTGCCGGACGTGCCGGATGTAGTGGCCGGCTGAACCGGGGCGCACGCCGTCACAGCCAGCAGCACACTCAGGGCTACAACCAGGGTCATGAGCCGTGTCAGCACCTTGCTTGTCGTCTTCTGTTTCATTCCAATCTCTCCTATTGCTTGGGATGGTTTGGTGCGGGGGATGCTATTTGGTTTACGTAATTCAATTATAGAGACGCTGATCTACAAAGTCAAAATCGCCGCACACCTAATGTGCGCAGGACAATGCGTTCGATCTCTGCCACTCGCTCCGGCGCCAGTGCACCTCAACGCTCATTCAAACCGTTCTTGTCAAGTGCACGCATCTGGTGACAGAGCGCAACTGAATCTTGCCGCAAACCGCCTTCGCCGGCGGGAACAAGTACACACGTGGGCAGTCTCTGCATTCTAAGATTGGTCGTGAGCGGAATGACTAGGACTGTAAGCGTGGCAGAGATGAAGCGATTATTTTGAAAAACGATCACAGGGCGTCTGCCGGCCTGTTCGGATCCTTTCGTCGGATCAAGATCGGCCAGAAACACGTCGCCTCGCTTCATGCCTTGCCTTCTTCTTCTGTGAGCACTTTGGCATAATGTCCCAAGCCGGTCTCTGCCAACACTCGTTCCTCCTCGTCAAACTCGGCATATAACTCCTTTAGCACCTGTGCTTCCTCCACCGAATGCAACTGTTCATTGAGTGACTGCCATTCCTGCATGCTCAACAGCACTGCTGCACCGCGTCCGTGTCTGGTCAAGATCACTGGCCCCTTTGCCAGTTGCGCCATGATCTCGTCTGGCTGGTCCTGAAGGTCGGTAACAGGAGCAACTTCGGCAATTGTGTTCATCGTGTCTCCTCCACGCTATTTTTCCTATGAACATAAGCAGGTTTTCATTATACTTTAGCATACAAGAAATGCGCCTCAATATTGCGCCGCACCCCTTGCGGTACCGTCCCAGCGCGCAACTCTTGCCGCAAACGTTCCTCACCCGCTATAATGTCCTCTTGCTATGTCAATCCTAACACTCAACAGCCTTTCCTTCGCCTTTGGCGACTATGACGTTTTCCTCGGCATCTCGGCCAGCGTGCCCAATGACGGCAAGGTCGGTTTGGTCGGCCCCAATGGGATCGGCAAGACGACGCTGCTGCGCGTGATCGCCGGACTGGCGCAGCCTACCACCGGCAGCATTTTTCTGGCGCGCGACAGCCGCATCGGCTATCTGCGCCAGGAGGCGGTGGAGGCGTTTGCCGGCCACCACAGCACGGTGCATGACGAGATGCTGCTGGTCTTTGCCGGCATCAAGGAACTGGAGGATCGCATGGCCGCGCTGGAGGCGCACATGGCGGTCGATCCCAGCGATGCGCTGATGGAGGAATACAGTGCCATACAAGAGGCGTTTGAGCGCGCCGGCGGCTATGAGTATGAACAGCGCATCAGCCAGGTGCTTTACGGCTTAGGCTTTGGCCGCGAGGACTGGAACCAGAAGATTTCCGTGCTGTCCGGCGGGCAAAAGACGCGCGCTTTGTTGGCGCGCCTGCTGCTGGAAAAGCCTGACCTGTTGATCTTGGACGAGCCGACCAACCATCTGGATGTGCAGGCGGTGGAATGGCTGGAAAGTATGCTCACGGCGTGGGACGGCGCGCTGTTGATCGTTTCACACGACCGCTACTTTCTGGATAATGTCGTCAATCACATCTGGGAGATGGGGCCGGGAGGTTTTGAAAGCTATCGCGGCAATTACAGCGTCTATGTGCGCCAGCGCCAGGAGCGCTGGGAACGGCGCGAGACCGAGTTTACTGCGGTCAAAGAACGCTTTTTGGACGAACTCGACTACATCAAGCGCAACATTGCGCGCGATGCCACCAAAAACCAGGCCGTGGGCCGGCTGCGCCGCTTGATTCGCGAGGTGCGGGTGGTTGAGGCCGGGGGTCTCGATCTGCTGTTGAGCAAAAACTGGGGTCAGGTGATGGACGAGGTGGACATTTCCTCGGCCAAATGGGGCGTGGCTGATGTGGAGGGGGCGATCAAGGCGCTGCGCATCCCCAACGTGCGTCCGCCGCAGCTCAACCTCAAGCTTAAGACCACGCTGCGCAGCGGCAATCTTGTGCTGCGTTCCAGTGAAATGGCTGTGGGCTATCCCGGCCATACATTGTTTCGCACGGATCCGATCCAGTTGGAACGCGGGGAGTGTGCGGCGCTGATCGGCCCTAACGGCTCCGGCAAGACCACCTTTCTGCGCACATTGACGGGGCAGCTTGCGCCGCTGCAAGGCGAATTGAAGTTTGGCGCCTCCCTCAAAATTGGCTATTTCGCCCAGGCGCATGAGGGGTTGAACCCGGATAACACCGTTCTGGAGGAACTGCTGCGTCATAAGCAGATGCTGCTGGGGCCGGCGCGCAATTACCTGGCGCAGTACCTGTTCCGCACTGATGACGTGTATAAGCCGGTGCGGGCGCTGAGCGGCG
>JBBRBX010000157.1:0-9947 GCA_038205395.1 Caldilineales bacterium
GGCATACAGCGCATTGACATTCGTATATCGCATCAAGCATTCGATTCGTCCTTGCTGCAATGGTTTGGATACCCTTTCATTTTACATCAAGACGAACCGTTCAATATCAATCCCGCGGATTTATACTTTTACAGGCCCTAACGATGCAGCGCAGCCGAGATGAACGGCGTGCTGCCATTATTCACCGATAATCGTGCTGCTTGCCGGCGGTCGCTCGTCCAGATCCATGCCTTTGACAAAACTGAACCGCGCATCTTCCTTGCGCGTGACGCTGTAGGGGTCGTCGCTGTAGAAGCTCTGAATGCGATCTACGGCCTCCCGGCTCCAGCGCAAAATCTCTTCCAGACGATGGGGATCGCCTTCCGTGAGCTTACGGATCCAGCGTGTGGCGAGCTTGACGTGGGTGAGTTCGTCGGCCTGCAGATAATCTACAAGTTCAGCAAGGCGGGGGTAGCCGCGCTCAGTAGTGCGGGTGCGCCACTCGCGCAACGTGTGCATCAAATTCATCTCCGCCCAACCGTTGGTTACGGAAATACGCTTGAGCGGATCCTCCTCGTTCTGCATCCACCACCAAGCGAGGGACCATGGCCCATATCCTAGTGTTGCGCCCAACTCGTCCTCGCAGACTTTGGCCACGATCTCAATATGGCGCGCCTCGTTCCACATCTGATGCGCCAATTCAACGCGCATTTCCCAAGGCAGAGCGGGGAATTCGGCGATCATCTTGCCCATGCGGTCAGTGGTTTCGACCTCACCGTAGAGCAATTGGTGAAATTTATACTGGAACCCTGTGATGGACCACTCGTCGTCTGTGGCATAAGCTGTACGAAAGTCCTGCCACTTATCCGAAAACCAGAAGGGTGCTTCTACTGTCGAATGGGGCAGAGGCGCACAACGTTTAACAAAGCGATAGCCTTGGGAAAGGCCGCGGCTGGAGCGGCGTTCAGGTTTCTCTTCTGCCTTGGCGCTGTGAAACGTCAGCCAATGGGATTCGATGCCTTGCCCAGTGACGCCGCCGCAGTCAAACAGCCGCGCTTCGATGTCTGCCTGCACGGCCAATGCCTGCGCGCGTGCCGCAGACGTTGTGGCCAAAGAGTCGAGCACGGTCTGGCCCCAAGCAACATGCGACTGGCCCATACTTGCGAGCAGCCTTAACAACCGCACCGACGGTGTGTCGGCCATGGGATCGGGAGCGTCAGCGTGATAGACATAAGTGCTGACCAGATGAGGTTCCAGTACGCGATAGACTGCGACTAGCCGATCGACAGCGGAGTCTAGCTTCCAGACATGCTCACAAAGCTGGGCGAACGCATCGGTGGCCGGTTCTTGGCGTTCTGCTGAGGAGCGCAACTGCTCCAAACGCTCACTAATGAGGTCGGCAGCCTGGGCGTGGTCGTAGATGTGGTATCCAAACGTAGCCTTATGCGCCAATGGGGCAGTGGTGTGGCACCAGCCGCCCAGGAACTCCATGAGCTGGGTTTCCAGGTAACGGTAGTTCGCCAACCGCCGCGAATTCTCTTGCACCGAGAACCGACCGCCGAATTCTCTGCGATCCACGACCGGCATGGAGCAAACCCCTTTCCCCGCATGTTTTGCGGTGAGCGAATATGCACTTGGCTGCGAAAGGAGGTAAACGCTTGCGTAAGCGCTTACCTCCTTTTATAGCATACCGATCAGTGGTTGTCAATAGGTTGCAAACAAAAGCGTTGACACACCTGCTTCTTGAGGGTTCCTGGTTTGAGAAATTATATTGACAATCCTCACCTCGCATGATACGCTATAAAAGCGCTTACGCAAGCGCTTTCTAGAACTGGCGTCACTCGTTGGAAAGCCCATAATTTGCAGGCAATTTCCTGCGGTCAGGCTAGGTCGCAACGCGTTTGGCTGCGCCTGATCATCTGTTGCTCTTTCACTTCTTTACCTACTTAATGAAGGGAGCTGGATATGACCGCTTTCAAATCAAAACGTGCAGCGCTCTTGTTGCTTTCGTTGTTGGTGGTGCTGCTTGCTGCCGCCTGCACTGCGCCGTCCGCCTCTGCCCCAGCCCCCGCCGACGCAACTGCCAAGACCAAGATCGTCATCTGGATGGGAGGCGAGCCTGGCACCGTAAACGCGTTCAGTCGTCTTGTCGAGCAGTATCAGAAGGAAAATCCCAGTGTCGAAATTGAGGCGACCTTTATCGGCAGCGATCTCTTCAACCCTACTTTGTTGCCTGCGCTTAATGCCGGAACCGGGCCTGATATCTTTGCCACCGGCACCGGCCCCGGCCAACCCGCCGCCATTATCGAAGCCGGCCATGCGCTCGACCTGACGCAGTTCTACTGCGAGAAGGGCTGGAACAAGATCATCCCTGACTGGGTCGTCAACCAGACCTCGTCCGACGGCAAACTTTGGGCGGTGGGCGACAGTGTCGAGACCACACTGGTCTTCTACAACAAGAAGATCTTTGCCGATAACAATCTGTCCGCCCCTACCACCTGGGCCGATTTTATCGCCGCCGCCGATCAACTCAAGGCTGTCGGCTATGAAACTCCAATCGGTCTTGGCGCTGCTGATAAGTGGCCGATCTCCCACTGGCAGACCATGTTGTGGGGCCGTTTTGCTGGGCCTGAGGGCATCGATAAGGTGATGTTCGGCGACGGCAAGTGGACGGATGAGCAATTCGTAGAGGCTACCAACGTCCTCAAAGAACTGAACGACGCCGGCTACTTTGGCCCCACTCCCTTGGCCGTCAGCTACGACGACACCATGGCGAAGTTCTGGCGCGGCGAAATCCCGATGACCTTCACCGGCACCTGGGTCATCGGCGACGCCGTTGTTGCGTTGGGCGAAGGGATTAAAGATTTTGGCATCTTCCAACTGCCGCCGGTGACGGGCGAGCAAAAGATCTATCCTACACAAAGCATCGGCACTGGCTGGTACATCAATGCGAAATCGCCTAATCCCGAAATAGCCGCCGACGTACTCGATTATATTTTCTTCCGCCCGGAAAGCCGGGCTGCGTTGCTCGAAAGCGGCGACACTGTGCCTGTCGGTCCGCTGGATCTGGAAAAGGTGAACCTGCCGGTGCTGACAGAGGAGGTTTTTTCCTCGGTGGCTTCCGTGGGCGAAAATGGCGCCATCCCCGCCTTTTTCGATACCATTCAGCCCGGCAACATGACGAGTGTAACCTATGATGGGCTGCAGGCCGTGTTGGCGGGCCAGATGACACCGCAGCAGTTCACCGAAGCTATTCAGTCGGCATGGGAAGAAGCCAAGGCCGCGGGCACGAACATGAAGTCCAGCGGCGCCGTCAGTTGCAACTAGTTGCCCAGGCAGTATCTTGATTGCCATGTCCGGCTCTCCTCTTTCGCCATACGTGTTCGCGTGGCCGGTGGGGAGAGCCGGGTGCAGTTACATCTTGAACTCCGGGCCGGCTCATGTAAGCACACACAGACATCAAACTTGATGCCTGACCGACTTGTGTGTGTTTTGCCTCCGGCTATCATGAAACTCATTCGTTGCGGTTTTGCGCAAGAAAGGACTCTGCGGATGGAGATTCCCCGCAACGACCCATTGCAATCAGCTCGCACCGGTTTCTTATCGTCGCGCACCAGCCAGCGGTGGAAGCGCTATCTGATAGCGTATATCTTCATTTTGCCAGCCCTCCTCCTCTACGTTACCTTTGTGCTGCGCCCTACGCTTGAGGTCTTCGTGTTATCGCTGTACAAATGGAACGGTATTTCTCCCACACGTGAATGGCAGGGTTTCGCCAATTTTGAAAAACTGCTCGCCGATAGCATCTTCTGGCAGGCCTTTCGCAACAATCTGGTCTGGCTGGTCGTGATCCTCTTCTTTAATGTGTTCGTTGGTCTGGTAGCGGCTGCCCTGCTTTCTATGAACATCAAAGGCCGTGTTATTTTTCGCCTGGCCTATTTCTTGCCTGTGGTGCAGGCTTCCATTGTGACGGCCATGATATGGCGCTGGATCTACAACCCCGACGGTCTGCTCAACAGCACGCTACAAGCAGTCGGTCTGGGCGGACTGACCCGGGGCTGGCTGGGCGATTTTACTTGGGCGTTGCCTGCCCTGGCGGTGGCCGCCGGCTGGGCCTCCTTTGGGATGAGTGTGGTTCTGCTGCTGGCTGGTATGCAGGGGATCGATCAGTCGCTGTACGACGCCGCCCGCGTCGACGGCGCCAACTACACTCAAACTTTCCGCTATATCACCATTCCTGGCCTGCGCAATGTGATTACGATCGTTATCCTGCTCGCCATGATCGGAGCATTTCAAGCCTTTGACATTATCTGGGCCACGACACAAGGCGGCCCGATACGCGCCACTGAGATGTTAGCAACCTATATGTTTAAGAAAGGCATTATGGAAAATGAGTACGGCTATGGTTCCGCCGTGGCCGTTGTGCTAGCTGTAATCATTCTTGGTTTTGCGACTATCAACATCATCCTCAGGGAGCGCGGCGATGACTGATCCGCAATTCGATGCTCGGCGCAGCGCAACCCAACAGAGCGCCGATCGGGTGCGTAAAGTAATGGGGCAGGCCTTGGTTTACGCCGTTTTGATTATGCTGCTGCTCTTTGCCGTGATCCCCCTCATCCTGGCGTGGTTTACGGCTTTTAAGACCAGCCAAGAAGTTCTCTTTAATCCCTATGGGCCTCCCATCCCGCCTCATTTGGACAACCTGATCAATGCTTGGGTACAAGGGCGTTTCAGCGTCTATTTCAACAACAGCTTGATTATTTCTGTTGCCGACGTAACCCTTATGCTGATTGTGGCACCGTTGGCCGGCTACGCCTTTGCCCGCATGCGTTTTCCCGGTCAGCGTCCGCTGTTGGTGCTCTTCCTGATCGGCCTCACCATCCCAGTGGGTGCTATCATCATCCCTCTCTACCTGACCATGCGCGATTTTCGTATGATCAACACGCACGGTGCAGTCATTTTAGCTGACGTAGCACTTGCAGCACCCATCTTTATCTTTATCATGCGCGCCGCCTTCAAAGATTTGCCTGGGGAGTTGGAAGACGCTGCCCGCATTGACGGTGCCAACGAGTTCAAAATTTTCTGGTATGTGATGCTCCCTCTGGTCACTCCTGCCTTGCTCACAGTGGCATTGCTCGAATTTCTCTGGAGTTGGAACGACCTGCTGCTGCCGTTGGTCTTTCTCACCAGCGACGATCTGCGCACAATGCCTGTCGGTATGCTCTTTTATCGTGGCCGCTTCTCAGTTGACTACGGTCTCATGTCGGCCGGCGTGCTGATCATTTCGCTGCCAGTGATCGTCATGTTCCTATTCTTCCAACGCAGCTTTGTCAAGGGCTTGACCGGCGGCGCCCTCAAAGGTTAACCCAAAACCCCAATCTGAAGGACAATTTTAATGAAACCAAAGGTCATTCTTGATCCGAGCGGGCGCCGGCTGCGCAATATTTTTAGCAAGGCAGACCTGGCGCGCTTGCATGCTGCTGCCGATGTGGTGTGGGGCAAAGATAAGCCGATGCCTGCCGAGGAGATCGACAAGGTGCGCGACGAGGTGGTGGCCGTGATTGCGGGTAGCTGGCGGCACGGCGATGTGACATGCTTCCCCAAACTGCGTGCCATTCTCGAAGTGAGCGGCGGATTTCCGTCGCCCCAGACGCTTGATTATGCAGCCTGCTTTCAGCGCGGCATTCGCGTCCTGAGCTGCGCACCTGCCTTTGGCCCGGCCGTGGCCGAGATGGGGTTGGGACTGGCGTTGTCCTGTGCACGCCAGATTGCTTGGACCGATATGGCTTTTCGCTGCGGCGAGCCAAACTGGAGTCATACCAGATTTCCCACCGAAATTGGGGATACCTTTACGCTCTACGGCAAGCAGGTGGGTTTCATCGGCTATGGCGGCCTGGCGCGTGCACTCCAGCCTCTGCTAAAGCCCTTTGCCTGCCCGATCCAGGCATACGATCCTTGGTTGACGCCGGCCTATCTGCGCAGTCAGGCGGTGACGCCAGTCGATCTGGACACGCTGCTGGCGACATCGCGCTTCATCTTTGTGCTGGCTGTCCCCGGCGTCGCCAATCAAGCGATGTTGAGTCGCGAAAAGCTCAGCCTGATCCGGCCTGATGCTGTCTTGCTTCTCTTGAGCCGGGCGCAGGTGGTCGATTTCGACGCCCTCACCGACTTGCTGGCGGCTGGCCGTTTCCGTGCCGGCATCGACGTCTTTCCGCAGGAACCGCTGCCCAAAGATCATCCTATTCGAAGCGTTAAATACGCCGTCCTCTCGTCTCACCGGGCAGGCGCCATGCACGAATCCTTGCAGAATATCGGTCATCTTGTAGCGGACGACATCGAGGCGATTTGCAACGGGTTGATTCCGCAAGCAATGCAGTTGGCGCAGCCGGAGTTCATCCGTCTGCGCGGCTAAAACGGGCGGCTAAGTCTAACCCACTTCCGATTTTTCGCCGTTGGGTGGGAAGGGCAGCTCGGCGGCCAGCCGGTAAATGCCGGACTGGCGGGCCAGAAAGCCGTAATCGACCAGGTAGCGGCGCAGGGTGACGTGGTCAATTTCGTGGCCGCGCAGGAGATCGTTGACCTGTGACTCCGAATAGGCGACGCCAGGCTGGAAAGGGGTCGCCAGCCACGCCAGCACTTCAAGTCGGGCCGCATGGTTCTTGGGCAGGTGGGTCAGCACGCCTTTGCGGCCGTACTTCTTGAGAATCTCTTCCGCCGTCATGCCAGGCTCCAAAGAAAACAAAACCTGGGATGGTCTTGACCATCCCAGGTTGACGTGCTCCATGCGCGACTGTGAATCTCACCGGTGTTAAATCGATGGCGATAAACGCCGGTTTAGCCGGCAACGCCCGCCGGCACAAAATCGGAGTCGCGATATTTCTTGCCCTCTTCAATCAGCATGACAGGAATGCCGTTGCGGATGGGGTACTTGTAGCCATTGCGCGGATTGAGCAGAAACTTGCCGTCGTCCACCAACGTCAGCGGCCCCTTATCTTCGGGGCAGACCAGGATCTTGAGCAGTTCGTCGCTGATCTTGCCGCCCAGCGGCGCTTCATCCAGCGATTTGATCGGCTGGGAAGGCAGGACACCGCTGCGGGCAGCCGGGCTGCTGCTGGCGGGCGCCAGGAAGCGCTTCAAGGCGTAGGCAATACCACCTAGTATAGCGACGACAAACAGGATCTGGAATAATTTTTTCATGTGCTTGCTCCAGTTTGTACGATACGAAACGATTGAACACATTGACCAGTATCTTAGCACAGGTAGAAAGCGAGCGAAAAATCCGGAGCAAACTATAGATTAGCCAAGCGGGTTGCTTTTCTCTAGCGACATTACCCTGCCCCATTGTATACTCACAACCATCATGCACTGGATTCTGTTCCTGGTTGGATTGGTTTGGCTGGCTGCCGTGTGGGGGGCGGCTGTGTGGGAGCGCAGATCGCAGCAGGCGCTGCGTCGTGCGGTGTGGCGCGATCTGCTGGCCGGCGGCGTTTTGTTTCTGCTCGTGCTCGCTTTTTTCTGGCGCACACTGAGCGGCGATGTTTTTCAGCCGGCGGACGGCGGCGATCTGGCTTCTTTTCTCTTTCCTGCCTACCGTTTTGCCGCCGGCGAACTAGCGGGAGGGCGGCTGCCGCTGTGGAATCCAACGCTCTACGGCGGCGCGCCGTTTGTGGGTGACATTCAGGCCGGCTTCCTCTATCCACCCAATCTGGCGCTTTTTTTGCTCTCTCCCAACTTTGCCTACCCCAGTTTGCAGTGGCTGGCCGTGTTACACCTCTTCTGGGCGGCGCTGGGGATGTATGTACTGCTGCGCACACTGCGTTGGGAGGCGGGAGCGCAGATTTCGCGGCTGGGTGCGCTGTTTGGCGGGCTTGCCTTTGGGTTGTGCGACCCGCTGCTGATCCATCTCGGCAATTTGAATCTGATTGCAGTGCTGAGTTGGCTGCCTTGGGTGCTGGCCCCCTACAGCCGCGCACTGGCGCCGGCGGCAGGTTTCAACACATGGCGTCGGGATTGGGGCTGGGCCGCGGTGACAGCGCTGCTCTTTGCGCTGAGTGGCTATGCCGGCCATGCCCAGAGCAGTGTGTATATCGGATTGGCGCTGGCGCTGTATACAGTGGGCCGGCTGGCGACGGACTGGGTAGCTGCGAGGAGGTGGACCCAGGTGGGGCGCACGCTGCTGCTCGGCGTGGGTGTGCTGGGGCTGACGCTGCTGCTGCTGGGGCCGATTCTGCTGCCTGCGCTGGAAATGGCGGCGTATACGGTGCGGGCGGAGTTCACCTACCAGGATACCGTGGTCTATTCGCTGGCTCCCGTGCAGGCGCTGGTAGGATTGCTGACGCCGGGCTTTTTTGGACGTGGACCGGCACTGCACTGGAGTCTGTGGGAGCGGGTCGAACTGCCCTATCTGGGGGTGGCCACGCTGCTGCTGGCCGCGGCTGCTCTGCTGCTGGCGCCGGCGCTGCGCCGGCGCGATTTATGGCTCTGGCTGGGTGTTGCGCTCTTTGGGTTGCCGGTGAGCCTGGGCGTCTATGGCATCGTACATGGCTGGTTGACACTGCTGCTGCCGCTGTTCGATCAGTTTCGTGCGCCTGCCCGCGCTTTGATGCTGTGGGCGCTGGGAATGTGCGTATTGGCGGCAGTTGGCTTTGATCTGGTGCTGGGCCAGGTGAGAAAGATCAGCGCCTTGGCGCCGGAAGCTGCTTTACCTGTTTCTTCGCCGACAGAAGCATTGCCTGCACCGTCAGAAGACGGCGCGAAGACCGGCACTGAGGCCGGCACAGAGTTTGGCTGGGATCTGTTGGCAGGGATTTTGCGCTGGGGTGCGCTGCTGTTGGGCGGGGTGGCTGTGCCGTTGGCGTATATGGCGCTGCTGCTGACGCAGGCCGAGGACACAACATTTTTGCGCACCTCGTTGGCGGCTCTGGCGCTGACCCTGGCGTTGGGGGCGTGGCTGGCGGTCTGGGCGCTGGTCGGAAGCGTGCGGCGCGGTGTGTTGAGTGCGGCGGTGGGTGGAACTCTGCTGATCGCCGTGTTGTTTTTGGAACTAGCGGCAGCGGGCGCGTATACGGACATCAGCCCCACAGATCCGACGCTTGGCTTTGTCCATCCTGAGATTGTAAACTTTCTCAAGGCGGACCCTGACCTGTTTCGCATCGATACGGACACGGACATCGCCGACCTATGGCAGCCGGACACAGCGGCGCTGGTGGGTTTGCAGGATGTGCATGGGGTGGCGAATCCGCTGCTGCTGCGCAGTGTGCGCGATTTTCAGCAGTCGACGGGTGGGCGCGCCACGCGGCGCTATGACCAGCTCAATGTAAAGTATGTGCTTGTACGGACGGGCACGCCGTTGCCGGAGGGTAAGTTTGAGCGGGTGTTGGGGCCGGTGGGTGAGTTGGAACTCTACCGCAACCGCGATTTCGCCCCGCGTGCGTGGTGGGCGCCGGCGGATGCCAATCTGGCGGCGTTGGAGCTGCCGGATCAGCCGGTTGCAGCGCAGGTGACACGCTATACAAGCACGGCACTGGATATCCAGGTGGATTCGCCGGCGACGGGTTATCTGGTGCTGAGCGAGAACTGGTACCCCGGTTGGTACGCAACTGTCAACGGCGAAAGTGCGACGGTGGAGATGGTGAACGGCGCTTTGCGTGCGGTGCGGACACCGGCGGGAGCCGCGCAGGTGGCGCTGCGCTACCGGCCGGCAAGCTGGATATGGGGATTGGTGCTGGGTGTGGCCGGCCTGCTGTTGGCCGTGCTGCTGCTGGTGCTTGCGTTACGCCCGCGGCGCGCGCCGCAAACGGCGGCGTACTGATGGCCGGCCACGATGCGTGACCACGATGCGTGACCACTTGTTGGCAATCGATAACGGCACCCAGAGTGTGCGGGCGCTGGTGTTTGATCTGCGCGGCAACCTGGTTGCCAAGGCGCAGGTGACGATCGAGCCGTATTTTACACGGCAGCCAGGTTGGGCG
>JBBRBX010000158.1:0-9847 GCA_038205395.1 Caldilineales bacterium
CGCAGACGCCGGTGATGGTCGGCTTCAGCTTCCGCTTTCTGCCCGCCATCACCCGGCTGCGCGCGCTGCTGGACGGCGAACTGGGGGCGGGGCGGCTGTTGAACGGCGAGTATCTCTTTGACTGGCGCCCGCCGCCCACCAATTGGCTGTGGGACCCACAGGGGGGCAACGGCTTCTTCAATGAGAACTCCTGCCATCTCTTTGACGCCGTCTGCTATCTGCTGGGCAGGCCGCTCTCCGTCGATGCCGAAGGCGCCACCTTCTGCGGCAGCCCCGGCGCTGAAGTGGCCGCCGTCACGCTGCGCTTCGCCAATGAGGTCAGCGCCGCGCTCACGGTCGGCTGCCTGGGGGCCTCCGCCTTTCAGGACTATCCCCGCATCGACCTGGTGACGGCCAACGGGCAGGCGCATCTGGCCGGACGCCAACACATCTGGGAGTCCGTCACCTGGGCGACGCAGGCGGACAAGGAGCTGCGCACCTTCGCCGCGCCGCCGGAAGTGCTGGGCAACACCCGCTATACGGCGGCCTGGCAGCATTTCCTGGCGTGTATCCGCAGCGGAAGCACGCCCGCCGCCACGCCGGAAGATGGGCTGCGGTCCGTCGCCATTGCGATGGCGGTCAACGAATCGCTGCGCAGCGGACAGCGCGTGCTGCTGGACACCATGCAGGAAGCGGGCCACGCAGCGGGTCAGGAAGTGGGGAGATGAGCGCCATGCGGCTTGGTATCGACGCAGGCGCTTATACGTTGGCCGCCGCGCGCGAACTGGGCGTCAGCGGCGTGCCGATTGCCGCCGAGGCGCTGGTGCGCGATGGCGTGGAGGCCACGCTGGCGCCGCTGCGTGCGGACAACTTAGCGGTCTGCCAGATCGGCGCCTTCGGCTTCAACCCGCTGGCGCTGGAACCGGCGCAGGCGGAGCTGCTGGAACGAGTGATCCCGCTGGCACGCGCGACCGGCTGTCCCTACATCGTCATCAACGGCGGCAACTATCATCCCTCCGGCTTTCAGGCCGCCGATGCGCGCAACTTCAGCGACGCAGCGCTGGCGCAGGTGGCGCAGGTGCTGACCCCCTTTGTGCGGCTGGCGGAGCGCCACGATGTCCGCTTGTCGATTGAAGCCTATTTGAAGACGGCAATCTGCACTCCCGAACGATTTCTGACCTTGCACAAGCAGATTGGCGGCTCCCCGGCGCTGGTTGTGAATGTGGATGTGACCAGCCTCTATGACTTCTGGGATCTGATCGACCCTTCCCCCGCGGTGGCGCACATCTGCGGCGCGCTGGCGGGCCATTATGGTCTGCTGCATGTGAAGGAAGTGGCGCTGAGCGAGGGGTTCCACCTGCACGCCGGGCTGGCGCCGCTGGGTGCGGGCGCAACCGACTGGGAGCAGCTCTTGCGGCTGGCCGCGCCGCAGCTTCCCGCCGACAGTTGGGCCATCCTCGAACATGTCGCCTCGCTGGACGAGGCGCGGCAGAGCGTCGCCTATCTGCGGCGGGCGGCGGCGGCGGCGGGCGTGGCACTGGTGTAAACGATTCACAGGCCCAGGGTTTACGGGCGCGGGCGGCATTGCCCGGCTGGGCGCTGAAGGAGGAAAAGAGATGAATTCAACTTCGCTGGTTTTCAGGCCAACCTGGAAAAAGATATTGCTGTTTCTGGGGCCGGGGGTGCTGCTCTACAGCTTTATGGTTATCGTCCCCATCCTCGGCGCGTTCCGACAAAGCCTTTATACGAATTTTAACTTTCAATTTCGCTTTGCGGGCGCGCAGAACTATATACAGCTTCTGCAGGATGGTGACTTCTGGTTCTCCTTCCGCAACAATCTGATCATCCTCGGCTTGAGCCTGGTGCTGCAGATCAGCCTGGCGTTTGTGATTGCCGTGATGATGAACAGCCGCCTGATCAAGTTCGCCAAATTTGCGCGCGCCGTGATGTTTTTCCCCGTGATTTTGTCGGCGGTGGTGGTCGGCTTTATCTGGGTGCTGATCTATAACGTCCATTGGGGGCTGCTCAACACCTTGCTGGAGGTGGTAGGGCTGGCGGGCTGGCAGCAGTTGTGGCTGGACAACCCCAATATTGTCATCTACTCCATCACCGTGCCGCTCATGTGGCAATATCTCGGCCTATTTCTAGTCGTTTTTCTGGCCGGTCTTTCGGCCATTCCCAGTGAACTGCTGGAAGCAGCCGAGATTGACGGCGCTAACGGCTTTTACAAGACTCTGTATGTGACGCTGCCGCTGCTGGTCAGCACCTGGCGCGTGGTTTTGATTCTGGCGATCTCCGGCGCCGTCAAAGTGTTTGAGCAGCCCTACGTCATGACCCGCGGCGGCCCCGGCATCAGCTCCACCGTGCTGGCGCAGTACGCCTACAACATGTCGTTTGCACGCTTTGATCTCAC
This sequence comes from Caldilineales bacterium, assembly GCA_038205395.1. Lineage (GTDB taxonomy): Bacteria > Chloroflexota > Anaerolineae > Caldilineales > Caldilineaceae > Fredericiella. The sequence goes on from JBBRBX010000158.1 coordinate 2,393, forward strand.
CTACGGCAGCACGGTCGCGGTCGGCATGCTGGTGCTGAGCTTTACGCTGATCGCGCTGACCTGGCTCTTTATGCGCTATGTGGTCTTTCGGGGGAAAGAATTTTAATGGATGCGCTAAACGATATTCCGGTGCAGCGCCGGCCCAGAGGCGCGCAGCTCACGGGGGAACGAATTCTAGGCCGCGTGGTCGTGGTGGCCATGAATATTTTTCTCTTTTTCTTTGCGCTGACGGCCATCTTCCCGCCGATCTGGATGATCTACAACTCGCTGAAGAGCAGCGACGAGTTTTCCCTCAGCATCCTGGCGCTGCCGCGTCAGCCGAGCCTGTACAACTACGAAGAGATTTTCCGCACCGCCAAGGTCTATATTGCACTGGCCAACAGCCTCTACAATGCCGTGGTGGCCACCGCCGGCATCATCGCCCTGGCTTTTGTCATCGGCTATTTTCTGGCGCGCTACCAGTTTCGCGGGCGGGGCATCGTCTATGGCTTCTTTCTGTTTGGCCTGCTGGTTCCCATCTACGGGCTGATGGTGCCGGTCTTTATCCAGTTCAAGAGCATCGGCATGCTCAACAACCACTTTACGCTGCTGGGGCCGTATATTGCCTTTGGGCTGTCGCAGGCGATCTTTCTGATCGAGGGCTATATCCGCTCGGTGCCGCCGGAGATCGAGGAAGCGGCTTACGTAGATGGGGCGTCCGTGCCGGATTTGCTGCTGCGCGTCGTCTTCCCCATCTGCCGGCCCATCATCGCCACGGCGGCTCTGCTGGCCTTTCTGGCCACCTGGAACGAATTTGCCTTTGCCTTGATTCTGTTGAGCGACGACGCCTTGAAGACCATCCCGCTGTGGCTGAACACCTTCCAGGGCGAGCGCACGGTCAACTACACTGGGCTGATGGCGGCTTTGACGGTGGCTTCCATCCCGGTGATCACCATCTACCTGTTCTTCCGCGAGAAGATCATCCAAGGCTTTGTCGCCGGCGCGCTCAAAGGCTAGCGAACAGGGTCGCGAACAGGGCCGCTGCAAGGGCAGCGGAAAAGGCAGCCGATTTATGAAGCAAAATGCACTCCGCATCGACCTCTGGTCGGGCAGCCGGCAGTCATTCGGCCACTGCGGGCGGACACAGCGCTGGGTCAATGTGTTGGGGCGCGTCATAGCCGCGCGGCCGATCCGTCTGCTGGAATACTCGCTCAACGGCGGAGCGGCTGTACCGCTGTCGCTGGGGCCGGATGGCCGCCGGCTCGCCGCACGCGGCGACTTCAACATCGATCTCGACCGCAGCAAGCTGGCAGCGGCCAACAGCGTGCACATCCGGGCGCTGGATGCGGAGGGGCAAGAAGCGACCGCCACGGTAGACCTCTCCATCGCTGTGCAGCCCTGCCCTCTGCCCTACCAGATCGACTGGACGTGTGTCGAACGAATCGAGGATGTCGCCCAGATTGTAGACGGCCAGTGGGCCATCAATGCCGATGGCGCCAACCCTGGCATCAGCCCGCTGGAGATCGGCTATGACCGGCTGGTCGCCATCGGCGATATTGCCTGGCGCGACTACGAAGTCGAAGTTCCGATTACGGTGCATGGCATCAATGCGAGCTGCTACAACGATCCCAGCGTGCACGCCGGCGTCGGCGTGGTCATGCGCTGGAAAGGTCACTATAACTGGGGCGGGGACGCGTGGGCCAGCGGGCAGCCGCATTTCGGCCCTGCCCCCTATGGCGCGATCGGCTGGTACTGCATCTTTCATGATGTGGGGCCAGTGTTGAACTTTTTTGACCCCGACTTCCGGCGTATGGTGGAGAAGCCGTATGTGTTTGCGCTGCACGTGCCGCATATCTTGCGCGTGCGCGTCGAAACCCTGCCCAATGCCGGCGCACTGTACAGCCTCAAGGCCTGGCGCGCCGCAGCGCGCGAGCCGGACGGCTGGGATCTGGTGACGCCGGGTTCGGAAGCCGGTCTCAGCGAAGGGGCGATCCTGCTCGGCGCCCATCACACGGCGGCCACCTTTGGCAATGTGACGATCCGGGCACTGTGAAACCAACAGCAGTGTTCATAAACAGTGCCGCCAACAAGGTGGCGCCGACAAAGCAGTATTGACAAAGCAATGCAGACAAAGCAATGCAGACAAAGCAGTGCTGACAAAGCAGTACGAATAAAGGAGTCATTATTATGTCGCAACCCGGCAAACGCAGGGTGAAAATCGGAATTGCCGGCTGTGGTGTTGTCGCCACTGCCTATTATCTGCCCTATCTGATCCAGATGGAGGAAGCCGAACTAGTGGCGGTGTGCGATCTCGACCCTGCACGCACGGCGGCCTGCCAACGGCTCTTCGGTGCGCGCGAGGTCTACCAGGATTACTACGCCATGATCGAGCAGGCGGATCTCGACGCCGTCTTTATCTTGACCGGCCCTGGCACGCACTACCCCTTTGCCATGGCCGCGGCCAAAGCAGGGCTGCACTTTCTGCTCCAGAAACCGATGGCGCTCAGCATGGAGCATGCCAATGCCATCGTGGCCGCGGTGCGCGCCGCCAAGATCAAGGCGCTCATCGAGCCTTCCTCGACCTCGCCGCTCGACCCTGACTATGTGGCGCTGCGGTCGCTGATCGACGCCGGCGTCTTGGGCAATGTCAACTGGTTCAGCTTTATCCCCGGTGCGCCCAGCAAGTACCAGCCCGGCCTGGGCGGCAACCCCTACGGCAACGTCGCCTTCTACACCGCCGACAGCGGCGGCATGTTGTTTGACTTCCCCTATGCCCCCACCCAGATCGTCACACTGCTGGGTGCGTGCAAGAGTGTGATGGGCACGGCGAGCGTCTCCCAGCCGGAGTATATGATTGTGCCGGAAGTCGAATACAACCGCTTCCTGGCGCAGGCGACAAGCCCCGACGACGCCAACTATTGGGATGTCGTGATCAAGCTGCCCAAGACCGAGCGGGTCGCCATGCAGGCGCCGGACAATGTCTTCAGCCTCTATGAAATGGTCAGCGGCGCCAGCGGCATCTTTCATGTGGGGCGCCCCTTCCATCCGGTGCTGCCGGGCAAGGGCGGCGGCCTGGAAATCTATGGGACGGAGGGCAACCTCTTCTTCGGCGGCGGGCACATGGCGTCGATGATCAGCAGCCGCCGCGAACTGCTGCCCTCCGTGGACGCAGAGGGCTGGTATCACATCCCCGAACGCGGCGACGTGACGAAGGCGGTCTGGCCCAAGCCCACGCCCGGCTCCTTCAACTACTATCACCAGTCTACCCAGCATCTAGTCGACTGCATCCGCGCGGATCGCGACCCGATCGTCAACGTCGAGTGGGGCCGTCACATCACGGAGATGCTGGCCGGCGCGCTGCTGTCGGCGCAGAGCGGCCAACGCTACACCATGACGACCACCCTCACCGGTCTGGCGTCCGCGGCCGGCGAGACGGCGCCGGCCGCCGTGCGTTAGCCGCCTGCGGGCCACACCCCTGCTCAACACGTCCAGCCGCTGCGTTTCACGCAGAAACGCAGCGGCTGGACGTGGCCTCTGCCTTTCCCGCATCATTCGTTGCCGGTGGCTTCCTCGCCTGCCATGCGCAATGCACCACGACAGCTTTTCGTAAGTTGTAAAATCCCGATTTGTGATATGATAAGCGCGTGTTGTCACTTCCAAAATACCGGTCACGTCGGATTTTCCTCCTGGGCTGTCTTGGCCTGCTTTTTCTGCTCCTAGCCGTCGCCACTGCGCAGCAGCTCGCGAAGCGCCAGGTCGCCAATGTTCCGCTTGGGCCGCAGCAGGTGGTGCACACAATCAATGCCAAACTCGGCATCCACACGCGGCTGACGGATGAGGTGGAGCCGTGGAAAATCAAACGCACGCTGGAGATGGCGCGCGAGATGGGGGCGCCCTGGATTGTGGAATACTTCCCCTGGGCCTATATGGAAGAGCAGCCCGGACGCTATAACTGGACCCATGCCGATCAGGTGGTCGACCACGCCAACCGCCAGGGGCTGACGCTGATTGCCCGGCTGGGCTATGTGCCGGCATGGGCGCGCCCGCTGGACACGTCGCCTCTCTATCTGGACGCGGAGCGCTTCCCCGATTTCGCCGTCTTCGCCGCCGCCTTCGCCGCACGCTATGCGGGCAAGGTCTCCTATCTCATCATCTGGAACGAACCGAATCTGGCGCTGGAATGGGGTTACACGCCGCCCGACCCGGCTAAGTATACGGCCCTGCTGCGGGCGGTCTATGCGCCGGTCAAGGCTGCCAATCCCGACGTGCAGATCCTGGCCGGCGCGCTGGCCCCCACACTCGCCCCCGACGGCAGCGACCTGGGCATGAACGACCTGCTCTTTTTGCAGCGCATGTACGACGACGGCGCGGCCGCCTATTTCGACATCCTCTCCATCCACGCCTATGGCTGGCACTTTGGCCCCGACGAGCCGGCCAACCCGGAGGTCATCAACTTTCGCCGCGCCGAGCTGCTGCGCGCCATCATGGTGGCCAATGGCGACGGCGCTAAGCAGGCGATGATCACCGAAGGCGGCTGGAATGACCACCCGCGCTGGACGCGCGCCGTCCGCCCCTCCCAACGCATCACCTACACCATCCGCGCCTACCAACTGGCGGCGGAGGAATGGCCCTGGCTGAGCGCCGTCTGTCTGTGGGTCTTTCGCTTTCCCTGGGATCAAAATTCCTATCAAGATTATTTCACCTTTGTGCGCACCGACTTCGAGCCGAAACCCATCTACAGCGAAGTGCAGCGCTATGCGCAGGGAGCCACGCCATGACGCGCCGCCGTTGGCGGACAGCGGCGCTGGCGGTGGCGACGGCAGTAGTCCTCCTGGCGGGGGCGGCGCTGCTGCTGGCGGCGCTGTGGCCGGGGCAGCATACGGCGCTGGCCGGCTTCTGGCGCCGCGACGTCGCCTGGCAGGCCATGCAGACGCGCGGGACGTGGCGGGTGGGGCTGGACCCCAGCTTTCCACCCTTTGAAGCGCTGGATGCCGGCGGTGCACCCGCCGGCTATGATGTGGATCTGGCGCGGCAGTTGGCGGCGCAGTGGGGCCTGCAGGTGGAGATCGTCGCCATCGGTTTCGACAGCCTGCTCGACGCGCTGCGCGCGGCCAAAATCGACGCCATCGTCAGCGCCTATCCTTATGACCCGCGGCTGACGCGCGATGTGAGCTTCTCGCAGCCTTACTTCGACGCTGGGCTGCAGTTGGCGGTGCGCAGCGGTGAGCCGCTGCCTGCGCTCGACGCGCTGGCCGGGCGGCGGGTGGCGGTGGAATGGGGCAGCGAAGGCGACATGGTGGGCCGCCAGTGGCAGCATGACGGCGTCGCCGTGACCCTGGTTCCCTTCGAGACGCCGCAGGCCGCTGTGGCGGCCCTGCTGGCGGGCGCGGAAGTGGACACGCTGCTTGTGGACAGCACCAGCCTGCGCCAGGCGCAGGCTGACGGCGCCGCCTTGACGGTCGGGCCGCAGGTGACGAGCAATCCCTATGTGATCGTCGTGCCGCAGCGCGCGTTTGAACTGCTGCAGCAGACCAATGCCGGGCTGGAGACGCTGCACGCAAACGGCGCCCTGCAGCGGCTGGAAGAACAATGGTTCGGGCAGCACTCCCCCAAGGATGGCGCCACACAATAGGACTGGGAGCAGAGTATGGGCAACGGTGGCCCGATTTCAATCGCCTTGTGCGCCGACACGCACTATTGGCCGCAGGGAGCCAATTTCATCACCTCGGACGGCAGCCTGCAGTTGCAAGGCTCAACGCCGGAGCTGATCCGCGCCCTGGTGCAGGATCTAAAGTGCGCAGGCGTGGAGCTGGTTCTGCATCTGGGTGACCTGACCTGCGGCGGCGGCACTTACGCCATGGCCCCCGACCACTTTGCGCGCACGGTGGTCGACCTCCATCAAACCTATCAACATTTAGCGGTCCCGGTCTATATCCTGCCCGGCAACCACGACAGCTTGCCGGGCGCGGGCGGCTGGCAGTTGTTCCACGATGTCTGGGGGCTGCAGCCGGGGCTGGGTGTGACGATCGATTTGCCGGCGGCGCGCCTGGTGCTGGTCAACACGCACGGCCATTCGCGAGCGCAGATCGCGCAGGCGCAGGAGTTCGACCCGGTCTATGGCTGGGTCAGCGAAGCGGAACTGGCGCGGCTGGACGAGGCGCTGGCCACTGCCGGCGACCGCCCCGTGCTGATTTTCACCCACCAACTGCTGGCCCCCTGGTCAAACCATGCCAACTGGCAGGATTTTTATGCCGTGCGCAACGCCGCCGACGTGCAGGAGGTGCTGATCCGCCACAACAACGTGGTCGCCATCTTCCAGGCGCACGCCCATCGCTTTGATGTGCGCCGGCTGGCGTTGGGCCGCAGCGAATGCACCTTTGTCGTGCTGCCCTCGCTGATCGAATATCCGCTGGCCTGGGTGCAGCTCGATCTGGCGCCCGGCCGGCTGCGCATGCGACTGCGCACACTGCCGCTGCCCGACCTGCTGGAGGCCAGCCGCGCCAGCGGCGGCGGCCAGGAGTGGCGCGCCGGGCAACCCGAATGGCGGGATTTGACCATTTCACTGCATCCAATGTCACCGTTAGGAGTCTGATTTTGGCCATAGCAAAAGCGCTTCCCGGCCGGCCGCTGCCCCCTGAACTGCTGCGCCGCCGCACCGACCCGGAGCAGTGCAACTTTGTCTCCACCGCCGATCTGCCGGCGCTGCCGATCTTTGTCGGCCAGGAGCGGCCCATCCAGGCCATTCGCTTCGGCGTCAAGATGGATCACCCCGGCTATAACATCTTCGCCCTCGGCCCGGCCGGATTGGGCAAATACACCCTTGTGGACAGCGCCGTGCAGGAGCGGGCTGCGGCCGAGCCGCCGCCGGCTGACTGGTGCTATGTCAACAACTTTGACCAGATTTCGCGCCCCAAGGTGCTCAAGCTGCCGGCCGGGCTGGGGCAGCAGCTGCGCAGCGATATGGATCGGCTGATCGAAGATATGCAGCGGGCGCTCTCCACCGCCTTTGAGAGCGAAGAATACCAGGCGCGCCGCCGCACGCTGGATGGCGAATTTCAAGAGCTGCAGCAGGGGCGGCTGATGGAACTGCAGGAGCAGGCCAAACAGCGCGGCCTCACCCTGCTGCGCACCCCCGCCGGGCTGGCCTTTGCCCCCCTCAAAGACGAAAATGTGCTGCCCCCGGAAGAGTTTGAAAAGCTGCCGGAGGAAGAACAGAAGCGCATCCAAGCCGACGTGGAGGTGATGCAGGAACTGCTGCAGAAGGTGCTGGCGCAGGCCCCACGCTGGGAACGCGACCTGCGCCGGCGGCTGCGCGAGCTGAACCGCGAGGTCGCAAGCGTCGTGCTCAACGACCTGCACAGCGAGATCGGCGAAAAATACCAGGCACTGCCGGAGGTGCTCGCGCATCTGGCGGCGGTGCGCAACGATGTCAATGAGCACTTAGGTGATTTTCTGGTGGCCGGCGAGAAAAAACAT
>JBBRBX010000159.1:0-9846 GCA_038205395.1 Caldilineales bacterium
CGGCGACCAGGGTGTGCTGATCCCCGCCGCCAATGTCAAGAATCTGATGCTGCGGCAGGATGTGGTGGACGCCGTTGCCGCCGGCCAGTTCAACGTCTACCCGGTCGAGCACATCGACCAGGGGATCGAACTGCTGACCGGTCTGCCGGCGGGCGAACGCAACAAGCGTGGCCAATATCCCAAAGGCACGGTCAACCGGCTGGTGGAAGACCGGCTGATCGACATCGCCAAGAAGCGCCAGCTCTTTGAGCGCAAGGGGCAGGCGCGCCGCCAGTCCGCCTTGGGCAAGCAAAGCGCCGGCAGTGAAGAAGACGGCAGCGGCCTGGCCACGCCGGCAGATGCGAGGGGCAGATGACGCAAGAGCCGGAAAGCCCAGTCGAAATAGCGGCAGACAGCGCAGTGGAAGTTCCCCTGGAAACCGCACCGGAAACTTCACCCGAAACTTCACCGGAAGCGCCCGCAGCAGCGCTGCCGGTCGACTATATCCTGGTGGCGCTCGACCTGTCGCCGCACAGCGCCGCCGCCCTGGCCGCCGCCGCCCAACTCGCCGCCCTTCTGCAGTTGGAGCTGCGCGGCCTGTATGTGGAGGATGTCGATCTGCTCCATCTGTGCGGCCTGCCCTTTGGCTTTGCCTTCGGCGCCATCACGGCCACGCCCCAGCGCATCGAACAGGCCAGCCTGGAGCGCGAGTTTCGCGTGCAGGCGGCGCTGCTGCGCAAGGCGATGGCGGACGCAGCCGGCCGGCAGCGGGTGGCGTGGTCGTTCCAGGTGGTGCGCGGCAGCGTGACGGAGCAGCTGCTGGCGGCCTCGGCTGCGGCGCAGATGGTCAGCCTGGGCCGGGTGGGGCGCTCGCCTGGCAAACGCACCGGCTCCACCGCCCAGGCCATTGCCCGCCGCACCCAGCGCCCAGTCGTGCTGCAGTCACGCCAGCGCACGTTGGCGCCCCCTTTTCTGGCCGTAGACACTGGTTCGGCGGCGGCTGACCACGCCGTGCAGTTGGGGATCAAGCTGGCGGCTGCGGCGGGAGCGCCACTCACGCTGCTGGTCTACGGCGATGCGGCGCACGCAGCGCAGCTTGCCGTCGCTGCCGATGCCGCCGGTGTGGCCGCCACCCTGCTGCATGGGGCCGGCCTGCCTGACCTGTTGGGCCATTTGGGGCGCAGCGGCGTGGTGATCCTGCCGGTCGAGGTGGCGGCGTGGCTCGACGCCATCCCGCTTACGGTGATTGTGACACCCTGACGCTGCCCGCCTGCACCTGGCCGTCGCCCGCGGCCAGGCCGCCGGCGTCCGTCAGCGGCAGCCGCAGATCGCCGCCTGTTTCATACAGCCCCACCCACAGCGTATAGTCGCCCGCCGGCAGATCGGGGGGCAGCGCCAGCGGGTAGCTGCTGCGGCTGTGATCGCCCGTGCGCCAGCGGCTGGTCGGGAAGCGGTCGCCGGCGGGGGCGCGGTCATAGCCCGCCACCTGCACACCGCTCTCCCCTGATCCGTCGGGGAGGAGATGCACAAAGGCGGTGTAATCGGCGGCGGGCTGCCCCACCGCCTCCCACAGCAGCGTCACCGTCAGCGCATCGCCTGCCGTCACGGATACCTCCTGCGGCGCATACAGCGCGGCCAGCCGGATCACATTGCCGAAGGTGGCCGCCAGCGGCTGCCACGGCTGCCCGCTCGGCCCCGTCTCCAGGGCCGGAGACGGGGCCGGCCAATCTTCCAGTTCGACCGCGGCCACAAACGGCGTCACCTCCCCGCCCGCCCCACCATTCGCCCCCGTGCGCACCGGCAGCGGCAGGTTGTCCGTTTCGGCGCGGGCCGGGTCGATCAGCCCGGTATAAACGCGCGCCAGCAGCGGCGACTGCGCGCCGATGGGGGCCGTCACCTGCACCTGATATGGGTCGGCGTACAGCTCGCCGGCGCGCCAGAAGCTGGTCGGGTTGCGCCCCCAGCCGGGATGGCTGGTCAGGTTGGCCACCTCGCGCCCGTTCTCGTCCAGAAACTGGATAAAGAGCTGGTAGTTCTCCACTGTCGGCTGGGTGGTGCGCCAGTAGAGCGTCACCGGCACGCGTTCGCCCGGGCGATAGCGGCCCGCGCCCACTTCGACCCCCACCAACTCGGCCACCGGTTCAGCAGATGGGCGGGCGGGGTCGTCAAAAAAGAGATCGATCGCCTGTGCCGTCGCCGGCAGCGCCGCGATGGGGGCGGGCGCGTTGTAGGCGCCCGGCAGCAGCGCGGTCAGCGCATAGAGCGACATGGCCAGCATCGTGCCCAGAATCGCACCCCAGGCCAGCCGCCGCCCCACGCGCGGCAGCAGCCGCAGCCAGAAGTCCATCCCCAGCGGCAGCAGAATCCCATAGGCGATGATGCCGGGGAAGATCAGCCGCCCCTGGCTGCCGGTCGCCTGGCTGATCCAGTAGACGAGCAGGAGCGCCACCAGCAGCGCCCACAGCAGCAGCAGGGCCAGGATGCGCGGGGCGGGCTGGTCGGCAGCGGGGCAGGGCGCGTGGCGCACAATGCGCGCCGTGGCCCCCACCAGCCCGGCCAGCCCGCCCAGCGTCAGCAGATCGGCGGCGCGGTAGAACCAATCGGGCAGCAGAAGATTGAACCAGCCGAACAGCCCCCAAAAGGAGAAGCGCAGCCCGCGAAATTCGGGCCAGAAATCATCCCACGTCAGCGCCTCATTGCGGCGGCCGTTGATGGCGGTCAGATGGCTCAGCCCGCTCCAGTCGCCATAGAGCAGGATGTTGCGCGCATACCACCAGCCGGCGACGGCGACCGCCGGCAGCCCCGCAAAGAGCGCCGCCTCCAGCAGCAGCCGCTGGCTGCGCCGCCGCCAGGCCAGCCAGAGCACGGTCGCGCCGGCCAGCGGCAGCAGCCCCAGCCCCTGCAGCTTGCTCAGCGCGGCGACGCCCAGCAGCAGGCCCAGCACGCTCCACTCCCACCAGCGGATCGGCGCGGGCGCCGGGCGCGCCAGCAGCCGCGCCAGCCAGAGCACCGTCACGGCGGCGGCGGCCATCACCAGCGTGTCATTGGTAAACGAGGCGCTGATAAAGAGAAACTGCGGGATGGCCGCCACAAAGGCAGTCGCCAGCAGCGCCAGAGCATAGCCCGGCGCGCGGCGGCCCGGCGCATAGCCGTCGGCGGCCAGCTCCACCGTCAGATAGACGCACCAGAGGGTGATCGCCCCCAGCAGCAGCGAGAACCAGCGCCCCACATGCAGCGCCAGGTTGCTCCCCACCAGCGGCGGTTGGCGACCGCTGTAGAGCATAAAATTCTTGTTGCCGGGGTCGAGCGGGTCGCCGATGTTGGCGCGCGGGTTGCGCACGGCGATGGCGGCAAAGTCGCTCTGGTCGATCCCGCGCGTCAGCCAGCCGGTGAGCAGATAGTAGAGCGGCGCCTGGCTGCCCTCCTGCGCCCACGGCCCGGTCGCCTGCTCGCTCTGCACCGGCAGCCCGTTGCCCTGCGCGATGTGGCGGGCAAAGCCGTAATGAAACGGCTCGTCCGGCGTCTCAAAGGGGGGGACGACCAGGCTGTAGAGCAGCCCGAAGATCAGAAAGAGCGCGACCAGGAGCAGGGCGCGCCGCCGGCTGCGCCGCTGGATTTGCACTTCCAGCAGCGCCTCCTGCAGTCTCACTTCTCGCAGTGCTGGGCTGTTGTGCTCAGCCATGAACTGTCACCCCCACCCCATGCGCACTCATGGCAGCCGCACCGTGTTGTCGTCGAGCAGGGTGGCGCCGCCGGCGTTGGTCACGGGCAGTTTCTCCAGCGTCTCCGCATCATACATCTGGAAGGTGTAATAGCGTTGGCTGCCCGGCGCTTGCGGCGTGAGCGGCGCGGGAAACTCCCCATACTCCAGGATCGTCTTGCCCGGGTCCCAGTAGAAGGTGGGGATATCGCCCTCATACGGCTCGCGCTCCAGCGTGGAGACGACCTGGCGGCTGCCGTCCGCCGCCTCTTCCACCAACTGGACGATATACTTGTAGCGCCGCTGCGGTTTTTCCAGCACCTGCCAGTAGAGCCGCAGCGGCAGCGGCAGCGAGGCGGCTGTGCTCTCCGCCGCGGGGGCCGGTTCCACGCCGTAGCCCGCCAGACGGATCAGGTCGCCGAACTCCACCTGCAGCGGCCTCTCCACCTCCGGCGGTAGCGCATCAAAGACGGGGATATTGGGCAAAAAAAGCTGCGCGTGCAGGGAGGAATGGCTAAAAAATGTGGCGTCGCGCACGCGCAGCATATGCTCCGGCAGCCACTGCTCAAAATGCCATTCCTCGTCAAAATAGGGATGCGTGCCCGACTTCAGCAGCCAGACGCGGTCGTAGCGCTCGCCCAGCGTCGCCAGCCATGCCTCGCTCTCGGCCTGGCTGCGGTTGAGCAGCGGCAGCCCATAGACGCCCAGCGGCGCGCCTGCTTCTTCCCCACCCTGGTCGAAGGCGGTTTGCAGGGCGGGCAGCCCCACGTAATATTCAAAGATGCGCCACGAGGAAGGCGGGTAAAAGAGAACGGCGTCACCCGGCATGATGCGGGTGGAGAGATAGCTGCCAAAGCGGCGGTAGTCGTCCTTGGCGTATTCTTCCTGCGTATAGTAGTTGAAACTGCTGTAGCCGAAAGCGGCCAGCAGCAGCAGCGTGACCAGCGCACCCGCCCAGCGCTGCCGTCCCCACAGCAGTCCTAAGCCGCCGGCGCAGAGCAGCAGAAAGCCGCCCACCAGCAGGCTGAGATGGCGGGCGTTCATATAGAGCGGGCGAAATTCGTTGAGCAGCAGCAGCAGGGCGACCGGAATCAGCACAAAGGCGGGCAGCACCCAGCCGCCGGCGCGCAAAGCCGCGCGCGAGCGCAGCCCCCACACGGCTGCGGCCAGCGCCAGCGCGGCAAAGAGCCAGTCCAGCGGCCAGACGCGCGCCAGGTCGACGCTCAGCCCCAGGCTAAAGGCGTTGAGCAGGTCGGGCGCCAGCATGGCCAGGGAGATGGAGGCGAAGTTCTGCCCGCCGCCCTGCGCAAAGATCGTGTAGGCGCCATAGGCCCCGACGAGGCTGCCCGTCACCAGCAGCAGGGCGGCGGCGACCAGCGCCCGCACCAGGTTATGCCGCGCCAGCCAGACAAACAGGATCAGCGCGTGCAGCGGCAGCAGCAGGACGGCGTAGTAATGGGTGGTGAGGAAGATCAGCTCCGCCAGCACAAAGCCGGCGGCAAAACGGCGTTCCAGCCGCAGTTCCGCCGTGGCGCGCAGCAGCAGATAGGTGGTCAGCACAGCCAGCGTAGCCCACAGCGCATAGGGGCGCGCCTCCTGCCCGTACCAGAGCAGAAAGGGGCTGGCGGCCCCCAGCAGACCGGCCAGGAGGGGCGTGGCCGGCGGCAGGACGCCGCGCCGCACCAGGTGACGCGCCGTCACCCACAGCACAGGCACAAAGAGGGTGGCCGCCAGCGCCGCCGGGTAGCGCAGCACAAATTCGCTGCTCCCCGCCAGCCGCAGCAGCGCCCCCTGCAGCAGAAAAGAGAAAAAGGGATGCTGGTCCACTGTCAGCAGGCTGCTGAAGCCGTCGCGGATCCAGAGCACGCCGCGCAGCAGGTCGGGCAGCGGCTGCTCGGCGCGCTGCAGGCTGAGGCTTTCGTCCCACCAGAAGGCCTGGGCGTCGAGCCGGATCACCACATGCGCGTAGGCGAACAGGATGAGGCCGAGCAGCGCCCAGCGCCGCGGCGTAGAAAGCGGGGCGGCGCTGTCGGCAATCAGCACTTCCGGCGGTGCGCCCGGCGGTGCGTTTTCGGCGTCGGTAAGGGTGGTCGTGGGCGGGTTCATGGGCGATCTCATGGCTGGTTTCCGTCGATGGTCAGCACCGCCAGCAGCACATCTTCGCCGGCGCTGCTCGCCACCGGCGCGCCGCCGGCAGGGTCGTAGAGGCGCAGCGTCAGCCGGTAGTCGCCCGCCGGCAGATCGGGCGGCAGCAGGATGCCGCGCTGGTCGCTGGCCGGCTGCCCCACAACCCAAACGTTGGTGGGGGCGAACCAGTTCTGCGGCACATAGTCCACACTGTAGACCGTTTCCCCAACGCTGTTGGCCAGCCGCAGACTGAATTTGTACTCCGGCGCGGCTTCGTTGACAAACCAGTGCGTGCTCACGCGCAGCAGATCGCCCGCCCGCGGCGTGTGCGGGGCAATATCGACGCTCTGCAGCGTCAGCGCCGGGCCAAAAGTTACATCCAGCGCCCGCTGCTCGCCATCCGGCTGTGCCAGCCCATAGAGCAGCACGCGGATGCCGTTAAACTCCTGCGGTTCGGTCGCCCACGCCTGCGTGGCCAGCCAGACCTGCACCGCGGCGGGCGGGTGAAAATAGAGCACCTCCCAGACACGCTGGGCGTCCTGCAGCAGCGGGGCCAGCGCCGCGCCCACCTCGTCATAGCCTGCCTCCTGCAAGTGGCCGACGGCGTGCACCGGTGCGTCCACGGCTGTCGTGTCGGGCGTAAAATAGTGCAGAAAAACCTTGGTCGGGTCGGGGCCGTCCACCAGCACCACATCGCCCGGCTGCAGCCCCTGGCTGATGTAGGCGGCGGCGGCGCGATAGTCGGGTTTGTGCAGCGTCGGGTCGCTGTAGAGCCGCTGCAGGGCCGCGCCACTGCCCGCCGCCAGCAGCCCGGCCACGGCTAGCGCGCCCAGCGCCAGCGACGCCCGCGCCCAGGGGCCTTGCCCAGCCGGCGCCAGGCTGCGCGTGCGGCCATAGCCGCGCAGGTCAAGCGCACCTACGCCCCCGGCCACCAGCAGCAGGATGGGCGCGGCCAGGTAGATGGTGTAGCGTTCGTGATAGTCGGGGTTGCGCACGGCCAACGCCAGCGCCGCCGCCAGCGGCCCCGCCAGCAGCAGCCACAGATAGAGGGCCGCCGCCCGCCGCGCCCGCCACCAGTAGAGGCTGCCTGCCGCCGCCAGCAGGACGTAGAGCCAGGGCAGCCACGCCCGCCACGGGAGCGCCAGCCCGTCGCTGACGGTGTAGGCCAGCCAGTAGCGCCAGGGCAGTTGGCTCGCATCGCCCCCCTCCCGCCAGCCGCTGAAGCCGAAGATGGCCAGCGTGCGCGGCAGCCAGGGGGCAAAGAGCGCCAGCGCAGCCAGTGCGGCCAGCAGCCAGACGGCAAAGGGGCGCCATTTGCGCCGCACGGCCAGCCAGCCGCAGGCAAAGAGCGTCTGTGCCAGCGGCAGCAGCGCGCCGAAGAGATGCAAATAGACTGCCGCCGCCGTGGCAAGCGTGTAGAGCAGCACCCACCAGCCGGTGCGCGGGCCGGGCCGCTCCAAAAGCTGCCACAGCGCCAAGCTGGACGCAAGCGCGGCGGCGGCCAACCAGGCGTACATGCGCGCTTCCTGCGCATACCAGAGCTGGAAGCCGCTGGTCGCCGCCAGCAGCGCCGCCGTCAGCGCCACCAGCCGCTGCGTGGGCGTGGTGCGCAGCGGCCCCAGCGCCAGCGCCAACCGGAAGATCAGCGCCACCGTCCCCACGCTGGGCAGCAGCGACAGCCAGCGCAGGGCGACATCGCTGGAACCGGCCAGCGCCAGCCAGCCGTGCAGCAGCACAAAATAGCCGGGCGTGTGCTCCACCGGCATCGTCTGCAGCAGGTCGGGCAGCGGCTGGCTGGCGCGCAGCAGGCTGATCCCCTCATCGCTCCAGAGGCTTTGAAAATCCAGATGATAGGCGCGCAGCGCGAAGGCAAGAAGGAGGATGGCCAAGATGGCAAGCCGGGCGGGCAGGTTTTCCGCTCGTCCAGCCTGCACTCGTTCGGTCTGCACTGGGCGCAGTTCAATGGTGCTCATGCAAATGTCGAATTGTATCACGCCTGCGGCAAACAGGGGGTTTGGCGCAGAGGATAGAGCAACCGCCTTCTCAGCAGCAGGTCGCAGCTTCGCAATAAAGTTGCAGGGAACAGACCGATGGGTTACGATGCACCTTACCAATCATCCTACCTACGGGAACATGACCCCATGCGCAATACGCTTTATTACGGGGACAACCTCGACGTACTGCAGGACTTCCCCGCCGAGTTCGTTGATCTGATCTACCTGGACCCGCCCTTTAACAGCAGCCGCAGCTACAACGTGCTGTTCAGAGATGAAAGCGGGCATGAAGCCGACGCGCAGATTACGGTCTTTGAAGACACCTGGCATTGGAATCAGAACACCGAGCAGCAGTACCACAATTTGCTGACCCTGGCGGACGAGCCTGTTTCCCGCATGATTGAGGCCATGCGCCAGTTCATCGGTGCGAACCAGATGATGGCCTATCTTGTGATGATGGCGGCGCGGTTGGTGGAGCTGCATCGCGTTTTGAAACCCACCGGCAGCCTCTACCTGCACTGCGACCCGACGGCTAGCCATTACTTGAAAACGGTACTAGATACTGTCTTCGGCCCACAGCGTTTTCTTAATGAAGTAATCTGGAAGCGCATGACGGCCCACAGTTCGGCTCAAAAGTTTGGCCCAGTCCATGATGTTATCCTCTATTACTCCAAAACTGAGAGCCACGTTTGGAATCAGCAGTATGGGCCACATGATGAGGATTATTTAAAGTCTAAATATCGTTACAAAGATGAGACAGGCCGCACATATCGACTAGACAATCTTACGGCAGCAGGTACTCGCAACGGTTCATCCGGCAAATCGTGGAGAGGAATTGATCCTTCTGCACGCGGCTACCATTGGAAGTATGGGATAGAAACACTTGAAAAGCTCGATGCTGAAGGCCGAATTTATTGGCCGCCCAGGGGGATAGTTCCTCAGTACAAGCGATATCTTGACGAAGTAAGAGGAATGCACTTGCAAGATGTTTGGGATGACATAGACCCCATCAACTCCCAGGCCGCAGAGCGGCTAGGCTACCCCACGCAAAAGCCTGTTGCCCTGCTGGAGCGGATCATCAGCGCCAGCAGCAACCCTGGCGACTTAGTTCTTGACCCATTCTGTGGGTGCGGCACAACCATTGCCGCGGCGCAGAAGCTGGGCCGCGGGTGGATAGGCATCGACGTTACTCACTTGTCCATCGCGCTGCAGAAGTTCCGGTTGAAGGACACTTTTGGTCTGGAACCCGGCAAGGACTACGCCATCAAGGGTGAGCCGCAAGACTATGCCTCGGCCCGGCAGTTGGCCGAGGACGACCGCTATCAGTTCCAGTGGTGGGCGCTCTCTCTGATTGAAGCGCGCCCATTGGGTGGAGCCGCCGGCGCCAAGGAAGGCAAGAAGGGAGCCGACAAAGGGGTGGACGGCATCATCACCTTTATGGATGACAACAGCGGCAAGGCCAAACGCGCCGTCGTGCAGGTGAAAAGCGGCAAGGTGGGCAGCTCGCATATCCGTGACCTGGTGGGCACAGTAGAGCGTGAGAAGGCCCCGCTGGGTATCTATATCACGCTGGAAGAACCCACGTCAAAGATGCTGCAAGAGGCCGCCGCCGCCGGGGTGTACCATTCTCCCGGCTGGGGGCAGGACTATCCGCGCATTCAGATTGTCACCGTGCAGGGGCTGCTGGACGGTGCGCAGCGTGTCAAGATGCCGCCCAGCAATGTGACATTCAAGCAGGCCGGGAAGATGCTCAAAGAAGATGGCGAGCCGCAGCTAGGCTTTACGTTTAAGAATTAGCGGATTGCCGTTACAGGCGAAATGGCTCCCGTTGTGAATGAATCTTGCGCCGCCTCGGTGCCGGCAACGATAATTACTCGTTGTCAGCACAGGGATTACGTTCAGTCGATGGGCTGTCGCGCCAGGTGAAAAATGCCGAAATTACCACAACCTATCCCCTACCAGGGAAGTAAGCGGAATATTGCGAGTTTGATATTCTCGTATATGCCGGTCCGCATCCATAGGCTGGTTGAACCATTTGCGGGGTCT
>JBBRBX010000160.1:0-9692 GCA_038205395.1 Caldilineales bacterium
GGGCGGGTGGGGGGGGGGCCGGCGCGGCGGGGGGCCTACTTGCGGCTGCGGCGGGGGCGGGGCCGCACGCGGGAATGGGCGCCGGCTGCGCACCGCCACTGTATATGGGAGGAAGCAAATTGGCATGTGCTGCGCCAACTCTTGCTGGCTATGCAGATGGCCATCCACCAGGCAGCGCGCGAGCACGCCAATCTGGGCAGCATCCTCACGCAGATGGCGGAGCTGCTGGACAAGCGCCGGGATGAATGGGAAGAGGCCGCCGATCTGACGCCGTGGCTGCCGGACACACTGGAGGCGTTGTGGCGCGTGTCCGAGCCCGATCTTGCGGTCGATCGCCTGGCTGTCTATCTGGCCCAGAAGCCGTTGGAACAGTGGGCCGCCGCTGGGGTGGAGGAACAAACCGGCGCCTTATTGGCGGCAATGGCAGCCGGCGAGCCTGCCCTCGCCGGCTGGAGCGCGCTGCAGTGTCTGGTCAGCGGCCTCGAACGCGCGGAGCTGCTGCGCAGCGACCCGCTGGAACGGCTGTTGACACGCCGCCCGCTGCGCCAGCCATTCGCCTGGTTCGATGAACAACTGCAGCGGGCGCTGCCCTTATGGCCCAGACCGTCGCTGCGGCCGGAAGTTGCGCAGCAAAACTGGCTGCTGCTGCCGGCAGACTGTGCCGCCACGGGAAACAGCGCCAACCACCAAAACCGTCAAGACTACCAAGTTGTCGCCAAGCTGCACTGGTGGGTGGAGACACTGCCCGACGCAATCGGCGTGGGCGTCTGCAGTGGCGACGCCCTTGTATTTCTGCGCTGGGCAAACATCGCCATTGCTGACCTGGAAAATGAAGAATGACTGGGAGATGAAGAGTGAGAGGTGAACAATGAACAGGCAAAGATTGCGGCGGCTGCAAGCCGGATGGGATTCTCTGTTTGCCGCGGATGAGAATGATCGCTTTGAGTCCGACAAGGGGGCAGCATCGATGGCGCATCTGTTTGACCACAGCCCCGAATTGATGGACGCGGCCGAGCAGGTCGCTTCCGAGCAACGGGGACGCGTGTTGATCATCGCCCAGCACGATGAGCAGTGTCGTTGGCTGCTGGCGCATTTGCGCCGGCAGCCGCCCACACCCAGCTTTCGCCACGTTGCCCGCGAGGGGTTGTTTACACTGGTTTGTTTGCCGGATGTGGCGTGCGCACAGGCCAATGGCGCAGCCGATGCGGAGCCTGCCCAAGACGAGGAAGAGCTGTATGGCTGGCGCGACCGGACAGACCCGTTCGACCTGATGGCCGAGGAGCTGCTTGACGCAGACCTGGCCCTGCTGCTGATCGCGCCTGCCCCTGGTGCAGACGCCGCAGCGCCGGCGTCTGACCTGCGCACCTTCGCCCGGCTGCGCGCCTCGGGTGTGCCCGTGCTGCCTGTGCTGCTGTACCCTGCGCAGCAGGCGGAGAACGGGGTGGAGAACGAGGCGAAGAACGCGCCCCAGGTCGAGCCATTGCGCCGTCTCCTGGGGGTCCAGCCGCTGCTCTTGCCCTGGTCCAGTGAGGAGTGGGCCAAGATGGCAAGCGGCGCCGCAGTCAGCGCACCGCAGCAAGAGCTGCTCGGCCTGGTGGAACGCATCCTTGCCATCCGCCCACGCCTGTCGATTGTGCTGGCGCAAGAGCTGCCGTTCTGCCGCAGCCTGATTGCTGCCCGCGTGATCCGCACCGGCGCCTGGATCACCGCCATGGTGGGCATCGAGCCGATCCCGATCATCGACCTGCCGCTCCAAGTGGCGCTGCAGTGGAAGGTCATCCTGCAAGTTGCCGCCATCTATGGCCGTCCGGGGCTGGATGTGCGCAGCAAAGAAATGGCAAGCACGGTTGGGTTGAGCGTCGTCATGCGGCTGGTGACGCAGCAACTGGTCAAACTGGTGCCGGTGATTGGCTGGGCGTTGAGCGGCCTCCTGAGCGGGGTCAGCACGCTGCTGCTGGGTCACGCCTTTCTGCGCTACTACGAACGTGACCAGGTCGTGAATTTGCGGGCAGCCGGCGCTGTCTTGCAGCGCGGCGCGCGGCGCACGCTGCTGCCGCTGCGCACTGTGCGGCAGCAGTTGGGCCGGCAGCGGCTGCGCTTGCTGCGGCGCCGGCAGGGAGGTCGCCATGCGTAACTGGTTTGCAGCCGCACGCACACGGCAAATGCAGCAGACATTTCATCACGAACGCATCCTTGCCCCTACGCCGCCTGAGCGCCTGTTCTCCAGCGAAGCGTTGGAGCGGGCCTGGTTAGCGGTGCGGCGGGCGGGCGGCGGCGCAGGCGTGGACAACATCGATATTGTGCGTTTTGAACGCAAGCGCGCCGCCGAGTTGGCCGGCCTGCGCAGCGCCCTGGTGGACGGGAGTTATCAGCCGCGCCCGGTGCGCCAGCTGTTGGTGCCCAAGCAGAGCGGCGGGCTGCGCCCGATTGCCCTGTGGGCGCTGCGCGACCGCGTGGCGCAGCGGCTGGTGTATGACCTGCTGGCGCCGCTCTTTGAGGCGAGCTTTCTGCCTTGCAGCTTTGGTTTCCGGCCCGGATTGGGTGTAGCTGACGCCATCGCCGCCCTCGAACAGCAGCGCGATGGCGGGCTGCGCTGGCTCGTGGACGGCGACATCAAAGATTGCTTTGACAGCATTCCCGCCAACCGGCTGCTGGGTCTCCTGCGCCGCCGCGTGCAAGACCCCTTGCTGCTCAAGTATGTGGACGGCTGGCTGACTGCGCGTATCCTGAACAGCGCCGACGGCGTGCCCAAACGCGCGGGCGCCGGCCAGGGCAATGTGCTCTCTCCGCTGCTGGCCAATGTATATCTGCATGAGGTGGACCGCATCATCCTGCGGGCGCAGCCGGCCTATTTGCGCTATGCGGATGACTTTGTCGTCTGCACGCGCAGCGCCGCGGCGGCAGAAAGCGCCCTGGTTGTGTGCCGGCGGGCGCTGAACACATGGGGTCTGTCCGTCAGCGAACGCAAGACGCGGCTGGTGAGTTTCGACCAGGGCTTCGCCTGGCTGGGCTACTTCTTTGTGCGCAATGAACGCTTCATCATCAGTCCCTAATTTCAGCCGGTGCTTTCAGTCCCTATCAATCCATCATCTAGGAGGTGGGCCATGACGGTTCTCTATGTAAAAGAACAGGGTGCGGTGGTGCGCCGAGAAGTCGAGCAGATCAAGGTCACGCGGCCGAAAGAACGGCAGCGCCCGGATGCCGTGCTTGCCAACATTGCGGTGCGCGAGTTGGAGCAGGTTGTGCTGTGCGGGAACGTGCAGTTGACGACACAGGCTGCGGCGCTGCTGCTGCAAAATGAGATCGACGTTGTATTCCTCAGCCTGTATGGCAGCTATCGGGGGCGGCTGAGCCGCGATGGCTCCAAGTTCGCTCGCTTACGCCACCAGCAGATGGCGCTGACCGGAGATGACCAGCGCTCGCTGGCTGTCGCCAAGCATATCGTGCAGGCTAAGCTGGCCAACCAGCGCAACCTGCTGCAGCGGCTCCAGCAGCAGGGGACGGCCGGCGGGGCAGGTGACACAGGCAAAGGGAATGCGCATCTGGGCAGCGCGGCGGAGGGCATCGAACGGATGCGCCGCGAGTGCGTGCGTGCGACAACCCCCGATGCCCTGCGCGGCTTCGAGGGCAAGGCCGGCGCCTTCTATTTTGGAGCTATCAAGCCGCTGCTGGACCCCAAGTGGTCGTTTGCAGGGCGGGCGTACTATCCGCCGCCCGACCCGTTCAATGCGGTGTTGAGCTTTGGCTACTCGCTCCTGCTCAAAGATGTGACCGCCACGATCCAGCTTGTAGGGCTGGACCCGTACTTAGGCTGCCTGCACGCGCTGGCCTATGGCCGTCCGTCGCTGACCCTGGACCTGATGGAGGAATTCCGACCGTTGGTGGTGGATCAGGCGGTGTTGGAGCTTGTCCTGACCGGCAAGCTGACGCCGGGTGAGTTTACCTATACGGGGCGACCTGAGCGCCCCGTCGAGTTGGGGCAGAGCAAAACGCCGCTGGTCATCCAGGCGTATGAAAAGCGGCTGGATGTGGTCGTGGTGCATAGCGAAAGCGGGGGCAACCAGCGTCTGCGCCGCTGTCTTGAGCTGCAGGCGCGCATCTTTGCCCGTGTGGTCACTGGCCAGCGCAGCGAGTATCAAGGAGTGGTGGCCTAGCCGCCACAGGAGGAGGCAGCATGTGGAAGCCAAGCAAGCAGAATGGCCGCGGGCAAAAGGTGTGGTGCTTTTGTGACGGCAGCACAGGTGCAATTTACCAGGCGCAGCGGCTGGCCGGCGCGGCGGAGGGCGGTGGGATGCCGGCCGGCGGTTCCGTTCGCCGCCGGCTGGAGGCAGGGCTGGTCTGTTCGGCGGCGGCCGTTCTGCGCGCCGGCGACGGCCGGATTCTGGATTTGGCCTGGCGCGAACTGCCGCAATTGACCAACAACGAGGCGGAGTATGCGGGCCTTCTGCTCGGCCTACAGTTGGCGCAGCGGCTGCAGGTGCAGGAAGTGATCTGTGTGCTCGACAGCGAGGTGGTTGTCGGCCAGATGGAGGGGCGGTTTGCCGTAAATAGCGCGCGCCTGCGCAGTTGGCATTGGAAGGCTGCCGAAGCGGCGCGCCGCTTGCCCGCCGTGCGTTACCGGCTTGCCCCGCGTGAGTGGAATCGTTTGGCGGATGGGCTGGCCGGCCAGGCCAGTGTGCCTTGGCCGGCCTTGTGCAAGGCGCTGGGCGAATAGCAGGATCGATAAACCAGTATACGGAAGATAAGGTGGATGATGAAAAGACAACCTGCCGAGGACGAAAAGATTGCACCGGCGGCGCGCCGCCGGCGGCAGTGGGTAGTCGTCACCTACGATATTCCCGACGACCGCAGACGCAGCAAGATTATGAAAATGTTGGGCGGCTATGGGCGGTGGGCGCAGTACAGTGTATTTGAATGCGACTTGCGGCCGGACGACTTGGAGCGCATGACCGCAAGGCTGCGGCTGTTGATGCGTAAAGAACTGGACGATATCCGTATCTATCCGCTGTGCGAAACGTGTCTGCAGAAGGCAATCATGCTGGGCAAGGCGCAGGTGCATCGTCACAAGTCGTTCGAAATCGTTTGATCGAGCGGTTGATCGAGCGGCTGCAGTGACTGGATGCGGTCAAGCCGGAAGGTCAGCAGGGCGCCGGCTTCCTGGCAGTAGGCGAGCACATATTCAGGGCCGGGCTGCTGGGTGAACCAGGCCGGCTGGATATGGCGGCGTGTGACCAGGTTGCGCGCGGGGCTGAAATAGAGCATCTCCAGCCACTGCTCAGCCGCCATTGCCGTCTCCAGCAGGGGCCGCCAGCGTGCCGGGTCAGAAGGCTGCGGCGGTGGGGTGAACGCGCGGCCATCCAGCAAGTGGCGCAGATCTTCGACCATCTGGTCGCGCACAGCCTTGAGCGCGGCCTGCTGACCCGGCGCAAGCTGGGTGAAGGCGTCCTCCATCGTCGCATAGGGCGGGTCGAGCGGGAGCGGCAGCAGGTTGCGCAGTTCGTGATAGAGTTGACCGGCCAGCCAGGCGGCGGCAGCTTCCGTCTGCGGGCCGGCCGCTTGATCGTCCTGCGGCCTGGACGGGATGGGTAGGGCAAAGCCACGTTTGCGCAAAAGGGTGCGTGCTGCAGCCGGTGTCATATCCAGGATGGCTGCGGCGGGGCTGAGCAACTGCTGAATATGCACGGCGACAGCGCCGTCGCCGTGCAGCGCAGCCATGGTTTGGCTGTCCGGCGCGCGCAGCAGCGTAACCAGGCTGACGTCGAGTGCGGCGGGCACAGCACACCAGCTTTGCAGCAGGGCGGCCTGCGGCGCAGGCAGGACAATCCCCAGCGACTGCAAAGCATCCAGCAGCAGCGGCAGCGTAAGCCCGTGCTGCGCATAGCGGCGCAGTGAGGCGGCGGTCAGATAGTAGCTGTGTGTGATCATGCCCGCTATGCGCTGGGTTGCGATGCGTTGTGCGCCGGCGCTGAGAATGGGAAGGCCACGGGTGATGCAGGCGGCCGGCTGTTCAACGACCAGCGCGTCCTCTTCCTGGCGCCAGCCGGCGGCGGCTGCCGGCGCGTCCGGCGCGTCCGTCGGTGTTGGCGTGCGATCCTGCAGCAGGGCGCGCCCTGCTGCGGTGAGTTGATACACGGCAGCAGTTTGCTCGGTGGACGGTGTCCAAGTCACCAGGCCAAAGTGGGCCAGAGGGCCTGTGCAGAGCGCTTCGACAATCTGCTGAAGGGTGTGGGTGGCGTCGAGGTTGGCCACCCAGTAGGCGGTGGGCGGCGGGGAGGTGGCGAGCAAGCCGGCGGCGAGCTGTTCTGCGCGCCAGCCGCCGGCTTGGGTGCGCAGGGCTGACCAGAGCGGCTCCGGCCAGGGCGCGGGCAGGGGTGCATCAGGCCAGAGGAAGGCTGTGCGCAGTTCGCAGGAGGCCGTGCGCCAGCCTTGCCAGAGGATTGTCAGTTGTTCGCCGGGCGGCAGGTCGAGCCACTGCCGGCCGAGCGGTGAAAGTGCGCCGGCTTGCTGGAGTCCGGCCGCTGTTGCCCAGAACAGCAAGCAGCGCAGGCGCTGGGTTTGGCGGTGCGAGCGCGGCAGCGGCTCTGGTTCAGGATGGAGCAGCGCCCGGTTGAGGCTGCGCAGCGCGTCCGCCGGCAACCAGCGGTCGAACGGGAGGGGGATTTCGGATTGGCGGCAGCGGTGCAGCCAGGCGAGCAGGATAGCGACGTCGTGGAGCACGTCGAACGGCTGGACGGGCGGCGGATTGGGCAGCGCCGGCGGGTCGGCAGGCGGCTGGGCGAGCCAGGTTTGCACGAGCAGTTTCAGATCGGAGGGCAGGAGATAGCCATCCGTTTGGGGCAGAGGCTGGCGGCTGCTGCCGTGCAGGAGGCCGCTGTAGGCGAGTTCCTCACTGGCCGACTGGGGCCGGCGCCAGGGCAGTGCGTGGTTTTTGCCCTGGCTGCGTGCGGAGCGGATGGCGCCGAATTCGGCCAGGAAGAGGGTGCGGGGAATCGTGTCGAAGGTCAGCAGGCGCTGCAGGGCCTGGCGGGCTTGGGGGCTGAGGCTGCGGAGTAAAGCCATGCGCCTGGGGTCCTGCAGCCAGAAAGTTGTGATGACGGCAGCCAGATCGTGCTTGGTTAAGGTAGTGCGGGTGCGCACGCCCAATCTTGCCGCGATGGTGCGCAGTTCAAGCGCTGTGCGGGTAAGCAAACAATCAAACAGCATAGGCATGAGCGACCTGATTTTGGCTTCCAAAATTGGCTATTGCGCACAAGCGATAACAGGTTTATAATCATGAAAGAGAGTCGAAAAGTTGTCAAACCTGGCCCGTGACACGCTTTTGGGCTATAGGGGAAAGAGAAAATTGGATCAGGGTCTTATACAATATCTAGTGTCTGCCTTATTGAACCAGCCTACAAGTTGTGTCTCTTCTGCGCAAAGTTGGCTTTGGTGACACGATCTAGGGTCAGAGATCGATGAATCCTCGTCAGGGGATTGAGACCCGATAGCTACCGGGAAAGGTACCACGAACTGCCGGGGAGTCAGAGATCGATGAATCCTCGTCAGGGGATTGAGACTGAAATTGAGAGGTTCACCCTCAACTGCTATTGCTTGATGTCAGAGATCGATGAATCCTCGTCAGGGGATTGAGACATGAATATCGTGGTTCTCTCCCTGCATCATGACCTGGCGTCAGAGATCGATGAATCCTCGTCAGGGGAGTGAGACAATCAGGTTTCCCCTTTACAGCTTTTCTGACTTCATACAAGTCAGAGATCGATGAATCCTCGTCAGGGGATTGAGACAAGCCATCCAGGCTCCGGTACAGGAGAATTTGAAAGGTGGTCAGAGATCGATGAATCCTCGTCAGGGAGGGTTGGACATAACATAATGCTGTGAGAACAGCGGCCCGCATGTTATGTCGTCTGGGAGCCGCGCTTGCGAGGGTGTTGGGGCTGCTGGTGGGTGTAGCGGCAGGGCATTGGGGCTGACACAGGCGGTTGGCGGGTTCTAGAGAGAGTGCAGAAGGGGTGAGACGCCGGTTGAAGGGGGTGACGCCGGTCTGGAGGGTGCGTCGAACAGACCGGACATGCGGCGGCATGTGCGGCGGCATGTGCGGCGGCAGAGATGCAGTTGTGATTGTCAATTGTCGCGGCTGGGCGGGCTGGGTGCGGCGGTGCGTGACCAAACCATCCCCTGCCCGATGAGCAAGGCGCCGACGCTGCGTGCCGCCCAGCGGCGAGTCAGCTGTTTGGAGCCGTCCCTGTCGGTTGGAACTGGCGGGTGCGGACACGCTGCAAGGTGCGCAGGTTGATGAGCACATAGAGCAGCGTGTTGAGATTGGCAATCGAGCGGCCATTGCGCAGATGGGGGCGCTCGATGCCCAGGTCCAGCGCCTGGCTGTTGATACGTTCGCTGGCGGTGCGCTGGCGGTAGAGATCCTGGAAGGCTTGACTCCGGCGATCGAGTTCGTGACGGATGCGGTTGCCGGGGCTGGTGGGGAGGGTGGTGATGCAGCCCCCCTTTGCCCAGTTGGCATGGTTGATGGGACAGGCCGCCTCTGCGCCGGTGGATGCAGCCAGCGGACAAGCGTAGCGGGTGTCTTCGTGGGGCACCAGGCAGTTGCTCTTCTGCCAGAAAGCGCCCTTGCGCGGCATCGGCAGCCCGGCGGCGCAGAGGGGCAGCCCGTCCGGCGAGAAGGTTTTGCGGTGGTCGGTGCGGTCAGCCCAGGGGACAGCGGCAAAGCCACCGGCGCGGTGGAAGTATTCGTAGACGTAGAAGGTGTCGAAGGCTTTGTCCAAGGCGCCGTAGGGAGGCGCAAAGCCGAGGTTGGCTGCCGTGTGCGCCATGAGGGGCAGGAAATAGCTCTGGTCACTGCAGTCAAAGGGCTGGGTCAGTTCGGCCAGCACCACTTCTCCCCAACTGGAAACCTTGGTGGCCACGATGCCGGAAGCATAGCCCCAGTAGTATTGGCCCGTGGTCGGTTTGGGCAAAGGGCCGCTGGCAGGCAGGCCGGCGGTGGTGGGGGTGGCTGGCGGCTGCGGCTCGGCATCCGTCTGGGGCCGGCGGGGTGCGCTGTTTTCGTTGGGCTTGAAGCCGAGTTTGCAGTCGGGGTCACCCGCCGGTTGCCGGCACTTGTCGTAGCGGCGGCGGACAAAGACCTTGGGGTTGTTCTCTTTGACCCAGGCGATGATGTGCTTGGTGTCCAGCGCAATCTCGCTGCCGAAAGCGACTTCCGGCGGCAAGAGGTCGGCCAGGCAGTGGATGCTGGCGGTGAGGAGAAACTGGAGCGCAGCGTTGTCCAGTTCCCGCAGCACGCGACCCAGATGTTTGCGGCTGGGGACGGAGGCAGCCACATCGAAGCCCCACGGCGTCGCTGCGGCGGGGACAAGCGGAAACCCAAGCACCCAGACCAGGGCTGGATGTTCGAGGAGAAACGTGCGCAACTGGCCGAAATGCCGTTTCTCTTCGGCCAGCTTGACCAGGTAGGCCGCCGCAAAAGGTGCACGCGGCGCAGGGGTGGGACCCGGCCAGGCTCGCCCACCAGGCCGTTCGGGAAAGTGGCTCCAGTCAAGCACGCCCAACAGCGCCAGATACTTCATCGCCACGGGACAGTTGCGCACAAACGGCGGCAGTTGCTCTGTCGGCAGTTGCGCCAGTTGCTGCAGATTGGGGCGCTGCAAATTGGGACGCTGCAGTGGGAACGCACTCAG
>JBBRBX010000161.1:0-9681 GCA_038205395.1 Caldilineales bacterium
TCCAGTTTCACGATGGCCTAGCGTGGCTGATGCAGATCGGCATGTTTGTGACTCTCGGTCTGCAGGTATTCCCCTCGCGGCTGCCGGCGGTGGCGCTGAGCGGGCTGCTGGTGGCGCTTTTTCTCATCTTCCTGGCTCGCCCGCTGAGCGTCTTTATCGCCTTGGCCCCGACGCAGCTGCGTCTGCGCGAGAAGGTGTTTATCTCGTGGGTGGGGCTGCGCGGGGCGGCTCCTATCGTTTTGGCCACCTTTCCGCTGCTGGCGGGCGTGGCGCAGGCGGATGTCATTTTTCATCTGGTCTTTTTTATCGTGCTGACGTCGGTGCTGCTGCAGGGCACGCTGATCATTCCTATGGCCAAGTGGCTCAAAGTTTATGACGACAGCCCACAGCGGTTGTCGCCACTGGCCTATGTAATGCGCGACAACACCATTACCAATGATTTGGTGGAAATTCGTATCCCACCCAATGCGCCGGCCGTGGACAAGCAAATTGTGGATCTGCATCTGCCCGAAGATGCGCTGATTGTGCTGATCGGGCGCGGCGGTGATATGTTGGTGCCGCGCGGGGGGACAATTCTGGAGGTGGGGGACACTGTTGTGGTGATGGTCAATAAGGCCACCGCTGTGCATGTACGCCGGATTTTGGGCGAGCCGGCGGCATCGACTACAGCCTAGCGGAACCTTTGCTGCATCAAATGCATTAAGTCAAATGCATTAAAAATAGCGCCGCAGGTTAAACAAGCGAACCAACAATTTATGTGATGCGTTTTGTCCAGTGCAGGTATACCCTATCTGCATTTGCAGTTACCCAGTTCAAGCTACGCAGTTCAAACCAGGCAGATTCAGACCATAAAGAAGGACCAGAGTATGCGACTAAAACAAATTTTGACCATTGGTTTCATAGCGCTGCTGTTGACCGGCATTGTCTTGACGGCGGCCCCTGTGACTACTCTCGCCGCGCCGCCGGCAGTAGCTGCAGCGCAGGCTGAGGATGTCAGCGGCACGTATGTCTCGAATGTTTATCCGGCGGCATCGGCCTCGGGCCTGGTCATGCTGATGTCACTCTACCCCAACAACAATGTCGAGGTGGCGAGCTTCTATTTTTCCAATCCACCCATCACCGAGCGCGGCACATGGGAAATGGCCGGCGGCAAGGTGGCCGTCACCTTGACCGAGAATGACGAGCGCACCTATGACGAACCCAGCACCGAAACCTTCGATGTGCAGGGTGATATGCTGGTGACGGGTGCGTTTACATTGCACAAACTGGACACCGTCACGCCTGAGCAGATGGACGCCGCCGGCGCATCCAGTGACAGCGGCAGCGATAGCGACGTGGCCGCCGGAGAAGAGATGACGGCGACTGAAGAGATGACCGGCACAGAGGAGATGACCGGCACGGAAGAAATGACCGGTACGCAAGAGATGACCGGCGGCTATCAAGTTTTCGTCACCGCTGTCTATCCTGCCGCCGACGCTTCCGGCATGGTGACGCTGATGGCTCTCTACCCCAATATGAATATGGAGCAGCTTACCGTCTATCTGGGCAAAGCTTCCATTCTCGAAGTAGGAACATGGAGCGAAGATGAAGAGGGCGTTGTGGAGGTGAGCATCACCGGCACGTTGGAGAAAGAGTACGAAACCTCGGTAACGACCACCTATACGCGCGCCGGCGACACGCTGAGCGATGGCCTCTTCACCTTTCATGTGCTGCAGGTCGTCACGCCCGCCGACATGGAAGCCATGGCCAATCCTGCCGGCACCTATGTCTCCAAGCTCTACCCAGCCGCCGACGCATCGGGTCTGTTGACCGTGCTTTCGCTCTTCGACAACAACAATGTTGAACAGGTGAGCATCTACATCGGCAAGGACGCCATTGTGGAGCAGGGAACCTGGGAAGAGAAAGACGGTTCCATCGTGGTGACGATCACCGGCACGCCCGACAAAGAATATGACCAGCCGTCGGAAACCACCTACACCCGCAGCGGCGAAATGCTCAGCAGCGGTATGATGGAGCTGACACGCGTCGAAGTTGTCACGCCGGCAGAGATGGACGCCGCCACCGGCGACGAGGCCGGGATGAGCGAGAGCGACGCACCGGTGGCTGTCTACCAGTCGGACACGCTGCCGGCTGCCGACTCCGCGGGCCGCGTGATCACACTGTCGCTGTACGAAGATGGCACAGCCGAGATGACGACTGATTTCCTCAACGAAGCGCCGTTGATTGTCGAAACCGGCACGTGGGAGCGCCCGCAAGATGGCAAGCTGGATGTGAGCATCACCGGCAGCGAAGATAAGGGCGACTATGACAAACCGATGACCATCGGCTTTGACGAGACGGACGGCACGCTGACGGCGGTGGACTATGACGAAGCGCAGTGGGGTTCGGAAGGATTGACCCTGCAAGCCGTGCAGTAGCGGTCCGGCTGCATACATCGTGCTGCAATTGCAGAACGATATAACCCATCCCGAATTTTGGGAGAGGGATGACAAGAGGCCTGGTTGGTTGAATAGAAATGCCAAAAGCATTTCGTTCACCCACCAGGCATTCTTCTTATCAGGGATTGTCCACCGCCGGCAGAATCCCCCATGAGCAAGTATTGCCGTTTTTCAGCACCTTAGACGTATGCTGGATGGATGTCTAAGACCAACTTGGGTAAACTTTTGCCTTTTTCGGTATTACTCTTACTGGTGCTGCCGGCCATAGCACCGCTGCTCAGCAATCGCTTTATGATTACAATAGATGGAGCCACCCACTTGCTGCGGTTGGGTGCGCTGCAGCGTGCTGTAATGAGTGGCCTGCTAAACCCATACTGGATCAGCGAGATGCAGTTGGGGCATGGCTATCCGCTGTTCATTTTCTATCCCATTGGCGGTTACTATTTAGCGCTGCTGCCGGCCCTTGCCGGCTTTCCCATCAACGCCTCCTACAACCTGGGCTTAGCACTTGTCGTTTTGTGTGCGGGGGCGGGTGCATGGCTCCTGGCACGCGATGTACACAAGGGCAATCCTAGCGCTGCGTTGGTAGCCGGTCTCGCCTATAGCTATGCCCCGTACCTGATTTTTAATGTTTATGTGCGCAGCGCTCTACCGGAGGCGTTAGGGCAGGCGCTGTTGCCGTGGCTCTTGTGGAGTGGACGCCGCGTTGTAGGTAGGACATCTCCAGGGATTTGGGGCTATATGGTAGTGCTGATCGGCACGCTGGCTGGGCTGATGCTGACACACAGCCTGTTATTGATGCTGGCGCTCCCCTATCTGCTGATTTATTGGGCCATCATGTGGTGGCACGACGGGCACAGCCTGCCTACGCTCATCCGGCTGTGTCTGAGCTTAGCGGCAGCGGCCGGCGCCAGTGCCTGGTTCTGGCTGCCCATGCTCACCAATCGCCAATACCTGACCGATCTTGGCTATCAGGCGGCACGGCTGGGCTGGTTACCGGATAATGTCTGGACATGGACAAATTTCCTCGACCCCCATTTAGTCTATGAATACGCGCCTGTGTATCCCTTGCAGCTAGGGCTGGTGCAGGTTGGGCTGGCGCTAGGAGGCTTTGCACTTGCGCGGCGGCGTGACGCTGAGTGGCTTTTTTTCGGCGTATCGGCGCTGGTGTGTTCCCTATTGGTGGGCAGTTGGGCGCTTCCTTTTTGGTTGAGCAGTGATGTGTTGACCGCCGTGCAATTTCCTTGGCGGCTGCTCTCTCTCGTTGCACTTTCCTGCGCGATGCTCACGCCCGGCTGGCTGCACCGGCTGCCTGCAGCCCGTTGGCAGTGGCCGGCTGCCGGCTTGTTGGTTGCCCTTATGCTGCTAACGCAACGGCCACCGACAGGGGAATCGTATCCAGCCTGCAGTATAGCCTTCGCATCCCCTATGCTGGCGGCGCATGAAGTTGCCAAAGGCGTGTTGACCACAGACAGCGCCAGTTCAGTCACTGAATTTCGACCGCGCTGGTCAACAGCCGAGCA
The DNA here is from genome assembly GCA_038205395.1 of Caldilineales bacterium. Lineage (GTDB taxonomy): Bacteria > Chloroflexota > Anaerolineae > Caldilineales > Caldilineaceae > Fredericiella. The sequence continues at coordinate 3,962 of JBBRBX010000161.1, forward strand.
CTTGCCGGCTGAGCCAGTGCACACAGCGGCTCGTCCATCCAACGATCAGTTTAGACTGCAAGTGCTGCAGGCTGGCCCTGCGGCGTTGACGATGCAGGTGCAGGCCGCAGTCACGACAACCCTGCGTTTTCAAGATTATTATTTTCCCGGCTGGGAAGTGATAGGACCACAAGGCGTAGCGCTTGCGCCCTATCCTAGCGGACAATTGGGACTGCTTACTGTCGATCTGCCGCCGGGCGATTACAAACTGGAAAAACGCTTTACTGCGCCCCCTTGGGCTGCTGTAGGAACAGCGATAAGTTTCCTGACACTGGCACTGCTGCTGCTGTATCTGCTCTACAGACATACGTGGTGGATGTTGGCCCCAACGCTGGTTCTGACGCTTTGTGTGGCGGGATACGCGTATAAGCCGGAGAACATTGTCCTTCAACAGCCGTCTACGCCGTTAAAAGGATTCGGTTTAGAGTTGGCGGCTTTTGACGCCAGCCGCGTTGAAAGCGGACAAATTGAGGCAAAGCTCTACTGGCAGATCCGAAAATCTCCACCTGCCGACCTGCGCTTGCGTGTGCAGGTGCGCTCTCCTAGCGGACAAATAGTCCAAGAATATCTACAACGTCCTTATTTTAACCAGATAAGTAAACTCGACTGGTCGCCGGATATGCTGGTAGAAGATGCATTGCAAGTTGCCCTGCCTGACGGGGTGGGAGGCGGACGATACATACTTGCTCTCGGCCTGGAGAGGGAGACAGATAATCCGATGGGTGTGGCTGCATCTATGCAGACGGTTGTAATCGGGGAAGTGGATGCGCCCCACTCGTCAGGAATGAAGACAACAGCCCTCCCGACGATTGAAGCCCGCTGGGACAATGTCGCGAGTTTACTGCAGGCCAATATCACCGCTGCAGGAGATGCACGGCAGTCCGACGATGGTCGCCCGCTTATGGTAAAACCTGGCGATGAGATACGTGTGCGTCTTTACTGGCTGCCATCAGCCGCACAGACACAAGAATTACATGGGTTTGTGCACCTGGTGGATGCACAGGAACATGTAGTCGCGCAGCGAGATCAAACGCCAGGTCCGGATTTTCAACCCTCGACACTTTGGTTGCCAGGTGTTGAAGTTGCAGATGAATATCGCTTGCAGATTCCAGTTGATGCCACCAGTGCCGTAGTGTGGCCGCACGTCGGGCTGTACGACGCGGCAACCAACGCGCGTTTGACACTGGCGCAGAAGAAAGGTGCAGAGAGCAGCACAGCACCCAGTGATTATGTGGAGCTTGCTCCTATTAAGATTGTGAGCGGCAGAGAACGCAGCCAGGCAGCATCTCTGCCGCAGCGGCTGGACGTGTACTTTGGCGAGACAGTGGAGTTGACCGCCGCCCAGGTGGAGGTCGCAGCGGACGACATTCATGCCGGCGATAACTTGACAATCACATTGGGTCTGCACAGCTTAGCGCCCACGAACGCCAATCTTATCCGATTTATCCATCTGCTTGACCCGGAGCAGAATATTGCGGCACAGACAGATGGCGCGCCCCAGATGGGTCTCAATCCAACCTGGTCATGGGCGCCGGACGAAACAATTCTCGATCAGGTGGTGCTGACAATGCCCGACACTGCTGAACCAGGGCCGTATCAGGTGATCATTGGTTTTTATGATCAAGCCAATACCAATAAACGAATTGCAGCGACAGATGCACAGGGCAACAGGCTGCCGGATGATCAGGCGCTTCTGGGTGAAATCCAAGTCGTGCCCAGCAAAATCCTGCACACGACTGATAATGGTTCATTCCCTGTTAAATAGGTTGCTCATGGCCCTCCCTTAAGGCTTACGACTCAACCGGTGCAGCAGTCGGCGCTTCAGCCGGCGGCTCTACCGGCGGCTCTACCGGTGGCTCAACCGCCGGGGGTGCAGCCTCAGGCGTGGCCGTCGCTTCTGCGGGCAGCGGCGTAGGCGGCTCCGGCGTGGCTGTGGGTGGCTCCGGCGTGGCCGTAGGCTGTTCGGGCAGCGCCGTAGGCGTGTCCGGTGGCGGCGGCAGCGTGGGCACTTCGGTAGGCGCTTCGATGGGCACTTCCGTGGGTGGAATCACCACTTCGGGCGTCCAGGTCGGGGTCGGCTCCGCCGCCGGCCGGTTCTCGACAAAGACACGCACTCGCGCTTCATACTGCGCCCCCTTGTTGTCGCGCACGAGCAGGCGCAGGGTGTGTGGGCCATCCTGCAGATTGGTCGTGTCCCACTGACCGAGCTGCGCGTTGACGACCGGGCCGCCAATCGGCCCATAGATCGCCCCGCTGAAGGCGCCCGGCTCATGAGATTCGCCATACTGCAGTTCGTAGTTGGTGAAGTCGGGCACGTTGGCGCTGCCATAGACCGGCACGACGCCGCTTACCAACATGCCGTCAGGCGGGTCGGCAATGGCCACCTGCAGGAGGCTGGGGTCGGTCACCGCCGGCATACCGACGGGCGGCTGCGGCATGCCGTGCGCCTCCGCCCAGGCCCGATACTGCGGCGGATAGATTTTGAAGGCGCGCTCCTCAATCTGGTCGGCGGGTGTAAATTCAGTGGCCAGTTCATTCGTACCGCGCACAACGCGCAGCTTCTGCCAGAGATCCTTTTCTTTGGGCAGCGGCGGGCGATCCTCCGCAAACCAGCGCATACGCCGGTCGGGACAGGCGTCGGAGGGGATCGTGCCCGTGTCGGCGCAGACCTCAAACTGGCGCACCCCTACCGGGGGCGCAAAACCCACCACCGGCTCGCCCACATGGGCGACGCTCATAAACTCATTCCAGATCGGCCCGGCCCCGCTCACGCCGGAGATGTTCTGCATAGGTGTGTTGTTGCTGTTGCCCACCCAGACGCCGGTGACCAGTTGCGGCGTGTAGCCCATCGTCAAATTATCGCGATAGTCGTTGGTCGTGCCTGTCTTGGCGGCCACGGGCCGGTCCGCCAGCACCAGGGCCGAATTGGGGCCAAAGGAAGGCGTGCGCGCTTCATTGTCGCTGAGAATGTCGGTGATGAGAAAGGCGTCCACGGGGCTGATCACCTGCTGGCCGGCGGCGTTCTGGCAGGGGCGTTCGCTGCCTTGTTCGCAAATCACCGTGCCGGCGCTGTCGGTGATCTTGCTGATCGTGACCGGCGGCACACGCACACCGCCGTTGGCCAGCACCGCATAGGCGTCGGTCAATTCGATCAAGGGAATCTCGCCTGCACCCAGGCTGAGGCTGAGGCCAAAATCGGGGCGCGTCAAAGTCGTGATGCCGAGCCGCTGCATGAGTTCCAGAAACTGCGGCAGCGTGGCGGTTTCCAGCGCGGCGACGGCTGGAATGTTAAAGCTGTTGGCAAGTGCAGTACGCACCGTCACCAGCCCATGCTCCTGCCCGTCATAGTTGGTCGGCACATAGGGCGGGTTGACGCCATCGGGAAAGGAGCGCTGGATGTCGGCCACAATCGTTCCGGGCGTCCAGGCATCGTTGCGGCTGCGGCCAGGGGACTCAAAATTCGATAAATAGACAAAGGGCTTGGTTGAACTGCCGGGCTGGCGCGGCGCAAAGGCCATGTTGACCTGGCCATCGATCTCCACATTGTTGAAATCGGCGCTCCCCACCAGTGCCACCACCTCGCCGGACTGTGGACGCATGGCGACCAAGGCGCCGTTGGAAACATTCTTGCCTGCCAGCGCAGCCACCTGCTGGGCAACAATACGCTCGGCTTCCGCCTGCAGCTTGGGGTCGAGCGTGGTCGTCACATTAAAGCCGGCGTGGTAAAGCCCCTCTGAGCCGAACAACTGTTCGAGCTGCTGGCGCACGAAAAGGGTGAAGTGCGGCGACTTGAGATCGAACTGCAGCGGTTTGTAAACAAGCGGCTCCGCCCAGGCGGCGTCGGCGCCGGGCTGCGTGATATAGCCCTGTTCAACCATCAGCCCCAGCACGACAGCCTGGCGCTCCTTGGCGCGATCCGGGTGCGTATAGGGGTCATAGTAGGCGGGAAGCTGCGGCAGCCCCGCCAACAGCGACGCCTCCGCCAGCGTCAGATCGGCGGCGTCCTTGCCGAAAAAGGTTTCGGCGGCAGCGTCAATCCCGTAGGCCATGCTGCCGTAGTAGACCTCATTGAGATAGAGTTCGAGGATTTCATCCTTGCCGTAGCGGCGTGTAATCTCGGCGGCCAGAATGGCTTCCTTGACTTTACGTGTGATGGACACTTCCGAACTCAAGAGCACACGCTTGACCAACTGCTGCGTAATGGTCGAACCGCCGGCCACAACATCGCGCTCCTGGATGGCATAATAGACGGCACGCGCCAGTGCAACGGGGTCTACCCCCAGATGGCGATAGAAGTTGGCATCTTCGGTGGCGATGGTGGCGTCCGCCACGTAGGGTGAAATGCGCTCCAGCGCGACTTCGATGCGACGCCCGGCGTTGGGGTCAAACGTTTCGTTGAGCAGATTGCCTTCGCGGTCGTAGATGCGTGTGCTCTGGAAGCTGGAGGCCCGCTGGCGCAGTTCGTTGGGCGAGGGCAGGTCGCGGGCAATGGTGGCGTAGCCGACCAGGGTGGTGGCCAGCGCCAGCGCCCCCAGCGTAACAAAGGCAAAGACACCGGCCAGAAAACCCGGCCAGAAACGGCCTCTCCTGCCGGAACGCGGCGCAGAGCGCTTGGGTGCGCCTTGGGGTGAACGGGGTGGGGGAGCAGTCGGCTGTAGTTCGTACATAAGATTCAGCTTAATCCGGCCAGTGCCAGGGCAAGGTATTTTGATGGAGCCAGGCCAGCGTGTGCCACCCCTGCACAAACAGCAAGGGAACCACGCCGGCGCGCAAGAGACGGGAATCCGGCAGCGCACGCGGCAGCAGAGCGATCAACAGCAGCGTCGCCGGCAGCGCTGCCAGGCTGAACAAGTCCCAGTCGCGCTGCCCACCATAGTCCGGGTTCCAGACAAAGGTAAAGAGCCAGTAAAACAGGGCAGCGATGGCCAAGAAGCGCACAATAACGCGCGTGCCTGCCGTCTCAGCCGTCTGCCTGGCTGCTTGCCCAGCGCTGGAGCCATCCGCAGCGGAAAGTGCGCCGTCTTGGTGCGGCCGGCGCTGCGCCGCCCACAAGCTGGCGAACACGATCAGCAGGCTAAGCAGCACCACCGGCGCCACCAGCAGCTGCTGGTTGAGCCAGTCGCGCAGATGCGGCCAGCTGAACATTGTATAGTGCTCCCAGCGTGTAGTGGTCTGCCACAAAGGCACCAACCAGCGCGCATCGCCGCCGCCGGGGCGGTCCGTGTTGAGCAGTGCATATACGCCGTGCCCGCTTCCCTCCATCCAGAAAAAAGTAGCGCCGCCAATGAGCAGCATAGGCAGCGCTATTTCTCCAACGACGGCGGCCAGCCTTTTGTTTCCCTGCAGCCGGCCTTGCCACCTTTGCCAACCCAGATAGAGCAGGCTGGGCGCCAGCACAACAGTGGAGGGATGCGTGGCGTTGGCGACAGCCAGAACGACGGCCGCCCACCATAAGGGGCGGCGGCCGGCCGTTACACCCAGCCCCAGCCACAGATAGGCAAGCACAGCGGCGGCGGCAAATGAATAGTTCTCGACATAGCCGAAAAATAACTGCATCAGCCCCAGAGACGCCAACAGCCCATAGGTCAGCCAAGGCGGCGCCAGCCGCCGCTCGCGGCTGAGAGCCAGCACCACCAGCAGATAGAGCAGGCCCGCCAGCGGGCTGAGCAGCCGGTAGACAG
>JBBRBX010000162.1:0-9580 GCA_038205395.1 Caldilineales bacterium
CGGTTTCACCTACACTGAGTCCCGTAATCATAAGGCGAAAAGATCGCGCGTTCGGCGCGAACCCAATCCGCTCACGAAATAGAATTTGACGAAGGAGAATTGCCATGACTGTATTGGCTGGAGATCCGGTCAAAGAGAAAGCGACCCAAAACAAAACATGGGTATATCTCTTTGATCAATTGGACAAGGTCGAAACCACAGCAAAGATCAAGGACTGGGAAGAAATCCGCTCTCTGCTGGGTGGTAAGGGTGCCAATCTGTTTGAGATGACGCGCCTGGGCCTACCTGTGCCTCCCGGCTTTACGGTGACCACCGAAGCCTGCAACGGCTATCTGGCCGCCAACCACGAATTCCCGACCGGCATGTGGGATCAAGAAGTCGCCGCCATGCACGAAGTCGAGAAAAAGGTCGGCAAATCGTTTGGCGACCCCAAGAACCCGCTCTTTGTCTCCTGCCGCTCAGGCGCCAAGTTCTCCATGCCCGGTATGATGGACACCGTGCTCAATATCGGTCTGAACGACGACACAGCGCAAGGCATGATCGCCCTCACCGACGACCCGCGCTTTGTCTATGACTCCTATCGCCGCCTGATTCAGATGTTCGGGTCGGTTGTGATGGGTGTGGACGACGAGCCGTTTGAAGACGCCATCGCCGACCAAAAGAAGGTGAGTGGTGTCCGCCACGATGTCGATCTGACTGCTGAGGATTGGCAGGTGCTGATTGATCGCTTCAAGACGCTGATCAAGGCGTACACCGGCCAAGAGTTCCCGCAGGACCCCTACAAGCAGCTTGAAATGGCCACCCGCGCCGTGTTCAACAGTTGGTTCGGCAAGCGGGCCATCGATTACCGCAACGCCACTAACATCGGCCACGACCTGGGCACTGCCGTGAATATTGTCACGATGGTGTTCGGCAACATGGGCAATGACTCCGCCACCGGCGTCGCCTTTACGCGCAACCCGGCTGACGGCATCTCTGAGCTGTACGGTGATTATCTGATCAATGCCCAAGGCGAAGATGTAGTCGCCGGCATCCGCAACACGCTGCCGATTATGCAGCTCAAGCAGGACATGCCGGAAGCCTTTGCGGAATTCATGGAGATTGTCACCAAGCTCGAAAACCACTTCCAGGATATGCAGGATGTGGAGTTCACGATTGAGCACAAAAAGCTGTGGATGCTGCAGACACGCAACGGCAAACGCACGGCGCGCGCAGCCATCAAGATGGCCGTCGATATGACCAATGAAGGGTTGATCGACAAGAAGCAGGCGCTGCAGCGCGTCACCCCGGAGCAGGTCGATCAACTGCTGCACCCGCAGTTCTCGCCTGAAATCAAAAAGAGTGCCCGCAAAGAAGGCCGGTCTTTGGTCTCCAAAGCCGTCAATGCCAGCCCAGGCGCCGCGGTCGGTATGGCCGTCTTTGACGCCGACACCGCCGCCGAGTGGGGCAAAGCAGGCAAAGCCGTCATCATGGTCCGCCCGGAAACCAAGCCGGACGATGTGCACGGCATGATCGCCGCCAAGGGCATTTTGACCAGCCGCGGCGGCGCCACCAGCCATGCGGCTGTGGTAGCCCGCCAGTTCGGCACCCCGGCCGTCTGCGGCGCGGAAGAGTTGGAAATCGACGTCGAACACCGCATGCTGCATGTCCAGTTGGACGACAAACTGGTCGAGCTGCGCGAAGGCGAATGGATCAGCCTGGACGGCGGCACCGGTGAAGTTTTCCTGGGCCAACTGGCGACGCAAGACCCGGACTTCGAAAACGAAGCGGAACTGAAGACGCTGCTTGAATGGGCCGACGAAGTGCGCAAGCTGGGTGTGTGGGCCAACGCCGACTATCCCAAGGATGCCGAACGCGCCCGCCGCTACGGCGCGGAAGGCATTGGCTTGTGCCGCACCGAGCACATGTTCTTTGAAGAAGAACGGCTGCCCGTCGTGCAAGAAATGATTATGGCGACGAGCAAGGCCCGCCGCCTCAGCGCCCTGGAGCGGCTGCTGCCGGTGCAGCGCGGTGACTTTGAAGGCATCTTCCGCGCCATGAACGGCTTCCCCGTCATCATCCGCCTGCTGGACCCGCCCCTGCATGAGTTCCTGCCCTCCTACCAAGAACTGGTGGCGGACCTGGCGGATCTCAAGGTGCGTCTGCAGCACTTCCACACGCTGAGCGAGATCGACACGGCGCTGGGCCAGGTGCGGCAGAAGGAAGATGTGCTGATGCGCGTGCGGGCATTGAGCGAATCCAACCCGATGCTGGGCTTGCGCGGCGACCGCCTGAGCATCGTGATGCCCGAAATCACCGAGATGCAGGTGCGCGCCATTCTGGAAGCCGCCGTGCGTGTCAAGCGCGAAGGCATTGACGTACACCCGGAGATCATGGTGCCGCTGGCGGGCCATGTCAACGAACTCAAGTATGTCAAGGAGATCGTAGACCGCATCGCCGAGGAAGTCTTTACCGAGAACGCAACGACGGTCGACTTCAAGTATGGCTCGATGGTGGAAGTGCCGCGCGCGGCCTTGACCGCTGATGAGATGGCCGAGGTGGCCGAGTTCTACAGCTTCGGCACCAACGACCTGACGCAGACGACCTTTGGCATGAGCCGTGACGACGCCGAATCGAAGTTCCTGATGGAATACACCGAGAAGGGGATTCTGGCCACCAACCCGTTCCAGCAGTTGGACCGGGGCGGCGTCGGCAAGTTGATCGAGATGACCGTCAAGCTGGGCCGCGCGACCCGCGCCGACATGCACATGGGCATTTGCGGCGAGCACGGCGGCGACCCGAACAGCATTGAGTTCTGCCACATGGCAGGCCTGAACTACGTGAGCTGCAGCCCCTACCGCGTGCCGATTGCACGCCTGGCCGCCGCCCACGCCGCCATCAAACACGCGTAAAACCTGATTGTTCTCCTGTTTTCTCCTCCTTGCTGAAAGGGGTGGGCCGCAAGCGGCCCACCCCTTTTGGTTTGAAAGAGAATGGTAAAGCGCAGGTTTTTCAGCGTCCGGCGTTTGGGTTACGCCCGGTTGCTGCCAAAAAGCACTTACCATTGCTACACAGGCAGGCAAGCACCAACCCGTTCTCTGCTCAAGCTGATGCGGCACGTTGAGCCAAGACATTCCCACGCTCCACGAGATCGTCGAGCAAACGCTGTGTATAAAGAATGTCGCCTGTTTGAACGTCTACATCGATAACGCCTACCTCGCCCACCGGGCCTACGCGTGGCAGCCCCAGCCAAACCGGTACACGCCAGACAAGACGACGCCCTGTGACCAGATTGGGCTTTTCCCCGTATAGCTGCGTGCCCACCAAATCCAGCAGCAACCGCGAAACTTTGCGCTGAGCGGTAATGTCTGTGATATTGATACGAGCAGAAACAGTCAATTCAATTTTGACATCGACATGTTCCGGCAAGACAACGTGTTCCAGTTCAAGAGCCATCTTGGTATTCCCTCCCGCAGAACGCTAAGCCAAGAAAGTCGTGCTGCTGCAGCAAAGTATAGCACAGCACGCCGACGCCAAGGTTCAGTTGTTCATGGATGAACCGTCCCTGTGCTGTATCCATGATACCCATGGCGCGGAAGCCGCTGCTGGTGACAACCCTTTCGCCGTCCAGAAAGTCCACCCGCCAGTCACCCTCTTTCTGCACACGTGCGGTAAGGGCGCCGCTGGTCAACGTGGCGGACTGGGCGTCACCGTGAATTTCCACCGCTGCCGGCTGTGTGTACAGTTCGAACTGCGGTGTGCGGGGCCGCCGCCCCTTGTGATGATAGATTTGTACACGGATGATATTAGGCAGCGGAGATGAGAAGCGAACGGAAAGGGGAACCTGGTTAAGCGTGTCGCCGGCGCGTGTGCCAGTATCCATCGGTGAATTTCACGCAAGCACCTTCCTACTATTCCTTGACTGAACCGGCAGTCAGCCCGCTGACAATATAGCGCTGCAGGCTGGCAAAGAGGACGATGATGGGCAGGGCGATGGTCGTGGCTACGGCCATCAACTTGTTCCATTCCGTGCCGTACTGACCGATGAATTTGTTGAGCGCAGCGGTCGCCGGCTGGACAGCCTCATTGGTGGTGAGGGTCATGGCAAACAAAAATTCTCCCCACCCCATCAGAAAGGCAAACACGGCGACAGTAATCAAGCCCGGACGCACAAGCGGCAAAATCACCCGCCAGAAGGCATCAAATTGATTGCAGCCATCAATCTTGGCGGCTGCCTCCAGTTCGCGCGGCACCGTTAGAAAAAACGGGCGCAGCACAATGACGGCAAAGGGCAAAGAAAAGGTAGTGTCGGCCAGAATCAAAGCCGGATACGAATTGAGGAGTTGGATGCGGCTGAAGGCAACAAACAGCGGCGTGGCGATGACAATGGCGGGCAGCAGCTGCGTAATTAGCAGCAGCAGCAGCAGCAGCGGGCCGATCCGCAGTTCCAGGCGCGCCAGCGCATAGGCAGCCGGCGCCGCCAGCAGCAGCGTCAACAGCATCGTGCCGATACCAACCACGGCGCTGTTGAAGATCGAGCGCAGCGTGAGCGGGTTGTTGATTACGGCATCATAATACGAACTGAACATCGGCGGCCAGGGGAAAATTTGCGGCGGCGAAGCGTAGATGCCGGTGTTGGTCTTAAGTGAAGTAGCGGCCATCCAGTAGACGGGAAACAGATAGACAAGCACAAGGACGGCAGCCAGCAGCGTCCACCCCCAACCGGACCGGCGCAATCGGTGCAGCATACTCATGACTCGGCCTCCTCACGCTGGCTCAAACGCAGGTAGATGACGGCAACCACACTCAGCACCAGCAGCAGCAGAATGGCCGCCGCCGAACCATCACCAAAACGGAAAAAGCTAAATGCTAATTGATAGACATAGAGGGGCAGTGTGGTGGTGGCATCCACCGGCCCACCGCCGGTCATCACATAGATAATGTCAAACACCTTGAAGGTGTAAATAATGCCCAGCAGCAGGACACTGAGGATTACCGGCCGCATCAGCGGCAGCGTCACATGGCGGAAGCTTTGGCGGCCGCTGGCCCCGTCAATACTGGCCGCCTCGTACAACGAAAGGGAAATACTTTGCAGGCCAGGCAGCAGCAGGATCATGTTGAACGGTATGCCCACCCAGATATTGGCGATAATCGTGCCGATTAAGGCTGTGTTGGGGTCGGTCAGCCAGAAGCGCGGGCTGTCGAGCAGGCCCAGGCTTTGCATGGCGTAGTTGATAATGCCGATACTGCCGTCAAACATCCAACGAAATATGCTGCCGCTGACCACCGTGGGCAGCATCCAACCCAACAGCAGCAGGGCGCGCAGCAGCCCATTGCCGGGGAAACGGCGATTGAACAGCAGCGCCAGCGCAAAGCCAATCACAAATTGGAAAAACAAAGACCCAACCGTAAAGACAATTGAATGGCTGAAGGCCCGTTGAAAGGCCGGATCCGTGAGCACTCTGATATAGTTGCCCAGCCCGACAAACGGCGCCGAATCCGACAAAAAGGTGCTGACATTCACGTCATACACGCTCATGCGCAGGTTCGAGACGATAGGGTAAATCATGGTCAGCGAGATAAAGGCAAGCGCCGGCGCCACAAACCAATAGCGGCTGAGGCTGCGGTAGCGTGTGCTCAACTTGCGCCCGCGCGTGTGCGGCTGTTGGCCGGCGGAAACTTGGGTTTGAGCCATCCGATTTTTCTCCTGTCAGCCTGTGTGGCTTTTGAACACAGCCTTTGTGCACAAGCGGGATACAAGCTTCAAGGTGCAGGAGGATGCACCCCAAAATGGTGTCAAGCCGGCGAGTGTCTTGGGCGGCACTCGCCGGCATTCAATTTGCGGCGCACACTATACGCTTTGCAGCAGCCTGTCAGCTCGGCAGCAGCGGCGTGATCTTGGTCGCAGCTTCCGTAACGGCGGCGTCGACTGCCTTTTGGCCGCTAATGGCAGCTTGGAGCATTTCCTGTACGGCGTTGGAAATTTCCGGATACTTGGGGCCATAGTTGCGGGGTTTGGCAACGGCAAGTTGATCCATAAAGACTTTAATCACCGGATCGCCGACAAAGGCTTCGTTCTGCGCCAGATCAGCGTTGCTGGGCAGCTTGCCGGCCTCTACCAAGTAAGCCAACAAGTTGTCAGGCTCCTGGCGCCAGGTCAGCAGTGTCCAGGCTGCATCTAGATTCTGGGTGGCCTTGACGATGGCGGTGTTCTCACCACCCAGGATAGAGGCGCCTTGCTTCTGCTCCGGCAGCGTCGCGACACCCCAATCCAAGTCCGGATTCTCACTGCGCAGGGTCGGAATCTGCCATGGGCCGTTGACCATCATGGCTGCCTTGCCGTTCTGGAACTGGCCCAACACATCACCTTGGGTCCAACCGAGAATGCCCGGTGACATGCTGCCCGCCTGCACCATGTCCACCCAAAGCTGCAAGGCAGCGCGGCCACCATCGCTGTCGAGCGTAGGCAGATCTTCGCCAGTCATCCACAAGAATGGCAGCCACTGAAACGTACCTTCTTCGCTCTTAAAGGCGCAGACGGCTAGTCCAAACCGGTCTCCTTCGCTCAGTGCGGCAGCAGTCGTCTTCAGCTCATCCCAATTCTTGGGCGCTTCCACGCCGGCGGGTGCGGTGAACGCCTTGTTGTACCAGTTCACCAGGCAGTTGCTGTTGTCGGGAATGCCGTAGTTCTTATCCTGAAAGACTGTCGAGGCCCAGGGGCCGGGGAAGTAGGTGTCAGCCTTGCCCCACTCTGCCACCCGTTCGGTGACATCTGCGAACACACCCAGGGAAGAGAACGAAGAGTGGTCCGGATTGTCAATGATCACGATGTCGGGCAACTGGCCGGCAGCGGCGCCTTGCAGCAGCTTTTGCTTGAGGTCGGCGAAAGGAATAAAGGTGTGCTCGACTTTGACGGCGGGGAACGCGTCCATGTACTTCGCCAACTGGGTTTCCAACGCCATACCGTTAGGCGTGTCTGGGCCCATATAATCCCACCAAGCCAGCGTCACCGGTGCGCCGGCAACTTCACCGGCAGCCGGTGCAGCCTCGCCGGCGGGAGCCGCAGGTGAAGTTGCCGGCGCACAGGCCGCCAGCACAACCGCGCCGGCACTGAACGCTACCCCTTGCAGAAACGAGCGGCGCGAAAGCGAATTGTTGTTCATGATATCTCTTTCCTTTTCCAAGCGTGAATGTTTACCTAAAGTACAGCTGAACGAAATTCAGAGATTAGCATTCGCATGAGCGTTACGCCCAGTAGGCGTGACCAGCTTGTTCCTTGATCACGATCGACTGCAGGAAGCTGACTGCCTTCTCAAAGCCTTCGCGCGCCGACATCAGACCGTCCTCGTGCTCGATAGAGAGCGCGCCATCATAGCCTACCAGCTTCAGATCGCTGACCATCCCACTCCACACCTCAGCCCCGTGCCCATAGCCAACCGTCCGGAAAATCCAACTGCGTTCAGCGAAATGATTGTAGGGGGTCATGTCGAGCACGCCGTTCAGCCCACCGTTGATGGGATCGATCTTGGTGTCCTTGGCATGAAAATGATAGATGGCGTCGCCCAGTGTGCGGATGGCGCTGGTCAAGTTCACTCCTTGCCAGAAGAGGTGGCTGGGGTCAAAATTGGCGCCGATGGTCGGGCCGACGGCTTCGCGCAGACGCAGGAGCGTGCCGGGGTTATAGACACAGAAGCCGGGATGCATCTCGATCGCCAGCCGCACACCGCGTTCCGCCGCAAAGGCCGCCGTCTTCTCCCAGTAGGGCAGCATCACCTCATCCCACTGATACTTGAGCGTCTCGCTGAAATCATTGGGCCAGGGGCAAGTCACCCAGTTGGGCGTCTTGTCATCCGGGCCGCCGCCGGGGCAGCCGGAAAAGGTGACTACGGTGTCCACGCCCATTGCCTCTGCCATCAAAATGGCATTTGAGATATAGGTGCGGTGCGCTTCGCCGATTTCCGGATTGGGGTGCAGCGGGTTGGCATGTGCGCTCAGGGCGCTGATCGACAGCCCGCGGCTGTCCACCGCCTTCTTTAGGGCAGCGATAGCGGCAGCGTCGCCCAGCAGCTGCGCCGGCTTGCAGTGAGCATCTCCGATATAGCCGCCGCAGCCGATCTCAACAGCCTCAACGCCGACGGAACGGATATAATCCAGAGCATCCTCAAATTTCATGGCGCTGAATAGTACAGCAAATACACCAACTTTCACGACACTACTCCTTCTCTTGTAGTGGAGTTGCCAGAGAAATGAAATAACAGCTAGATAAAAGAATCTATGGAATTGGAAAGCCTTGCACAAGTGTATAGATAGTGTAGAGGCGGACTACATCTATGTCAATATGGGAGGCAAGGCATTTTTTCATACGCACAGTGTCTTGCTTGTTCACTGGCAGCGCTGCTATGATTGGCGCAGACGCGCTGCACTTATTTCCTATACCACCGGTTCAATCAGCTGGTTTCAGTAACCGGATTCAGTAACCGGATTCAAGCAAAGAAGGAGCACTTGCATGTCACAACCTTTCACCGCTGTCCTTGCCGGCTGTGGCGGAATCAGCCGCGCCTGGCTGAAGGCAATTCAGACGATGCCGGATGTGAAGCTGGTGGGTTTTGTCGATCTCTACCCGCAGACGGCGCAGGAACGCGCTCAAGAGTTCGGCTGGACGGAAGCCGCCATCGGCTCGGAGCTGGTGGCAATGCTGGAGGCGACGCGGCCGGACGCCGTCTTTGACTGCACGGTGCCGGAAGCACATATGGATGTGACGCTGACGGCCCTCGACCATGGCTGCCATGTGCTGGGCGAGAAGCCGCTGGCCGACTCGATGGAACATGCCCACCGCTCGGTGGCGGCCGCGCAGGCGGCCGGCAAAACATATGCCGTAATCCAAAACCGCCGCTACGACCCCAATTTGCACCGGCTGTGCGCCTTTCTCGCCTCCGGCGCCATCGGCCCCATCACCACCGTCAACGCCGATTTCTACATCGGCGCCCACTTTGGCGGTTTCCGCGACCGCATGCGCCACGTCCTGCTGCTGGATATGGCAATCCACACCTTTGACACCGCACGCAAGATCGCCGGCGCCGACCCGTTGGCCGTCTACTGCCATGAATGGAACCCCGCCGGCTCCTGGTATGACCATGACGCTGCCGCCGTCGCCATTTTTGAGCTGAGCGGCGGCCTGCTCTTCACCTATCGCGGCAGTTGGTGCGCCGAAGGGCTGAACACCACCTGGGAGAGTGAATGGCGCATTGTCGGCACGTCCGGCAGCGTGCGCTGGGACGGCGCCGACGGTTTCCAGGCCCAGTCTGTGGCGGAGACGGGCGGCTTTTTCTCGCAGTGGCAGGATTTGTCACTGTCGCCCGCCCCCGATGGGTTGATGACGGGCCATGCCGGCGTCATCCGTGAATTTGTCGACAGTGTGCGCAGTGGCGCCGTGCCGGAAACAGTGGCGAGCGATAACATCAAGAGTTTGGCGATGGTGTTCGCCGCCATCGAAAGTGCGGAACGCCAGGCGCGTGTAGCACTGTAACGGTGTGCCGGCAGACCTCCTGGTGGGCGGGCGGGACGATTGACCCCATAAAGAAACCAAATAAGCCACCGTTCT
>JBBRBX010000163.1:0-9567 GCA_038205395.1 Caldilineales bacterium
TAATCTGGAGTGTATTGTCCAGGGACACGGCGATATTCTGCTGCGCGGCGAGGTGACAAGCAGCATCGACGCCAGCTTGAACTATCTGGCGGAGATTCAGCAACTGGTGGATAAACTGATGGAAGAAGGCGCCACCAAGCACGATCTGCTGGAGCACGATATTGAGCAGTTCAACCGCAGCCGCATTCCGCTGGGTGGGCTTGTGCAGCAGTTCCATGCCAACAACATGCTGTATCTGTGGGAAAAGGCCCGCATCCAGCGCCGCCAGCAGCGTATTGGCGCCTGAGAGAAATGAATGGCCAGTGAACGGGAGGTGGAGCGGATTGTCGAACTTGTGCGCGCCCTGTCGCCGCGCCAGCGCCGGCAATTGGTGCAGCGTCTGCGTGTGAACGGGCTGCTGCCGCCGACCACCCTTGTCACAGATCAGAATCGGCTCGCTAAGGCGCCTGCCATCAGCCGGCCAGCCTCCGCTGCTACGAAATCTGCCGGCGAAACGAGAAGCAAGACGGCAGCGGCTGCCGAACCAAAGCCTGCTGTACCGGCCACAGGAGCGCGACCCCCGGAAACAGAACGGATGGGCGGGCGCGCCGCGCCGCTGCCGCTCCGTTTTGCGGGCGCAAGTGATGGGCTGAACCGGCGCGCGGGCGGCAAGGTCGTGATCGGGGTGCCCGCCGAGCAGCAAACCGTTGACCCGCACGCGATGCCGCCGCTACCGGGGCAGGCTCCCGAACAGCCAATTAACATTGTCTTCGATGGCGGCAGCAAAGGGAATCCCGGCGTCGGCTATGGCAGCTATGCCTTGTATTGGCCAGGCCACCCGCAGCAGATCGTCCAACTCCAGTTTGGCGATGGCGTCACCAACAACGAAGCCGAATACGACACGCTGTTGGCCGCGCTGGAAGCGGTCGTAAAACGGCTGCGCGAAGGCAAGGCCGACCCGCAGACGGCGCGTGTCGAGGTGCGTGGCGACTCGCAGTTGGTGATCAAGCAAGTGCTGGGGGAATGGAAGTGCAGCGAAGAACGGCTGCGCCGCCGCCGCGACGCCGTGCGCCTGCTGCTGCGCGAGTTCGGCTCATGGGAACTGGCATATCACCCACGCGCCAACAGCGTGCGCGTGTTGGGGCATTAAATGGCTTGGCGCCGCCCCACCTGCATTGTAGCTATTCACTCTCCTTCCGTTGCGCCAAAGACGAGCACAACGGCACCCTCGCCATCCGCGCCGGGTGTGATGCTCAGCTTGATGGTTTGTCCGTTTTTGGTTGCCGTGTAAAAACCCAGTTCGCCCTCAAACGTCCAGCCAAGTTCGGTGAGGGCGGCGCGGTAGAAGGACGCGACGTCAGCCTCCGTGCCGCTGGTGCGGATTTCCAGTTTGCCCAGATGAGGTGTGGCTGTGGCTTCGGCGGGGAGCGGGAAGGTGTTGGGCACAAAGCCGGGCACACTGACGGTAGCCGGCGGCTGGGCATCCGCCGGCCAGTCTATGCTGCGCACGGCATCCAGATCGTCCAGGCTGTAGCTGGCGCTGACTTGCTGCTGCGCCGGCAGTACGTTGCCGGATTCATCTACATATTGCGCGTCGGAAAGCACAGCCTGCAGCAAATACTTCACCACATAGCCGGCATCCGCCACCCAGCCCTCCAGCATGACACTCTCTACACTCCCGGCTTCATTGGGTAAGATGTCCTGCACCGCAGCGGCAAAGGTGGCCGGGTCGGTCAGACGATAATGGGTAACATCCACACCCGCCAACTGCGTGCGTCCCAAATTCTCGCCGCGATTGATGTGCGTAATAAAAGGGAGGGAGAGCAGGCTGTCTGGATCGCTGTAGGGCAGCGCCGCCTCACGCGCGACAGTCGACCAGGCGCCATCGGATTGAATGGCAGCGTCGCCGCCCACCGCCGTCACGCTCAACTCTTGGCGGCGCTCGCCGCTTACATTGGTGAGGGTGAAGGCGGCGTCAAAACCAAAGGGGCCGTCCGTACGCAGCCAGAGTCCCTGCACTTCAGTACTCTCCGTGCGCTGCGCACCATCGGGCAGTTGCGAAGTAATGATAAAGCTGGCCGCTAAGCGATAGCTGTCCAGCAGTTCGCTGGGCGCGGCCAGCGCCAGGGCCGGAGTGCTTTCTTCCGCCGCAGAGGAGGAGGCGTCGTCGCTGCCTGGCTCGCCTGTGTCTTGCGCATCGGACGCATCAACCGCCACGCCGGCGTCTGCCTGCGGTTCAACAGCCGCAGGCGCGTCTGCACTTTGCGTCTGGGCCGGGGCCGGAGGGGCAGAAAAGCTGTCACAGCCTGTCAACACGCTCGCACTCAACAGCAGGCAGACAGATACGATTGATTTCCAGTTTGTATTTAGCATATGAACACGCAACATAAGGTCTCTACTGCAGCCACAGCCGCTCAATCTGCACATTGCCCGCTGCTGCCGGCTCCAGCGCCAATCCTCTTTTCTCTACGCCGGCTGTGACCGGAACATCGACAATCACTTCAGCACCTTCCGGCGCCGGCAGCAGTGTCGCCAGCAGCGTCTGGCCATCCAGCGCCCATATCCTGCCTCCCCCGCCGTCACCTGTTGCTGTACGATAGCGCACTGCCACCTGTACAGGCTCAGATGCATGAATGACTTCAACCGTGGCCGTACTGCCAGTCAGCGCCCGCTGCCGCCCACCGTCCTCATTGACAACCAGCGGCCCCCAATTCTGCGGGCCAAGCTGCAGATAAGGCAGGCGCTGGATGGGCGCTGTTACGCGGTAGACGGTCAGCCGTTCATCTGAAAACAGCGGCGGCTGATCACCGAAAATACGCCCAGCCAGCGCCTCTGTGTACTCTTTCTCCAACCCACCCGGCATCTTGTAGCGATCCAAAATGACTGTGCCCACATCCAAATCCGCAAAAATCGTCGGTGCAATCGCAGCCGGGTCTACATCAATGATGTCATCCCCCAGGTGACGAAAATGCTGCAGTACGGGTGTACGCTCGGTCAGCGTGCGTGGATCATCGCGGCTGATATAGGCGACGGTGAGCGGCTTGCCATGCACCGTTTGATACAGTAAATAGCCAGGCCGATCATAGTTCATCGGCAAATTCAGCACCGCACGCGCATCCGGGTCTGCCGCCAGTCGGCTGTAATAGGCCGGTGTATCCGGTAGGCTGAGCGGGTACGGCGCCACCCAATACTCGGCCAGGAGCACGACTGCTGCCGCTGCGCCAACCAGGAGAGCCAGCTGCTGTGATCGAAAACGCCTCTGCGGATTGAACCAGCGCAGCAGCAAAGCATGGAGGCCGATGGCTGTCAGCACCGCCAGGCAAAGCTGCACCATTAGCGCAAAACGGCTGACGCTGCGGCTGATGCGCATAAAAGGCACCAGCCGGTTGAGCAGCGCATAAGGCGTCCAACTCGCCACCTCTTGTCCTGCCGCCACGGCAGGCGGGATGCTCTCCCATGTGATATTGCCCCAATGCCACTGCGGCCCCAAAGCGAGCATAAAAAACAGCAGCGCCCCAGCCCACCAAAAAAACGCCTTGCGCCAGGCCATACCGGCAGCAGCCACGGCCAGAGCCAACGGCAGATACCCAATCGAGATCGTCCGCTCGCTGATCGGCGCAATCTGGTTGCCGATCCAGGTAAAGCTCTGTGGCCGCCATAAGCTGTGCAGGCGATTGGGTACGAGAAAGTCCATGACACTGGCGCTGAGAACATACAGATCCGCCGGAGGACGTACCATAAATTGAAACTGGCGCGCCTCCTGGATCATGGGCACGAGCCAGAAGCTCAGCAGCACTACAAACACACAGCCGGCGATCAGCGCAGGACGCGCTGCCACCCACAGCATACGCAGAGAAAACGCCGCCCAACCATTCACGGTTCCGCCTTGGCGGCTGTGCCGGTGCACCGCCGCCGGCCACTGCCAGACGATTACCAGTCCGGTGAAGAGAAACAAATATAGGACAAAATACCAGTCGGACAGGCCATTGAAAACCAAAAAAAGACCGGCAAGCAGCGCGCTGCGCAGCCAAGGCCGCCCATCCCTGCTTTGCCGCATGGCGCGCAACAGGTAGAGCAGATAAAACGGCAGCCATTGCAGACTCATAACCTGCATGTGCCCCAACAGATGCGCCATATGAAAAGGGGAAAGGGTATAGACCAGCCCCGCCAGCCAGGCAGCCCATACGGCAGCCGGCGAGCGCACACCCAACACCCAGCGCGCCAGCAAAAACATGCCATAGCCCGCTAGCACCCAACTTATGAAAACGACTGCGTTGTAGGCGAGAATCAGCCCACTCACCCACTGAATCGGCAGTGTTATCAGACCATTTAGCGGATTGAGGGTGTGGAAGTACAGTGTCACCCCCGTCGGCGCATACAGGATGTCCGTGTACAGAGGCGAGACCAGCCGATCCACCAAAGCCTGGGCAAGCCACCACTGGTTCCAATAGTTTTGCCAACCGTCAAAGCTGTCGCCGGGAATCGCCGTAGTCAGGTTGAGCACCAGCGGCCAGGTGAAAATCAGGGTGAGGAGAAGATAGCCGGCCAGCACCGCCGCATGAACAAGCATTGCCCCACGCAGCGGCGGCCGGCGCCAAAGCCGTTTTACATTTTCTGCCATACGTTGCCCATCATAAACAAGTCGTCACGATGAGCGGCTCACCCGTGCGCCAGGCGTGCAGCGGCCAGCAGGTTTTCCATCAACATCACATTAGTCATGGGGCCAGTCCCGCCGGGGACGGGCGTCAGCATGCCGGCGACTTCCGCCACACCGGCTTGGTTGCAGTCGCCTTTGAGACCGTCATCGGTGTAGGTCGTGCCAAAATCGACGACGACGGCGGCGGGTTTCACCCAGTCACCTTTGACCATCTCAGCCCGTCCAATCGCCAGACACAAGATGTCGGCGCTGCGACAGACGCCCGGCAGATCGACAGTGCGGCTGTGGGTGATCGTCACTGTGCAGTGGCGGTGCAGCAGCAGCAGCGCCATCGGTTTGCCGACAATGTCGCTGCGGCCGACGATGACGGCATGTTTGCCCTTAAATTCCACACCTGCCGCTTCCAGCAGACGCAGACCACCGGCGGGTGTGGCCGGCACAAAGAAAGGCGGGCGATTGGCCAGCAGCCGCCCCGCATTGAGCGGGTGTACACCATCCACATCTTTACCCGGAGCGAGCAGGTCGATCAAGGCAGGATGGTCGATCTGCGCCGGCAGCGGTTCGAGGATCATGATGCCGTGTACGGCAGGATCGGCATTGAGCGCGGTAAGGGCGGCGACAGCATCCTGCTGCTGCGCACTCGCCGGCAGTTCGACGGCGCGGTAGACAGCGCCAACGCCCTGGCAAGTCTTGTCTATGGCGCGCGCATAGCCGGCGCTGGCCTCGTCCTCGCCCACCCGCAGTACGGCCAGCCCGGGCGCAGTGCCATGCGTGGCGCTAAAGGCGGCGAAATCCTGCTTGAGCTGTTCGCGAATACTCTTGGCCAGCGTCTTGCCATCCAGCAATTGTGCACTCACAGCCCAACCCCCAGAGTCTGCTCGATGGCGGTGCGGGCGGCGGCATAGGCGGCATCGGCATGGCGCAGCATCTCATCGCTTTTGGCTAACCACTCCGCCACAAAGGCTTCGTCCTTGATAAACTTGAGATTGATGTTGACATTCACCAGCGCACATTTGAGCGCAGCATAGGCGAGATAGAGGGCGCTAGCTGCATCGCTGACAACATTGCTGTTGCCTTTGGCGCCCACGGGTTCGGCTAGTTCCAGAATGGCCAACGCCTGCTGCGCTACACCGTAGGGTACGGCAGCGGCATGTTTGAGCGCTTCCTGCATGGCGGCGGTGCGGGCTGCCTTGTCCGCATCCGTCTCCTTGGGCATGCCATAGGTGGCGGAGACGGCTTCAAAAGCGGCGGCGTCCGCATCCACTTCAGCCAGCAGATCGCGGCGCAGTTGCTCGCTGCGCACCAGGTGGCGCTGCATTTCCGCTTCCACATCGGCATACTTCTTCTTGCCGACCGTGAAATGGATCACCATGCTAATCAAGGCGGCGGCCTGGCTGGCCGTAAGCGCGGCTGCGCCGCCGCCGCCCGGCGTCGCTTCACCCGAAGCGAGCATATCAAGAAACGAGACAGTGGTCAGGTTGGCTACGTTCATAAATACAGTCCTCTCTGACTGCAAGTCAGTTGGAGTTTGGTTTGGTTTGCCGCTATACACATGGATACCGATCCATCTCTGGCAGAGGAGTGTACCACAAGCATCGTGAACATGCCCGTACACGCACGGTGTTAGCATTGCGTTAGATATTGATGCAGATCAGTACTGTACGCTGTATACGGCGAGATCACTTACATGCGCTTCAGCGTTCGTGCGCTATAATGGTGTGATGGCATAAGCGCCTGAACATGGGCCTAGCTGCCACTATTCCCTTGATAAGAATGATTTGCAAAGTGTGATTACGAGCCGATTGGCATGAACCAAGACTATATGGATTTTGAAATGGAAGATTGGGACGACTCTGAGGAGGATGAAGTCATCTACGAATCAGAGGAGTTTAAGGAACAGACGGGCCAAAGGGACCGCGAAGCGGCGGAATCGATCATCTCGGATGACCTGCCTGTGCTGCCGCTGCGCGGGGTTGTGGTCTACCCGATGATGTGGCTGCCGCTGCCGATTGGGCAGGAGCGCAGCATTCGCCTGGTGGAAAAGACGCTGCCTAATAACCGCATTATCGCCTTGGTCACCAGCCGCGATGAGGATTTGGAAGAGCCTAAGCCTGATCAGATTCATCGCATTGGGACGGCTGTCCAAGTCCACCGTGTGCTCAAGACGCCCGACGGCACCATGCGCCTGCTCGTGCAGGGGCTGGAGCGCATCCGTGTGTTGGAGTACACCCAGCATGAGCCGTTCTTGCGCGCGCGTATAGAGATTCTGCCCGAAACGCTGGAGGAAGGCATTGAGATGGAGGCGCTGATGCGCGCCGTCCAGCAGCTTTTCCGCCGCCTGGTCGATCTGGAGCCGCAAATGCCCGACGAGCTGTCGGTCATGTCGCTCAATGTCGACGATGGGCGCCAGTTGGCCTATCTGGTTGCCAGCAGTATGCGGCTCAAGGTAGGGGATGCCCAGGCACTGCTGGAAATGGACAGCGTGCGCGAAAAACTGCTGCGGCTGACGGCCCTGCTCAAAAAAGAAGTCGAAGTCCTGGAACTAGGGCGCAAAATCCAGTCGGAAGCACAGGGCGAGATGGAGCGCATGCAGCGTGACTTCTTCCTGCGCGAACAGATGAAGGCGATCCAAAAGGAACTGGGCGAGGAAGACGAGCAGGCCGCCGACATACGCGAGTTGGAAGAGCGCATTGCCGCCGCCGGCATGAGCGAAGAAGCGGAAAAGGAAGCGCGCCGCGAGCTGGGACGAATGCGGCGCATGCCGATCCAGGCGGCAGAGTACAGCGTGATCAAGACCTATCTGGATCTCATGGTCAGTTTGCCCTGGCAGACGGGCACGAGCGACAACCTGGATATCCACCATGCGCGACAGGTGCTGGATGAAGATCATTACGGTCTGACCGAGATCAAAGAGCGCATCCTGGAATTTTTGGCCGTGCGCAAACTGCGCGCTGAGCGCAAACAGCGCAACGCCGGTCGCGCCGATGAGGTCGGCGACAAAATTCGTCGCGAGCGGGAAGGGATTGTCCTCTGCTTTGTCGGCCCGCCGGGCGTAGGCAAAACCAGCCTCGGCCTCAGCATCGCGCGCGCCATGGATCGCAAATTTGTCCGCCTGGCGCTGGGCGGCGTGCGCGACGAAGCGGATATCCGCGGCTTTCGCCGCACCTATATTGGCTCCATGCCGGGCCGCATTATCCAAAGCCTGCGCCGGGTGGAAAGCAAAAATCCGGTTTTTATGCTGGATGAGGTGGACAAGCTGGGGCGTGATTTCCGCGGGGACCCCAGCAGTGCGCTGCTGGAAGTGCTGGACCCGGAGCAAAATCGAGAGTTCCGCGACCACTATTTGGATGTGCCGTTTGACCTCAGCCAGGTGCTCTTTATCACGACCGCCAACGTGCTGGATACGGTGCCGGCGGCGCTGCGTGACCGCATGGAGATCATTCAGCTATCGAGCTATACCGAGGACGAAAAAGTCAAAATTGCACAAGGCTATCTGATTCGGCGGCAGATCAAAGAGAATGGGCTGCGGCCGTCCGAAGTGCAGTTGCCCGAAGAAACGCTGCGCGCCATCATTCAGGGCTACACGGTGGAGGCGGGTGTGCGCAATTTGGAACGGCAGATCGGCAAAATCTGCCGCAAGGTGGCCGCCGGTGTTGCAGCAGGCGAGATTAAGCGCAAGCGCACCATCAAGCCCAAAGACCTTAGCCTCTACCTGGGCAAGCGCCGTCACAGTGACGAAGAAATTGTGGAGCGTGCCGAGAATCCGGGCGTCTCCATCGGTCTGGCCTGGACCGAGGCGGGCGGCGACATTATGTTCTTTGAGGCCACCAAAGTGCCCGGCAGCAAGGGCTTTACCTTGACTGGGCAACTGGGCGATGTGATGAAAGAGAGTGCGCACGCCGCGCTCAGCTATGTGCGCAGCCGCGCCGAACTGCTGGGGGTAGACCCGGATTTCTTTAGTAAGTCGGACATCCATCTGCACATTCCAGCAGGGGCGATCCCCAAAGATGGGCCAAGTGCGGGCATCACCATGGCGACGGCGCTGGCCAGTCTGCTGACTGAGCGGCCTGTACGTCCCAAATTGTGCATGACGGGAGAGATTACTCTGCGCGGCAAGGTGCTGCCGGTGGGCGGCATCAAGGAGAAAGTGCTGGCGGCGCAGCGCTTTGGGCTGGAAACCGTGATCCTGCCGCGGCGCAACGAAGTGGACCTGGACGACGTGCCGGAAGCCGTGCGCAAGCAGCTCCACTTTGTGCTGGTGGACAGCGTCGACGAGGCAATTGCAGCAGCGCTGTCGCCCGCGGCAGGCGCAGCGGAAGCAACGCCTGTCACCAAGCCCAGCAAGCCCAAGGCAGCGCGCAAAGTGGGTGGGGTGGAAGCGCCGGCAGTGATGTAGCCGATGCACAAAAGAGTCTCTGTTGCGCAAAGACAGTGCCACGAACCCATTTGGTTTGTGGCACTGATAGGTTATAAAGGCAACGGCTAGAGTTCAGCACCTCAATGATCTGTTGCCAGCAGCGGGTAGGGCAAAGCGTTGAATTCACTAAAGCGGCAGAGCGCCACTGGCTGTAAAGCAGCCGAAGGGAAGCTTCCTTCACACAAGTTCCCCGCGTAATGTCGCGCCCAGCCCTTCTTCCAGTTGATCCAAAGTATAAACTGTCATGCCAAATAAGTTGGTCAAGGCGACTAAATTATCCGCTGAGACATCAGTGAGAACCATAATTGCGTGGTGACGGTCTAACTTGAGTATACCGGCCATTTTTGCATACTTGGCAATATGCTGCTGATAGTCACCGGATTTCGCCTCGATCCAAAAAAAGATATTGTTGACATGAAACAGCATATCCATTTCAAAATCATCCCTGTTAGGGGCTGCAAGAGTATAACTCCGCACATTGACAACTTCATGCACTAGACAAGCGAGGCATGAT
>JBBRBX010000164.1:0-9354 GCA_038205395.1 Caldilineales bacterium
AGCACAAGCTGAAATTCATCAGCTTGGGCCAAACACAGCCGCTTCCATTATCGGCTGCCACTCAACCTGTTAGGCCATTCGAGTTTGCCTCTCTGCCACTGGCCGCATAAAACATGGGTTTTCAGAGATGCACCCATGTAATATGACTGTTTCTTTGGTAACTTCCCGAATTAGCGTCGCGGTATATAGGCAAGGTTGCACTCTTTTGCCGCCGTGGCGCCTTTAGCCTTATCTCCTGGCGGCGCGCCAGGCAGCCTCCAACTCTGCTGCGCTGACGCCAAGCACAGCCGGCACCAAAGTCTCCCAGTCGTCATATTGCGCAAACCCTTGCCGCAGCTTGGGCAGAACATCGATCCCATAGGTAGTGGCAATGAACCCGATCAACTGCTCTGCCACTGCCGCGCGCTGCTCAAGCGCGTGCAGATTATCTGGCTGGTAGTAGGCTGGCGTAAACTGGGTCATGGGGCTGTAGCGCACAACACCGTCCAGCAAGTTGTCCAGGTGCAGAGAGCCATACGCAAGGAAGCGCAGCCGCTGCAGTGCAGCAAGTCGGCTGCCGGATGCCGGCTGCACGGCATCGCTGAACTCCAACCAGGAACCAAACGCCTGCACCATGGTCAGCCACTGTGCTTTGACTGCACCTTGGGCAGGCAGCGTAGCAGAGAGCATCTGGTCGGCAAGCGAGCGGCGCAGCAGCAAGGTGAGCGCTTCTGCGCCGGATAGCAGAGTGGCTTGATACAACAACGGCGAGGTCAGCCGGATGCACCCATCCTCAACCTGTGCATTGCCCGCCACATAGCCCGGCACGATCTCGACCGTCAATAAGCCACCCGCTGCCGGATCCTGCCCAGTGGCACGACGAAAGGTGGCAAAGAGCGCCTCGGCAGTCGGCGCTATCTCCTCAACCACCGACCGATCCTTTTCGCCAAAGGCAAAGTGTAGGCTCCCGGTGTCCAGCGTTTCAGCGGAACCCCAAAATGCCGCCGAAGGCTCCGTGTGCTGCCACCCAAGCGGCGTCTGTTGATAGAAGCGCGCCTGTGCCTGGACGAGCACCCTACCCGAAGGCAGCGTGTGGGTCACCGCTACCGTAGCCATCGCCTTATCACCCAGGAACTCGACCGTTTGCACAGACTCCTGCAGCGCTTCCACTGGCCGCTTACCATGCGTTTTAATGGTCTCCAACTTGACGGCGTTGGCCACGTCACCCTGCATGCGCACGATCCCTGCCTGTGCCGTACGCCACACCGAGTAACTAACGAGCATGGCCAGGACAAGCACAGCCATACAAAGTAGCAGGGCGCGACGGCCCATCCCGATCCGGCGCAGATCGTCAGCTCGGGGCTCAGCATGCTGACCGTTCGCTGCTGCTTGTGCCGCCGCATAGACTGGAAATCCATTCGCCGCCGCAGCCACGCCCAGATCCGCCATACGCCGGTCCCACTCCTCCGGCTCGACGTCCAGAATGCTCCAGTCCAGTTCGTTTTGTAGCTGCTTCGCCGCAAACCGCATCGCATGCCTCCCGTCACTACGCCGCCTGGTTCGGCCGCAAACAAGATGCGGCTTTAGTGGCAGCCACATAGAGAGCCGCCTCCGCAAGGGGCCGGCTCTCTATATTCATGTTCGATGGCACTTATGGCATTTCTGGTAACTCGACCTCCATGCGGGTGGCTTCCCAGGGGGCAGAAAATGCATTCTTTGCTACTTTGCCTTCAACATCGATTACGTCCGCTGACCCATTACCGATGAGACGATCGGGGCCATCCATCCGGATCGTGCCCCGGACGATTCGCTTGCCACTGTAGTTGCCTTGCTCGTCATAGCTGAACACCTGGAACGTATAAAGATAGTTGTTGCCAGAGCCCATCCAGACGCCGTGTGACGTCGAACTGGCACTGATGTTGATCGTTTCCATATAGTTGCCGTCGGCGAAGAAGGTTTGCAGCACCTCAAGTCCCTCCGGGCTTGTCTCCGATGGGGCGATATGCATCTTCCAGGTTCCCACAATGTTTGGCGTGGTTGGGTGGGCGCTGGTCGACGCATAGCCCGAGAGGGTCAGCACCGCCAGCAGGCCGCTCACAATGAAGGTTATAATGATTCGTTTGTTTCGCATGTGCCTGCTCCTGTTGAGGTAGAAAAGAGACATTCGAGTCGCCGCATGTTGCCGACAGGTCATCCGCCGGATCGTCCGCCCACACGATTGTCCAACTCTCGCTGATCGTGATGGTGACAGTATGCCGGATGATTCTGCTCACGGGTACAGCATAGGGGATGCGGAGGCACAATGCCGTTGAAAATTCCAGAGAAATTCCACAAAAGCCCGCAAAATTCCACAGTTCGCCTTCTGAGTAAAAGCGGGGTAGAATTCGGCCTGGTGAAGTTGAGGCAGCAAAATGAGGCAGCCAGCCATGGCTTTGACCGAGACCCTTTCCTTTGGCACCCTGCTTAAGCAAATGCGTAAGCGCGCGGGCATGACGCAGCGCGATCTGGCCAGCGCGCTCGATTACAGCGACTCGCTAATCTCCAGCCTCGAGAAGTCGCAATGCCTGCCCAATCTGGAGGCGGTGATTACCCGCTTCATACCTGCGCTCGGGTTGCAGGATGAACCTGCTACCGCTGCCCACCTGATCGAAGCGGCGGCTGCGGCGCGTGGCGAACGCCCACCCGCTTCCATCACGTTCCAGCGCACCCAGCAGTTCGTGGTTGAAGAAGAACTGGAAGAGCACAAAGAACCGTTGCCGCTACCGCCGACGAAATTGTTTGGCCGTGACGGAGAAGTCCATCAGCTGTGTAATCGTATGCTGGGGCACAGTGGGCGGCTACTGACACTGCTGGGGCCACCCGGCATCGGTAAGACCCGGCTGGCCCTGGCGCTGGCCGTGCAACTACAGGTGCACTACCGCCAGGGTGCAGTCTTTGTCCCGCTGGCGGCAGTGGGCGATGCTGTCACGCTGGTCTCTGCCATCCTCGTGGCTACCGGCGCGGGTGCTGCCGGCCACAAGCCGCCGCGCGACCGAATGATTGAGTTTCTGCGCCGCCAATCTCTTCTCGTGGTGTTGGACAACTTTGAGCAACTGCTCGCTCCAGCCTTGGTGGGTGAGGCGGCGGCATTGGTGGCCGACATGCTGGCCCAGTGTCCAGGCGTTGTGGTGCTAACCACCAGCCGCGAACGCCTGCATCTGCGCGCCGAGCAGCGCTATCGAGTGCCGCCGCTGCCTTTAGCGGCAGCCGCGGCCCTGTTCACAGCGCGCGCAACCGCCGTAAACGCGGCATTCGCAGCCACTGACGCCGACCGCCCAACTCTCACAGCGATCTGCCAGCGGTTGGACTGCCTGCCGCTGGCGATTGAGTTATGCGCCGCACAGAGCGATCTGCTCTCGCCGGCCCAACTTCTGGCGCAACTGCACACACACCCACTCAATCTACTGATCGAGGGCGCACATGATCTCCCGCCTCGACAGCGCACGCTGCGCACTGCCATTGGACACAGCTACCATCTGCTGAGCGACGAGCAGCGCACGCTCTTTCGTCGTCTAGGTGTCTTTGCCGGCGGATTCGACTTAAGGGCAGCAGAGATGGTGGCGAATGCAGATGTCTCCACACTTCGCTCACTCGTAGGCAAAAGTCTGGTACATGTGGAAACGACAGTGACCGGCGCGCAACGCTTTCTGCTGCTGGAGACGCTGCGCGAGTTTGCCGTCGAGCAGCTGCACGCCCGCGGAGAGGAGACAGAGATGCGGCAGCGCCATTACGTCACCTATCTGCAACTCTTCCGCACCGGCGACAGCCACTTGCGTAGACCAGAGGCAGCCGCCTGGCTTGCGCGCTTAGAACCAGAGCAGGACAATGTCCGGGCTGCCTTGCAGTGGGCGCTTGATGAGGCCCGCTATGAGGATGCGGCGTGGCTGCTGATTGCCGTCAACTGGTTCTGGTTCCTCCGCGGCAACTGGTATGAGGAAAGCAGGTGGCTGGCACAACTGCTGCCCCACCGCCAGGAACTTGCCAGTGAACTGTGCCTGGCGTTATTGATCATCGTTTACGCTTATGCGAGATCGTTTGAAGAGTTCCAGCCCATCGACCGCTACACAGGTGAGGTCATGCAGCTGTTGGAGGTGTGCCCGCACAAACAGTTGCATGCGAGTGTCTGGCATTTTATCGCCGTGTATTCTTCTGATTTTTCCGAAACCGCCGCCGGCTTCGAGCGAGCGCTTGCGTTAGTACGTGCCGCCAGTGATGAGCCAGCGCTTGGCGCCGAATTCTGCCTTTGGACTGACCACGACTTCCTGCTTGGCACGCAACTCTCGGCCTATGCAGCTTGCCTGCTTGAGCAGGGGGAGTTTGGGCGGGCGGCAACCCTCGCCATGGAGAGTCTCACGCTCTTTCGAACACGAGGGAATCCTTATGAGAGCAGCGATAGCCTTGGCAGTTTGGGCCGGCTAGCGTTGCTGCAGGGTAATCTCAGCCAGGCCCAGGCGTTCCTGGGCGAAGCGATAACCGTGGCGGCTAGCTTCAGCTATCAGGAAGTTCTTTGCGCCGTGCAGCCGCTCCTGGGGCTTGCCACCTTGTATGGCGGCGACATGGCGGAGGCGCAGCGGTTGCTGCACGAGAGCCTGCGCCTCTGTCTCGAACTTCAAGACAAGTTCTTCGTGGCGCGCACTTTTACCTATCTGGCCGAGTTAGCCATGTGGCAAGGGAAGCTAAACCAGGCTGAGCAATGGCTGGGGCAAAGTCTCATCTATTGTACGGATGTACGCATATACAAGATTTTTGAGATTGAGCGTCTCTGTGTGGCCGCGCGCCTGGCTGCGGCACAGCAGCGCTATCAACGTGCCGCCATGCTCTTTGGGCTGGCCGAGGCGGCGCACAGCCAAGTCCATCATGCGATAGGGGGGCCGCAGCGCGCCTTGGCCGACGCTGCGCTGGCAACCGTGCGTGAATCGAGCGATCCGGCGCTCTTTGCCGAGGCATTCATGGTAGGACAGCAACTTTTGTTCGAGGAGGCATACGCGACCCTTCTGGCGCCGGGCAGCGCGCTTTCACTGACACAGACGTGATGTCCAGCCATCAGTAAACTGCAGGGGCTCACCCTCCCTCCATTCACCGTTGCGCCAATCAACCACTGCCAACGCAGCGTGTACAGCGGAAATCTCCTGCCGTACACACTGATCAAGCTACATAACCCCCCAGGTCGGGGGCAAACTGGCCGATCTGCTTGCGCAGGCGCAGCAGGGCCAGCTCTTTGGCCTTGGCCTCCAGCATGATGTCAAAGGGGCGCAGGCGGGCGCGGCGCGCAGCAGATCGATAGCCGCAAAGGGGTCGAGAAAGTCGCTGTGCTGGTTGGGCAGCAAGCCCCAGAAGTCATACTCTTTCGGCCTTTAATGTAATACGGCTGTTTATCTGGTGAATTCCAGAGGTAGCGTCGTGGTGTCTCCCAGGTTCTGTGCCGTCCGGCATAGAACGTGAAAGACATAGCATCCAGGCAGAGGCTATTGAGGTGTACTCACAAAGCTGCTATGTCACCATACCGGCCATCACGTTGCCGGAACACCAGATGAGATCTCTGTTGCTTCAACTGATGTGATTGCTTCTCTACTGCCACGTCAACGGGCGCAGACCTCCAAACCACCTGCTCACGCATCTAGACCAGAGAAGTACACAATGGGTGACATGGAACTATGGGAGCGAATCTTCTCGCACGACAAGTACGGTCAGCAGCACCTGCAGCGGTTCTACGGAGACACGTCACACGATCGAGGCGATCACTCGTTTACAGTGATCCGTCTGCTTAATTGTCTGGCGCGCTAGACCACCGGAGATGCCGCCCGAATGCGTGCCATGATGCTTATGTCGCCACTTGCAAATGAGAAGTGGTTTGAAAAGCGTGGGGGAGGGGACTGACTGGATCACCAGATTGCCGATGCGATTGTGTATGTCAGGCGCAGTCCGAAGACGTAGAGAGCCTCCGCTCGTCGTGATGTGGAAGTGTCTCTTTTGCGGACTACTTTGTACTGTCCCAGTTGGTGCGCTCCTGGAGAACGTAAACCACACTTATTTCCTCAAGGGGCGAACAAGAAGTGTGGTTTTGTTTCCAGTGATTTTAGCTGTCAGGTAAGGTCGCAAGCAGGAAATTAGCAGGTCCACTTACCGGGGATGGTCAATCACGCCAATTGCAATCTTATTTTTAGACGTACTCTGGCGACTGCACGCTGGAGTCCGGGTTATAGTTGAACTGCTACCACCTGAATATTTGAATAGCAGAGTGAATTCTATGGACTCCGGCGAGTAGACGAAGGCCAAATTCTCGCCTTCAATAGGCCCTTTATCCGCCAAACTGCGCTAGAGCAAATGAGACAGCCTGGTCGGGAGTCATGGCGTAGCCTTCTGCGTAGGCAGTGGTAAAGGTGGCTTCGTCCAGTTGGGCGCGGGCGGCGGCGATGGTTGTTGCGTAGGCGCGCTGGTGAGCTTCCGAAAGGAGATCGGAACCAAGTTGCCGCAGGTGATCGGACGCACCCAAGAGTTGTGCAGCCACCCTGCTTTGCCGCTCGTAAATGGCTAGATTGGCCAAACTCCAAAGTCCCTCTGAAATGTTCCAAAAGCCAAAGTTGGCACGGAGGTACTTGACCCAGCCAACGAACCCCGCACGTGCTTGCTCTAGTTCACCGTTATGTAAGGCTACCATCCCTAGCTTATGTCTGGCGCATTGTTCAAAAAATGTACCTTTGCCTGTCCCATAGGTGAGGCAGCGCCGCAGAAACTCAGCTGCATGCTGTATATCTCCAGCGATCAAGGCGGCATCAGCTTGATTTAAGAATAAACAAACCAGCATTTCTTGGTCATCAAGGTCTTCAAACAGCGGTACCAGCTGATTGGTAAGTGATTCCAGTTGGGCCCGGTCACCCTGATCCATCGCATAAACACTTAGATATTGCAATGCCACCGCCCTCAACCGTTTGCGATTCCATTCGTTGATCTCAACCACGGTGGGTAATAAGGCTAGAACTTGGTTAGCCCACCTAGCACGACCACTCTCATGGTTTAGGCGTGCTATATGGGCGCGTACCAACATAATGCGCAGGGTTAGCTCCTTGCTTCCTGTTAAATCATCAAGGAACGCGCTTCGGTCCAGTAATTCATTGCTGACCTGAATATCCCAAGGCCGATGAGCAGTTATTTCGCCAGTACATAATAGCCCGTGGGCGAGCAAGTTAATCCGTTGGCGGAGGGCTGGATCAAGAGGGTCAAAGGTTGCCGGCACTAGCGCCCACATTTGGTCGGCCAATCTGATCCCGGCCTGATACAGACGGCGCACCCAAGGTTGAATCTTGCTATCCCGCCAAAAAGGTTGTAACGCAACCATCAGGCCTAATGCAGTTTCTACCTCTTTCTGTTCTAGCGCCCAAATTAAGGCGGCTTGTACGTTATCCAGATTTCGTTCTATGTCGCTTAGCCACGATTGATGCATCTGTGGCGTGTCCACACTCCAGTGTCGTTCGGCAAACCATAAAAAATAATCTGCATGTTGTTGCTGGATGGCGGGTAATTCCTGGTGAGCGACCAATTGCTCATGGGCGTAATCACGCAGGGTTTCCAGCAACAGACCACGGCGTTCACCATCTGGCCGCGCCTCAATCCGTACCATACTGCGATTGACCAGTGCCTGCAATGTCTGTTCTGCATAGCCCAAACCCGTCACAGCCGCTAGATCAAAGCCCCCCACAAAGACGCCCAACGTCCGAAAGAGGCGTTGCTTGTCTGGGTCCAATAAGTCGTAGCTCCGGTGAATTGCCTTGCGTAATGTGCGATGGCTCTCTGGCATGTCGTGCGGCCCGCCGTCAAGTAAATCTAGGCTCCGATCCTTGAGGCGGCTCAGCATCATCTGTGGCGAAAACAGATCGATGTGTGCAGCGATCAACTCGATTGCCAATGGCAGACAGTCGAGGCGCGTACAGATCGCCTGTATCGTCGATTCGTTCACTACGGTCGGTTCAAACGCCGGAGCGACCGCCTGCGCCCCCTGCACGAACAAATCCACGGCAGAGTCCAGTGCCAGCGGCGGCACGGGGAAGCGCTGTTCGGCGCGTAAATGCAGGCGCTCGCGGCTGGTCACCAGCAGGTGCAACCCGTGGCATTCCGCCAGCAGTGTTGCCAACAACGGTGCCGCTGCCAGCACCTGTTCGAAGTTGTCGAGCAAGAGCAGCAGCTCCTTGCGTCGTAAGGCTTGAATCAAGCGCTCCTGTGGCGACTGCTTGCCGGTGTCTGGCAGGTCAAGTTCGTTGGCAATCGTGCTGGCGACCAGCTCAGGATCGCTGACTGCTGCGAGCGCGATAAAGCGTGCGCCGTCCTTGAACAGCGGCTCCAACCTGGCTGCGACGGCCAGGGCTAACCGCGTCTTGCCCACGCCCGGCGGCCCCACCAACGTCAACAAGCGGCCGCTGTGCCCCTGCAGCCGGGTGCAGAGAGTCTCGATATCGTGCTCGCGTCCGATCAGCTCAGTGGGTGGGGCAGGCAAGCGGCTGGAGCTGAGGGGGAACGTTTCCGTGAGGACAAGCTGGCTTGTGCGTGCGACCGTCAGCGCAGGCGGCGGGCGTTCGCCGCGTGCCAGGGCAGCCAGCTCCACCAGGTGCGCGGCGAGCCCGGCCTCCTCCTGCAATCCCAGGGCGGGCACGAACTGCTGCAGGATGACGGCAATCGCGGGCAGGCGACGGTTGCGTTCGAGATCGCAGACATAGGAGGCACTGTAGCCGACGGCGGCGGCCAAATCATCCTGCGTCATGCCGGCCCGCTTGCGCAGTTGGCGAAGCAGCGGGCCAAAGGTGGGAGAGGATGGCATAAAGGACTCCAGAACGACGTGTCCAAAGAACAAACGGGCGAAACACGGCTACGGAAAAATTCTGCGTACTTTTTGCCTAGAAAACGGTTCTATATGCGGCGCCGGCGGTGTAGGCTGGTGCCATCGAACCGATCATGCGGCACACCATCACGATTACCGTTACCGAAACCTGGACGATTACCTGGCAGGACGGGCGGGAAACGGTCTGGGAAGAGACGAGTACAAGAGCCTGGCCCGACGACGCTGAACCAGTGCTGCCGCTGCGGGACGAGAGGGAGAGTGAGAACGGCGTGGTCGATCCGGACGCAGCCGACTCCGTTGCGGGAGACGAATGAGGCGTTGCTTGGCAAACTGACTTTTTGCGCATCGGATCATACCGCCAATCAAATGGGTTGTCTAGTGGCAGAAATGCCACTCAGCAATTCTCAATTTGAGATTGGAATCAAGCTTACGGAAAGGTATTAGGAACGAGTCGCCGATCGTAGCTATAGAATACGTGATGGGAGGCGAACCATGTTCGAGGAATT
>JBBRBX010000165.1:0-9289 GCA_038205395.1 Caldilineales bacterium
GCCTTGCCGTCGTTCAGCGCACGGATGGTAATCGGCTTCCCCGCCTCCCCATTGCGCACATCCGGCTGGATCGCCTCCAGATACGTCCCGTCCATCACCAACAACGTGTCCCCAGCCTGCAGCGTCTCCCACGCACGACCAAACGTCCCCCACGCACTCCCAGCACTCGTCCCTACACTACTGTCGCTCCCCCCAGGCCTTATATAGTAGGTTCTCCCTTTTACGGTCGCAGTGGCGGCCGGCGCCGGCGCAGCGTTCGTCCCTAGCGCAAGCACCCATATGGCAGCCAGCGCTGCCGTAACGGCTACGGCCAACATGAGCCATAGCCGTGGCGCCGCTTTGCCGCTATCCAGCCGGCGCTGCCGCGCCGCACGCCGCTGTATTGCTGTATTCATCGTGCGCTGTGCCTCCTATCACTCAGCCGCAGCCCAGCCTGCGAGCCTCAGCGCCGCAAAAATTTTCTCTTTCCATGCGTCTGCTTCTGCCTACTATAGCCTTTGGGCTGCGCTTGAGGCAAGTCGTATCTACAGCGGAGGTGCAGCGCGCTAAGACACTTTATTCGTCACCTCCGGCAGATACAGCTTCCATTCCACATCCACCGGCGCAGATGGGAAGAGCATCGCAAACAGCGTCAGATGCGCCACGCTGATGGTGACGGTATGGATGGACTCATCCACGTCCACTAGGGCTATCCCGTCGCCCGACCACTGCCCGCTAGCTTCGTCGTAGTAATAGAAGATAATCTTGCTCGCATCCGCAACCAGCATCGGGTCATACGAGAGTGTCAGCAGAATAGGCTTGGCAAAGCGGTAGCCCGGCTGCGGCTGCGCACCGTCAAACAAAGTCAGCACAAAGGTACGTCCGGCGAACTGCGCAGCAGGGGGCGGCGGTATGGGCGTCACAATCTCGCTGTAGACGAGCGCCAACGGTTGCCCCGTGTCGTTGATCGCTCCCGCCGGCAACTGAATGATTGTGCTGCCGCCGGATGTGGTGACGGTCACGACGCTGCCCGCCGCCGGATTGAGCAGCGGGAGCACCTGCGGCTTATCCCGGCTTTCCTCCTGCGCAGCAACGGTGACGGCAACGGCTGCACTGCCGGTCAGCCCATTGCCGTCCTCCACTGTATAGATAAAAGTGGCTGCACCGCTGTAGCCGGCGGACGGTGTGAAGCGCACCTGGTTGTCCTCCACAGCCGCTGCACCACCGCTCGCCGGCTGCGCAACGCTGTGCAGCGCCAGGCTGGGGCTGTCGCCGCGCAGGTCATTGGCCAGCACATCGATCAGCAGCGTCTCCCCTGCCAACGTGGCCGCCACATCCGCTTGCGCCTGCGGGCCGTGCAGTTGTATGAAGGCCGCAGTCACCTCCTTGGCGTCATCCATCGCAATCCTGCACGCGTCCAAGCCAGAGCAGGCTCCGTCCCAGCCGGTAAAGCTGTAGCCGTCATCCGCTAGCGCAGCCAGCATCACGATCTCGCCGTAGCCAAAGTCCGCCGCGCAGCTTGCACCGCAGTCGATGCCCGCCGGTGTGCTGCTGATTTTGCCGCCGCCGCTTTTGCTCACACTCAGAACATAGCTGTTACGCGTGAAATTGGCGGTGATGCTCTTGCTGCCGTCGATGGTCAGCACCAGCGGATTGTCTGTCCCCGATGCGCCGCCGCTCCAGCCGGCAAAGCTGTAGCCGCTGTCCGCCAGCGCCGTCAGCGTCACAACTGTGCCGTGGCTGTAGCTATTTGTACAGCTTGTCCCGCAGTCGATGCCGGTGGATTCACTCGTAACCTTGCCGCCGTTGCTCTTACTTACGCGCAAGGGGTAACTGTTGAGGGTGAAGGCAGCAGTGATACTCTTGCTGCCGTCGATGGTCAGCACCAGCGGATTGTCTGGCCCCGATGCGTCGCCGCTCCAGCCGGCAAAGCTGTAGCCCACATCCGCCAGCGCTGTCAGCGTCACCACTGTACCTTTATCAAAGGCAGCAGAGCAGACGCCGCCGCAGTTGATGCCGCCGCTGTCGCTGCTAATACTGCCATGGCCGCCAGTGACCTGTAAGGGGTAGCGCACCGCACGCAGGATTACACCGAGGCCGCCAATGGCCCACACACTGTTGGCATCGATGCTCCGGATCGAAAAGAGGGAGGTAATTGTACCGGTGTTTCGACTACTCCAACTGCTGCCATTCCACTTTACGATCGTACCGTCTCCACCCACAGCCCACACATTGTTGGCGTCCAGCCCAGCTAGACTTTGGAGATGGCTTTCTGCACCGCTGCTTTGAGTTTCCCAACTGCTGCCGTTCCACATTACGATCGTACCGTCTTCACCCACTGCCCAGACGTGATCAGCGTCCAGACCCCATACATCATTAAGGGTGCTTCTCACGCCGGTGGTCTGTTTGCTCCAATTGCTCCCGTTCCAATTGTAAATGGCGCCTTGGTCGCCCACTATCCAAACGTTGCTGGCATCCGTTCCCCAAACACCGTAGAAAGATGTATTTGGGTCAACGTTCTGAGTGCCCCAACTGCTTCCATCCCACTTCAGGACTGTGCCCATCGTTCCCACAATCCACATATGGCTGACGTCCGTGCCCCAAACGCCATAAAGGGTCTTATTCACCCCGCTGCTTTGGCTGATCCAACTGCTTCCATTCCACTTTAGAATTGTGCCCAGCCCGCCCACTGCCCAAATATTGTTGGGGTCCAGACCCCAAACACCATAAAGGGTCTTGTATCCCCCACTGTTCTGGATGCTCCAACTGCTTCCATTCCACTTCAGGATTGTGTTTAGTCCGCTCACCACCCATACATTGTTGGCGTCCGCACTCCAAAAGTCCAAAAATAGAATCTTGGGATAGTCGTCTTCTCCGTACCAATTACTCCCATCCCAACTAAGGCTCACGCCCGAATCACCCACGGCCCATACATGGTTGGCGTCTACACCCCACACCGCATAGAGATGACTTCTTGCGCCGCTGCTTTGGAGGCTCCAACTGTTCCCGTCCCACTTCAGAATCCTGCCGAATTCACCCACCGCCCACACATTATTTGTATCCGTACCCCACACGGAGCGAAGGCCGATTCTCCCATCGTCACTCTCGTTGAGCCACTGAGGAGTCTGTCCGCTCCAACTTCCCCCGTCCCACTTGAGGAGCAATCCGCTATCGCCCACTGCCCAGAGATTGTCGGCGCTGGTGCCCCAGATGGAGCGCACAGTACCCGATTCGTTGTCCATCTGGGACGACCAATTCACACCGTCCCACTTTAGCATCACACCGTCAGCTCCCGCTGCCCACACGTTATTGGCGTCCAGTCCCCAGACCGCATAGAGACGGCTATCGATGCCGCTGCTTTGCCTACTCCACTGGCTCCCATCCCACTTGAGAATAATGCCCCACTCCCCCACTGCCCATACGTTACTGGCATCCGCTCCCCAGACCGCATAGATGGGAGTCTCAATGCCGCTGCTTTGCCTGTTCCAACGGCTCCCATCCCACTTGAGAATAATGCCCCAGATACCCACCGCCCATACGTTGTCCTTGTCCGCCGCCCATACACCGTTGAGCGCGGTGGCTACTCCGCTGTCCTGACCAACCCAATGGTTTCCATCCCACATAAGAATGGCGCCAGTGTAGCCAACTGCCCACACATGATTGGCATTCACCCCTGTCATACTGTAAAGGGCATTGCCCTGCGGAAGCGGATTCTGCCAGGCCCAAGTACCGTCGCCCAGACTGACGTCTTGTGCAGACGCCGGCATGCCGGCTGTGGTCAGCAGCCACAACGTCAGCCCCGCCGCCAACAACATTCGTCCCAAACGGCGGCGGCACCATTCCGTGCCGGCCAAAGCATGGTGTATTTTTACTCCGAGAGAAAGCAATTTCCGGTACAGCATATGGCCCTCCTGATAAGATAGAAGTCTCACCTGTTTTATTGGGGTTTGACAACTGAGCCGTAGTCAAATCCAATGTTTCGCTTATAGACCAAATTCATTTTAGGACAGGAAAATTATGCGCGGAACCCTATAGCTCTACTAAATCTCTAACAATTTTGTGGGCGCACAGCTATCAGCATTTGCAGAAGAGGAATATGTCCAGGCAGGCGCGCAACAGACGGAAGCGGCGGCAGAGGAAAACCGATGCAAAACAATAACAATTGTCGGCAAACACAGAGAAAAGCGCTTTACGCTGAAAACGGCGGCGCCGTTTTCAGCGTAAAGGCACGGCGCTCACATCATTGTGCTTGAGGGTGGTGGCGCCGATACGATCGACGCGCATGATAAGCCGGCATGCGGGGTCAGGGCAGGTGATGTGGGCGTCGGTTTCCATCCAATCGGCGGGATGGTTATGGCGCTGTTTAGCAGGCAGCAGCGGCAGCGTCGCTTGCAGCGCGTAGAGGCAGAAGTCCTTCCCCGCAGGCAGAGACAATTTGCCGCCACGTAAATAGAAGCTATCGCCCACGCACATTTTACAGGTGCAGCAGCCCTCAATCGCTTCGACCACTACGGCCAGATCATACAGCTCAAATTCATCGTGGGCTTGCACTTGCGTCTCCATTTTAGACGATTCAGAACAGACGGATGTGCCGGTCGGCGCAAGGGATAGAAGGTACGCCTGGCTCTTCTACCCCTTGCACCTCAATTTACTCTTCCATCAGGCTGACTGTACCGGTCTGACCATCAAAAGAACCGATGGCGACAAAATCAGTACCCTCAGCGTTGATCTGAAAGATGGTGTAGTAGGCAATAGCCTGGTCGCCGTTTTCATCCAAATAGGCTTGAAACGCCGTACCGATGTAATGATTCGACACCCACGGCAGCATACTCTTGACCGCTTTGCCGTCGTTGCCGGCGCTGAGAATCGTCAGCATGGCGATATTGGCCGCATCATAGGCGTAGTTGGTGAAAGCACCGGGTTCGGCGCCATCATATTTCGCCTTAAACGCATCAAGAAACGGCTGCGTATTGGGGTTCTGCTGATCGGCAAACGAAACCGACGTCAACCTCACCTTAGCCAAGAAAGCAGCATGCGCCGGATCGCCCAAGATATCCTTGTTGACGAGATTCTCGACTCCCAGCCAGTCGACGGTAGCCATGGCCGGGTTGGCTACAGCCTGCTGCAGAAGCTTCTGCGCATCACCCAGAAAGCAAACGCAGAAGAAGGCGGTTTTGCCCGCAGCGGACAGACGCTCAATTTCGGTGCTGACCTTGGCCGCCTCGCCTGACACATCGGCAGGCTCAGGCGCATACTTGGTGACCGAGACTTCTTGGCCGCCATTTTCTTGGAAAAGCTGGGTGAATAGGTCCGTCATTCCGTTGCCGAACGGATCATCTACGGCCAGGATCACCATATTCTCATAGCCGCGCGAGGCGGCAATTTCGGCAAACGCACGCGCGGCGTAGGTGTCGGGCGGATACATCACACGAAAAATATTGTCGTCGGGAATTGCCCCAGGAATACCGCTGGATGCAGGCGCGACAATGACAATATCGTTCTCGTCCACATACTGCTTGGCACCCAACACCTCACCGGTGGTAAGCGGGCCGATCACGACCTTGGCGCCGCTCGACTGCACCACCGTCTGCACAGCTTTGGATGCACCGTCGGGCGTCCCTTCGGTGTCGGCGCTGGCAGTCTGGAAGCGTACATTGGCGCCGGCGGCCTCCAACTGCGCATTCATCTGCTCGACGGCAAGGTCAACGCCGCGGCCAAAGTCCACGCCAAAAGAACCGAGTGAACCGGTGAAAGGCAGTACTACACCAAGAACGTAGGTTTGGGGGCCGGTGGTGGCGGCAGGTACGCTGCCGGGGACTGCGGTGCAGGCCGCCAGCAGAGCGGCCAGCAAAGTCAGGCCAGCCACTTTGAGCCAATGCTTTTTGAACATCGGTGCTCCTTCTCTCTCTATTTTATCTGGTTGCGAATGAGTGTGGATTATCCCTGAAACCGAGCGCCGCTGCTTGGCGGGGAACCGTTCTACCGTCGTTGCGCCGGCCCACAGAACGCGCAAACTATACAACAGCTTGACACAAGCCGCAAACAGCTTTTCAATAGAGCTTCGCTATAATGAAGCCGATTTATGCCAACATTTATTTCAAGCCTGCACAATCCGCACATCAAACAGATCGCTAAGCTGGAAAAGCGCAGCGCCCGCGAGCGCGAGCGTTTGCTGCCGGTGGAGGGAGCACGCGAGGTGAGCCGTGCACTGGCCGCCGGCTATATTCCGGTGGCGGCCTATATCTGCCCCACTCTTGCCGCTGCGCCGGAACTGCAGCCGGTTCTAGACGAACTGGCGCAGTTGGAACGCAGTGGGCACACGCAGTTGTTTACGGTGACAACCGAAGTATACGCCAGGCTCGCCGTGCGCGAGTCAAGTGGAGGCGTGCTCCTGGTTCTTCCCTATCTGCCCTCCGCCCTCGACACGCTCTTGCTGCCGCCTGACCCACTGCTGGTTGTGGTGGAGAACGCCGAAAAGCCGGGCAACTTGGGCGCCATTTTGCGCACCGCCGACGCTGCCGGCGTCGATGCCGTGATTGCTTGCCACAGCTCCGGCCAGGCGACGAGCACTGACCTGCACAACCCCAATGTCGTCCGCGCCAGCCTGGGCACGATTTTCAGCCTGGCGCTGGCCGAGGCTACGAGCGAGCAGGCGGTCGGCTGGCTGCAGGAACACGGAATTCGCATTGCCGCAGCGACGCCGGAAGGAGCCACGCTGTATACTGCCACTGATCTGTGTGGGCCTCTGGCTATCGTGCTCGGCAGCGAAGCCTATGGCCTGAGCGATGTATGGCTGCACGCCGCCGGCGAACGCGTTTACATTCCTATGTTGGGCCAGGCGGACAGCCTCAATTTAGCCGCCTCGGCCGCCATACTGATGTATGAAGCGCTGCGCCAACGCCACGCAAGCAAACCATGACCAGCCGCCATGCCCGCTAATCCGTTTATCGCTTC
This sequence comes from Caldilineales bacterium, assembly GCA_038205395.1. GTDB lineage: Bacteria > Chloroflexota > Anaerolineae > Caldilineales > Caldilineaceae > Fredericiella. The sequence goes on from JBBRBX010000165.1 coordinate 6,934, forward strand.
TCCACGCCACGGCATACGACGCGGGCCGCTGCACTGGCGCAGCGCGCTGCTCGTCATTCTGTTCTTTGGCGGGCTAAGTGCTCTTTTTTATGCGCCGATTCTGCTCGGGCTGCGCACTTTCCCTGACGGCGACTTCACGCACCATTTCTTGCCCTTCAGCCTTTTTCAGCAACAAGAACTGTTGTCAGGGCGGCTGCCGGTGTGGAATCCATATACCTACAGTGGCCACCCCTTTTTGGCGGATGTGCAGGCTGCGGTCTTTTATCCGCTGTCTAATCTGCTGCTGGCAATGACGTTACCTTGGAACGGCGCAGGTGCACGCCTGTACTTTTTGCAAGTGGAAGCAGTCGTGCACGTGGCGCTAGCTGGGATATTCACGTATCTACTGGCCTATGCGTTGACGCGCAGCCGCTGGGCGGGGCTTCTGGCCGGCCTTCTTTTTGCCTTCTCCGGCTATCTGACAGGCTATCCACCCGTACAGTTGGCGGTGCTGCGTACAGCAATCTGGCTGCCGCTGCTGCTGTGGCTACTGCTGCAGGCAGTCACGTCGCCAGGACAGATGCGCTGGTGGATGGCGTCCAGCATCACAGCGGTCGTGGCGTTTCTAGCCGGCCATTCCCAAACGTTTCTTTTCTTGGCCTATGCAGCAGCCGCCTGGATTGTGCTGCTGGTTGCGGCGCGCTGGCGCGCCGCAACCAGACGTGAACAGCAGCAATTGGCTCTGGGCCTGGCTGCCGGCGCTCTGGCAGCAGCAGGGTTAAGCGCGGCGCAATTGCTGCCCAGTGTGGAGTTTGCGCAGTTAAGCGTGCGCGCCAATGTAGCCTATGATTTTGTCGCCGGCGGTTTTCCCCTGCAAGACACCTGGCAGATGCTGCTGCCGGGAGTGTTGACCTACTATTCGCCGCTGTACATCGGCGTCGCAGGTCTCGGACTGGCGTGGATGGGCATTTGGGTGGCGCTGCACGATCTGCCCAAGCAGAATGCCGGCGGGCGCTGGATGCTGGCGTTGCGCACCGGCGCCGCCTACTTTCTGGGCCTGGCGGCAGTCGCACTGCTGCTGGCCTATGGGAGCAGCGGCTTCCTCTATCCGCTGTTCTACCGCTGGGCACCTGGCTGGAACCTTTTTCGCGGGCAGGAACGCGCAGCTTACCTGGTGGCGCTGGGGTTGAGTCTGCTGGCAGGCTATGGAGCGCTCGCCATTCAAGCCATGCCGCAGCGGGCGCGTTCGCTGTGGGCGACCTCCTTTGCCGCTGTAACGATTGGGGCGACATATCTGTTTGGCCTGTTGCGGCAGCTCCCAGGACACACCGTTGTAGGCCAGACGCATTTCCTGCTGCTGGCAGCACTGACTGTGGCTGCTGCCTCACTGTTTGCAGGGCTGCTGCGTGCACCGGGATGGAGCAGGCGGCGCTGGCTGTGGCTGACGGCGCTGGCGGCAGCCGCCCTATTTGCAGCCAATCTGCCCACCAATCTCAGCGAGTTTGGGCCGGCGCAGAAAGTTCTCCTGGCGCCGGAAGTCGAGGCGGTGCAGACAGCTGTAATGGCGAGCGCAGGCAGCAGCGGACCGGCGGGCCGCGTCTACAACGAATTTCGTGTCTATGAGGATTATGGGATGCGTGCCGGCATCGAAGATGTCTGGGGAGCCAGCCCGCTGCGCATCGCCCGCTATGCCGCTCTATTCGACCAATTCCCTCTGGACCGTATGTGGCGGCTGCTGAGTGTGGAGCACGTTTTAACCTGGCGCAAAGAATTGTTTGGCCCCAGCCAACTACTGGCGGAGTTCCCGCAGGCGACGGACACAACCTACCTGCACCGCCTGCCGGGCCGGCAGCCGCGCGCCTGGATGGCAAGCGCCGTGCGGCCTGCCAATGATGAGGAGGCGCTGCAACTGCTGGCTGACCACCAATTTGATCTGAATACAACGGCTGTTCTCGCCAGTTCGGCACAAAACAACGATGTACAGATGCTCGGTGATCCGGCAGTGGCCGCGGCTGAGGTGACAGTCGAGCGGCGCAGCCCAGGCCACCTGCACATCACCGTTCGCAATTCGTTGGGCGGTCTGTTGGTCGCTGCGGAAAACTGGATGCCTGGCTGGCGCGTGCAGGGTGTCACATGCTTGAGCGATTGTATAGACATAGCGCCGCTGGGCCTGCCGGCGTTTGAACCGCTGCGCGCCGACCTCACGCTGATCGGGATTCCGATCCCGCCTGGCGCCTACAGCTTTAATCTTGTCTACCAGCCGGACAGCATCAGCAACGGGCTATGGATCAGCGGATCTACGCTCGCCCTGCTGGCGCTGCTGGGGCTGTGGCGCTGGTGGTCCAGCAGAAAGGGTGCAGCATGAAACGCACCGCCT
>JBBRBX010000166.1:0-9240 GCA_038205395.1 Caldilineales bacterium
CTTGTCGGCTTGCCGTGTTCATATTGGAGGAACCAACGGATGAAGTCTCTGGAAAAAATACAACTGATTCAAGGCGGCATGGGTGTTTATGTCTCAAATTGGCGGCTGGCCAAAGCCGTCGCCTCTGAACGTGTGGGCGAAACAGTTGGGACAGGTTCCGGCACTGCGCTGGACGTAGTTTATGTGCGTCTTTTACAGCTGGGCGATCCTGGCGGCCACGCCCGCCGCGCCCTGGCCGCACTGGATACCACCTGCCACACCGACATCGGCCACCGCATTTGCGAGCGTTTTTTTATCGAAGGCGGTAAACCCGCTGACGCCCGCTTTCGCAGCGCCCCTATGCATGTTGTGCACGCAGCCGGTGGTGGCTTGCTGCGCACGCTGCCTAACAATGCTGGATCGGTTCATCTCTCACTGGCCGAAGATGTGATTGAGCTGCTGATCGCCACCGGCTTTGCGGAAGTCTGGCTGGCTAAAGAAGGTCACGATGGCAACATCTTTATCAACTTTTTAAACAAGATTGAGATGCCGCTGATCTATGTTATGTATGGCGCAATGCTGGCCGGGGTGGATGGCATCATTGTCGGCGCGGGAAATCCCGACGGCCTGGCTGCCGTTTGCTCCCGCCTGGCCTCTCATGAGCCGGTCACCCACCCTGTCTCCGTACTCTACCGCGATGCCGGCGAGGAGTTTTTGCTGGCCTTTGACCCGCATACCGTGACAGGCGGCAGCTTGACCACTACGCCCATCCGCCGGCCTGCCTTTCTGGCCATTGTTTCGCTGGAAGACTTGGTGCAGGCGCTTGTGCGCAGCGAGAGCCAGTCCCCTGACGGCTTTATTATCGAAAACTACACTGCCGGCGGCCACAATGCCAATCCGGTCGGTCCCCTGCGTCGCGACGCGCTTGGCCAGCCAATCTATGGCCCCAAAGATAATCCCGACCTGGCAGTCATCCAGGCTACCGGCCTGCCCTTCTGGCTGGCAGGCGGCTATGGCAGCCATTCCGGCCTGGCCGAAGCCCAAGCCTTGGGCGCCTGTGGCGTGCAAGCCGGCTCCATCTTTGCCATGGCGGAAGAGTCAGGCATGAAGCCCGATTACCGCTCAGCGATTCTCAACGAACTCAAGAGTGGCCGGGACGACGCCGCTCTTGTGCGCACAACGATTTTTTCTCCCACCGGCTTCTCATTCAAGGTCGTGCAGATCAAGCAGACACTGTCGGAACAAGATGTGTACGAAGATCGGCGGCGCGTGTGCGATATTGGCCTGCTGCAGCAGATCGGGCTGAGCAGCGCCGGCGAAGATGGCACGCGCACCTTGTTTCAGCGCTGTCCTGCCGGCCCCATCGACACCTACATCAACAAGCGCGGTCTGCAGCGCAACACGGAAGAGCGGCGCTGTCTGTGCAACGGGCTGCTTGCCTGCGTCGGGCTTGGCCAGGTCAAAGAACAGGCGGGCGAGTTGGTCGAAGAACCTGCCATCGTGACGTTGGGAGACCACCTAGATGGCGTGCGACGACTCTCGCGCCAGGGGCAAACTCATTACTGGGCAAGCGACGTGGTGCGCGACATTCTCGGCGTCTAGCTTTTATTGGTGCAGTGTGCGGCTGCGCAGATTTGCTATGCACTACGCCACTTGTGCTACGATCAAAGCGTGACTAAGAGTGCAGCAGCCCCACCCGCCGGCATATCCGGCAGTCTATTTTTGCGCTTTCTGGGCGGCGACAAATCAGCCGCTGCCGTAGCCCAGGCAGCCAGGTTGCGGGCAGAGCTGCCGGTTGTGTTCCTAAATGTATCGGATGCAGGCGCACGCGAGAGCAGCGACTATACCCTGATCGATACGACGTTGGCTGCTGCCGCTGCATCGCTCACCGCGCCCGCGCCTGGCCTGGCCTATGCAGGCTTCTCATCTCCTCAGCGCGCCGCCTTTCTGGCCTGGGCGGCACAGCCGGCGCAGGCGGCGCCGGCTGCCTTTCAGCACCTGCTGCTTGCCAATGCCGAAGTGCGCCTGCTGGCAGGAGGCCTGCCGGCCGATCAAATCCATGCCATCTTACCCCTGTTGGCTGCTGCGCCCCCCTGGCAGGGCAATATTCCCTTAGCACGCACAATGCTGCTCGCCTATTGGCTGCGGCAGGATGGCCTCCACTTGCGCCTCTGGTTGGAATCCTATTCAATTCCCGCGCAGCTTTGGAACATCGCCCTCGGCTGCCAGGCGCTGTTGGCCGAGCCTCTTTCAGCGGAGCAGTTGCCGGCGCTGGCAGCCGCCTGGAGACTTCCCGTCCCTGCTGCGTCTCCCGCCGTGCTGCGCCTGCGTCTCAATTCGCTGCAATCCACATTGGGGCAGGAGCCGCTCGCCTACGTATTGGCTGCATTGGGTGATGCCGCACAGCAACCGGTTGTGTGGCGCTGCCAACATCGCGACCTGCGCCTAGCTTTCCCCCAACCCAATATGCGCCCGCTGCTCGAACCACTGCTGGCCGATCTGCTCTCGCTGTCCGACGACGCCGCTTTACCGTTGTCGCCGTCTACAAATGCGGAAGCGCAAGCAGATTTGCCTGCGGACGATGCGCCGCCCCCGCAGCCAGGCAAGCGCACAAAAGGAAGTAAGCAGCCAGACGATCCCAGCCGCGAGCTGGCCAAGGCGCACCTGATCCTTGAATTCGGCGCCAGCCGCTCGGATGTCTTTGCCTATGTATTGCGCCAGGCGCAAAAGCAGACAGGCTTTCAGCAGATCATGGACGAAAATCGCCACATTGTCTATCGTGTGCCCTTCCGTCGCAGTGAAATGCGCCGCTTTTGGCAGCTTTGGGATTATGTGCAGAATTGGTCCAGCATGCACGTCTACTGTGAAGGGCGCGAACTGGACAAGTGGCAGATTTATCCCTATTCTCAATATCTACGTTGATTCATTTTTTTCAGCGCCATCCTACTTATGGCTGTTAAACAACTGCTTGATCTCTATGTTCGTGCCCGTTATCCGCTCATCTGGCTGGTAACGCCTGAAGAACGGCGCGCCGTGGACGAAATCGTCGCCCTGGCAGCAGAGCAGCGTAAGCGGGTGCTGCTCTGGAGCGGCACAACCGGTCTTATCAACCCGGCCCTACCCGATCGCGAAGACAGCGCCAAACGTGACCCGCTCACGCTGCTCAAGACGATCCTGGAAGACACCGAGCCTTGTCTATGGGTGCTGCGCGATTTTCACCCTTTTCTCAAAGATCCCCATGTCGTGCGCCGGCTGCGGGAAGTAGCCTTCCGCCTGCAAGCTTCGAATAAGACAGTCATCCTGCTCGGCCCCATCCTGCGGATTCCACCGGAACTGGAGAAGGAAATCACGGTGGTGGATTTTGAACTGCCCACTGCGGCCCCCTTGCAGGTGATGCTGGACAGCATCATTGCGACGCTGCAGCGCAGCGGTCAAGGCCAGGTCGCCCTTGACAAGCGCCAGCGCACCCGATTGGTGCAGGCGTGTCTGGGGCTGACCGAGACGGAGGCCGGCAACGCAATTGCCAAAGCCGTCGTCCAAGCCAACGGCGCGTTGGATGGCCGCGCCATTGAAGCCGTCACCGCCGAGAAGCAGCAGATCATCCGTAAGAGCGGTCTGCTCGAATTTTATGACAACAACGAGCGCATGGAAGATGTAGGCGGGCTGGATGTGCTCAAGGAGTGGTTGCGCAAGCGCGTGCGCGCTTTTGGCGACGAAGCGCGCGCCTTTGGTCTGCCTGAACCCAAGGGCATCCTTCTGGTCGGCGTGCAAGGGTGCGGCAAATCGCTCGTTGCGCGCTCGGTTGCCAACACCTGGCGGCTGCCGCTGCTGCGGCTCGATGTCGGTCGCCTTTTCGCCTCACTGGTGGGTTCCAGTGAAGAGAACCTGCGTCAGGCCATTCGCGTCGCTGAAAGCATCTCGCCCGTAGTGCTGTGGGTCGATGAGATTGAGAAAGGCTTTTCCGGCGTCGGTTCAAGCAATGTTTCCGACGCCGGCACCGCCGCCCGCGTCTTTGGCAGCTTTATCACTTGGCTGCAGGAAAAACAGAAGCCGGTCTTTGTTATCGCCACCGCCAACGATGTCAGCCAACTGCCGCCCGAATTGGTGCGTAAAGGACGCTTTGACGAGATCTTTTTTGTTGATCTGCCCAATGCCCAGGAGCGGGTGGATATCTGGCGCATTCATCTACTCAAACGCAACCGCGACCCCGGCCAGTTTGAACTGGCTAATCTGGCGATGGCTTCCGAAGGTCTGTCGGGGGCCGAGATTGAGCAGGCCGTAATTGCCGGCCTCTATGAAGCGTTTGATCGCGGTCGCCCTCTGGAGATGAGCGATCTGCTTGACGTGCTGCAGGATACGATTCCCCTCAGCCGTATGATGGATGACCAGATTGACGCGCTGCGCACCTGGGCGCGCCAGCGCGCCCGCGCTGCCAGCAGCGCGTAATGCACCTGTTTTATGCTATAATGCGCAAGCATGAATACGCAGGCGCAACCATCTGAAAGATCTGCCATGTCTAAGCCCCAATTGATAACTGCCACGCAACCTGCGCCGCTCGGCGTCTACGATTGGCGTCGTTTTGTGCTGCCGCTTGTACTCATTGCCGGCGTCACCGTCTTTCTCATTGCGCTTATTCCGCCCGAAAAGACGCTCGGCTTCATCATTCGCCCGGTTTTTCTGCACGGCGCACTCGTGCAGGTGGGGCTGCTTGCCTTTGCCGCCGCGGGCATGGCAGGAGTCATCTATTTTCTGAAACAAGATCCCGCCATTGCCGCCTGGTGCCGGACGCTGCAGGAAAGCGCCGTTGCTATCTGGATTGCTTACGCCCTTTCCAGCATGGTCACGACGCGTCTCGCTTGGGGCGAATGGATTGCTTGGGATGAGCCACGCGTACGCGCCAGCATTCACATATTGTGGTTTTGCATTGCTTGTCTGCTGCTGGTGCGCTGGATGAATCTCCCTGCCTTCACAGCCTTCGCCAATATTGTGGTCGCGGGGGCAGTCTGGTTTTTGATTAAAGCCGCTGAACTGCTGCGCCACCCATTTGATCCGATTGGGGATTCTAATTCGTTACTGTATCAAGTACTCTATTGGCTGATTGTATTGGCTGTGCTGGCCTTTGCTGTAGTAGGCGCCCGCTGGCGGCATTCCAGCCGAATGCCCAAATCGGCAGTGTAGGGCTTGCCAAAACGTGTATTCGCATTTACTCTATAATTGTCTCAATATTCACGTATCCGCACATGGGAGGACCTCATGTACCGTAAGAGCCTCGCCCTGCTGGCAACCGGCCTGATCCTTTTTGCGGCGCTTCTTGTACAAATGACAGCAGCCCAGGCGGCAACCCCGCGCCAGACGGTGACTGATCCTGTACTTGATCCTGCCGCTGAGGAACCGCAGCCGCTGCCACAACCACTGCGCATCCGCATCAACCAGTTGATCCCGCTCACTATCAGTGTGCCGGCTACACTGCCGACTACTGGTGCGCTGCTGACCAGCGCGCTCACAAGCGCGCTCACAAGCACGCTGACCGGCACGGCTGAGCTTAGTGGCGATCTGGCTGCGAATGAATCCTTGACGCCCACAGTCGAGACGCCGGCTATTGCCGAAACGGAGCCGGCGACGACTACTACAGAGGCAGACGCCGCCATTGCAGCAACGTCTACGCTGACTGTAGAAACGGGCGCCGGCTTGACGTCGACAGAAGCAAGCACACTGGTCAATTCACCGGCAGTTGCTTTGACGGAAACACTGACCGGGACAGACCTTCTGACCAGTCCCATGCTCATGGTGAGTGCACCCGTTACGCTTGAACTTATCCTTGACCTTGTCGTTACCAACACGCTGACATCAACCGTGCCGGCCTCCGTGACACTGCAGTTGGCAGACCTTACCACACGGACACTGCCTGTCTCGGTTACAGTCGCCACGCTGCCTGACGGCCAGGTGACGGTCGATTTGCTGCCCGCCACCGAAGTGGCTGCACCAGAGGCTACTGCCGAAGTGACTGCTACTGCTGAAGTGACTGCCACTGAAGCAGTGACGGCTACACCGGAAGCAGAGCCAACCGCCGCAGTGACTACAACGGCTCAGGTCTCTAGTGGGCTGCCGGTAGTCACCACCACCGCAACGACCACCGCCAATCTGCGCGCCGGCCCGGCCACAACCTTTGACCAGCTCGGCCAGGTTGGACCGGGTGAATCCTTGTCTGTAGTGGGCCTTAGCCAAGATGGTCAATGGTATTTGCTTGACGGCGGCGCCTGGATCGCCTCTTTCCTCACAGCCAACACGCAAATTCCCAATTTGCCTGCCGCTACCCAGGAACTGATCGATCAGGCCAACGGCAGTGCACCTGTCCCCGCAGCAACCGCTGTAGCGACGCCTGCAGCCACAGCTACACCGGCCCCGGCAGACACAACGCCTGTTGCGCCGACAACAACGACCGACGCCAATCTGCGTGCCGGTCCAGGCACGGAATTCCCTACAATCGGCGGCACGCTCAACGGCCAGGCCATCACGATTGTGGGTCGTAATGCTGACGGCACCTGGTTCCGCCTTGATAACACCGGCTGGATTTTCGCCGATCTTGTTGCCAACCCACCTGCACTGGAGACGGTGCCGGTGCTGAATGCCGACGGGACACCGGTAGAAGGTGCAGCGCCGGTGGCCACGCCTGAACCGGCTGGAGGTGGGCTGCCGCTGCCCACGCCCACGCCGGCCGCTGCCGCCGCAAGCGCAGATACGACAACGACTGTGGCTGCCGGCAATCCGAATGCCGCCTATATCAGCGATGTCGACGGCATCCTCACCACCTATGATGGCATTGTACAGACGATGGATGCTTTGATTGCTGAGGCGCAGGGCGATAGTGCGGTGTTGAGCAGTCCGGAGTGGTCTAACCGTGTCAGCGCCGCCCTTGTCTTGCTGCGCCGCACCGGCGCCAGTGTGGGCGAACTGGTGGCGCCCGCCGCGCTGAGCGGTGCGCAAGCAGTCCTTATCACCGCCGCCACACAGTATACGGCTGCCGGCAGTGCTCTCTCCCAAGCTGCCAGCACCGGAGCCGTCGCTCAGCTTGAAGAGGCCAACACAGCCATACAAGATGCCAACGCCAGTTTCGCCACTGTCGTTGCTGCGCTGCGCGCAGCCCAGTAGCACAGAACAAACCTAAATTTAGCGAGTAAGAAAGCGCAAGGAGGTGACTCCCTGCGCTTTCTTTATCTAACTTATTTTGTAACTATTCTTCAATATCTTACGAACCAAGATTGACATACCGCTCCACCTGCCCGGCAATTACACCCAAGCTGCCTTCCCAGAACGATGGGCTGCGAATGTCAATGCCAAAGCGGGCAGCGAGATCAGCCGCACTGGCTTCACCGGTCGAGGCGAGCAGATCGATGTAATCGGGCACAAAAGCTGCACCACGCTGTCGATAAATAGCATATAACCCTGTGCCGAACAGCAGACCAAACGCATAAGGAAAATTGTAAAATGACAGTCCTGTCCGGTAGTAGTGCGGCTTCCATGTCCACATGTATGGGTGCAAGTGCTGCGGATCCAGCCCATCGCCGTAGGCGTCACGCTGCGCCTGCGTCATAATCTCACACAGATCACCAGGGGAAAGTTCGCCCTGTTCGCGCTGCGCAAAGAGTTCGCGTTCAAATAGGAAACGGGAGTAAATATCCACGATTACTTGCGTTGATCCCACCAACTGTGTTTCCAGAATCGCCAGCACCTCCTGCGGCTTGCCAGCGCGCGCCAGTATCGCCTCGCTGACGATAGTCTCGCACATGATTGATGCTGTCTCTGCCAGTGTCATCGGCGTCACACTCTGCAGCATACTCTTGCCCGCACGTACAGCGCAGTCGTTGTGAAAGGCATGGCCGAGCTCGTGCGCCAGCGTTGAAACCTGGTCCAGCGAACCATCAAAGTTGGTCAGCACGCGCGACTCACCCACCGCTGGTACATCCATGCAGAACGCGCCGCCCCGTTTGCCGGCGCGTGGTGCAACATCGATCCAATTGTTGGCAAAGGCGCGTTCTGCTAACGATCCTAGTTCGGGGGCAAAACCGGTAAACGTCTCATGCACCAAGTGCTGTGCCTCGTCATACCGATAGACGCGCTCGCTGTTGCCCATCGGTGCAAATATATCCCACCAGGGCAGCTGTGTTTTTCCCAGCCGCTGTGCCTTAGCCCGCAGATAGCGGTGAAAAACCGGCAGCGCATTTTGCATGGCTCCCAGCATGGCATCCAGCGTTGCCCGGTCGATACGTGCTTGGTCGATGGCAGAATGCAGTGCGTCTTCCCGCCCACGCTTGCGGTTCAACGTCACCACCTCGCCTTTGACGCCATTCAGACATGCAGCCAACGGCTCTGCCACGCTCTCCCATGCCTTCTGCTCGACTTCATACGCTCGCCGACGCACGCTCGCATCCGGGTGCGAGCGCAGATTGATAATCGCCGTCATCGGCAGCGTCTGCACACGGCCATCCACTTCGATTTCCGCTGTCAATTGTGAGGTAATCGTACCTTGCAGCTTGCCCCACGCATTGCCGCCGCTCAAGCTTAACTCGGCGGCAAGCGCCTCTTCAGCAGGACTCATCAGATAGCGCGCCTGTGCAGCAGTTTCACGCAGCATAAAAGCGTGCGCCTGCGCACCGCTTTGTGTGGGTGCCGCCACAGCCAATGCTGCCTCCAACAGTGAGACAATCGACCCTACCCAGCTGCGGAACTGCAAGCTGAGTTGCTCCAGCTTCACCGCCACCTGTTCATGCACCGAAAGCGCCTTCGCCGCCTCACTGTTGCGCGAATCAGTGGCTACAAAACCTGTGAGATAGGCCCGGCGCGTGGCGGCCAGTTCATACAGCCGGTTCAGCCGCTCCACACTGCCATCCAGCACTGTCGCAATGCTCTGCGGTCCAGCCGCCGGCGTCGCAGCAGGCAGCTCACGAGCAAAAAATGCCTCCGCCTCCGCAATCCCATTTTTTAGCTGTTGGCCGCCTTCAAGATATTCCTCGGAATCGAGCGACGGATATACATTGGATAAGTCCCAGCGCGGCAGTTCCTCGACGGCTGGCGTGGTTGGTGTAGACATGCAAATTCTCCGAATTATATAAGCATAGAACATGCACCGCAGCGGGCACGTTGCACCAGTATATCACTCTCCTAATTGAAATTCGGTAAATCAGGCTGCAGACACCCTCGCCTAACTGGACGCAATCCAGCCCTTTGGTTAGAATAGCGCAATGGCGACTGGTATATTAGAAA
>JBBRBX010000167.1:0-9212 GCA_038205395.1 Caldilineales bacterium
GTGGCAGACGCCCGGTAAGCGTCTGCCACCCCTGCTGCTGCTTAGCGGATTTCCTTTTCCACAAACGGAGCCAGGAACTCGACGTTGTCCTTGTCGGCAAAGCCGGCGCCGGTGTCGATCATCAGGCCGGAAAAGCCATAGACCTTGGTCAGACAAAGCTGCAGAATGGGCAGATAGCCCTGCAGCCACGGCTGCTGGTCGATCACCAGATCCGTCCAGCCGCCGCGGATCGCGGCCAGCGTGGCCGGCGACAGGTCAAAACCTGCCCCATAAATGTCGTCGGGGCCTTTGCCGGCGGCCTTAAGATACGTTTCGAGCGTAGCCGTCAGCCCGCCGTGGTCGGTGACGACCAGCTTGACATCGGGATTGGAGGAGACATAGCCGGTAAAGGTGGGGGCGCCGGCGGCCGGGTCTTTATTGGTGGCGGCATCGATCTCCAGATAATCGACCGTCAGACCCGCTTCTTCCAGCGCATCGATCACACCCTTGGTGCGTTCGCCGCGGCTCGGCTGCGAGAGCAGGCCCCAAACCATGGCGCGGTCGCCGCTCTGCAAGCTGAAGCGCCTGATCGCTTCTTTACCCAGGTTGTAGCCGGCGGTATAGTTGACCGCGCCCACATAGCCAAAGCCGTTGCCCTGGTACTTGGCAAAACTGGCCGGCAGTTCGGTGTTCTGGCTGGTCACAATAATCCCCTGCGCCTCGGCGTCATCGATCAGCGGGGAAAAGGCGTCATCGCTGGGATGGCCCATCACCGCAATGCCGTCAGGCTTGGTGGCGACTGCTTCCTGGAACTGCTGGATCATCTTCTGGGGGTCCCAGTCGGAGAAAACATAAGTCACTTTGGGGCCAAGGTCGGCTTCCGCCTGCTGCGCGCCGTTATAGACATTGTTGGCAAATACGCCACCGGCCGGGCCGCCGGGGAAGAAGGTGATCTTCACATCCTTGCACCACTGGCCGGCGCCGTCCGCGGCAGGGGCTGCCGCCCCGGCGGCGGCTCCTGCCGGGCTGACGGGCGCCACCGCGGTGCAGGCTTGCAACAGCAGCGCGGCCAGCAGCAGCACAGCCAGCGCGGCAAAACGCACAGAGCGAGAACGAAACTGCATAGGAACCTCCTGTCGCTTAAAAGGTTTTAATGAAGCTGCCAAAGAAAAAGAGAAGCGGGTAGATGAGTTACGGAGATATTGTAGGCGAACTTCCAATCAGCGTCAATTACGGTATAACGCTTTTGTGCAGCGTTTCTAGTGTGCGTGCCGGTTTTATTCCCTACACTTAGACGGCAGTTCGGTTACAGCCTACTATGGCTATAATGAGTGCGAAATTGTCGAAACTGCTACCTCCCCATATACTACTATCATCATTCTGCTCGACTACTATACCCGCCAAACAAAATTGCTGCGGCAGTCAAAGCAGCAATAAACGCCAGCCTAATCTCAATCAAAACTTGCAGAGAAGAGAATAACAACGATGTCCAGAGAGCCTAAGGGGCCAAAGTTTATTCAGTACTTTGGCCCACTCGTACGAGCAATTAATGAACTTGGTGGCTCGGGCCGTCCCGAAGAAGTGGAAGACATCATCGTCCGGCGTCTAAACATCTCTGAAGAACAGCAGTCTGAAGTAATCAACAGTGGTTCGACACGCCTTAGAAACCAACTGCACTGGGCGCGCTTCTATATGGCTAAAGCCGGATATATAGATTCTTCTGTCCGTGGTGTGTGGAGCCTCACCGACCGCGGCAGGGAATCGCAAAACCTGACACAGCAGCAGTCCCTGGAGATATTTAAGCAGGTACGCAATGGGATGAACAACGTCCACGATTCTGATGACATACATGTGGATGTATCCTTGATGGACAGCGAAGCATCTAGTCTGGGTGAGGTGCGCAGCAGTGGTAGCAACTACAGGATTGATCTGCTTCAACTGTTGCGGTCGATCTCCGCATCAGGTTTTGAGCAGTTGTGCCAGCGCCTGCTGCGTGAATCTGGCTTTGAGCGTGTAAGCGTGACGGGTCGCACAGGAGATGGGGGCATCGACGGCATTGGAATCTTACAAATGACACCTTTCGTCAGCTTTAAGGTACTTTTTCAGTGCAAGAGGTACTCTGGAGGTGTCGGCGCACCTCAAATTCGTGATTTCCGCGGTGCAATGGCCGGACGTGCAGACAAAGGGTTAATCCTGACGACAGGCACTTTTACTCCGTCTGCGCGAGAGGAAGCACTGCGCGATGGTGTTCCCCAGATCGAATTAGTAGACGGTGAGAAGCTGGTTGATCTGTTCGAAAAATTGCAACTGGGTCTTAAACCACGTACAACCTATGATATTGACCAAGAATTTTTTGAACAATTTAAATAGGTTTGGCTCCGGCCCAAAGCTATTGGAAGTGAATAGCTATGGCTGGTCGCTTCCGGCTGATTCATAGAACAAGATATAGCCAGCAGCACCTCGCTGGTGTGTCCGCCGGCAGCGATGAGTGCGGCAACTGCCGCAGCATCTGCAAAAGCTGCTCCTGCTGGTGAAGGCTCAACTTGTCTACTTCTTCCTCAATTGCTCTATGAGCGATGTCCAATTCATCTTGCCTCCTGCGTTTGTATCTGTTTTGTGACGGCGGTCACTTCAGCATAATCTGTGCACACGTAGTCCGCCCCCGCGGCGGTTAATGCCTCGGCGGGGTAGGAGGTGGTCAGACCGAGTGTGCAACAGCCCGCGGCGCGCGCCGAGGCAATGCCGTGCAGCGAATCTTCGAGCACCAGGCATTGGTCGGCGGGCAGCCCCAGCCGCGCCACAGCTGTCGCATACGGTTCGGGGTGCGGCTTGCTGTGCGTCACATCCTCTGCGGTCACAACGGCGTCAAAATAGGGCGCCAGGCCCAAGCGTGCAAACGCCGCTTCTTGGTTGTGGCGCAGTGAGGAGGTGACAAGCGCCAGCGCGCTCACCTGCCGGCGCACCTGGCGGACAAACTCAACCGCACCGGCGATGGGCTGCACCTGATCTTGCGTCTGCAAAAAGAACCGCTGCTTCTCTGCCAGCAATCTGTCTGCCGGCACGCTGCCGGCCAGATACGTATGGCTGGCGTGCGCCAGCAATACGGCGTCGGGGATACCCATAAATTCCTCAAAGAGAGCAGGCGGCAGGATCACCCCATAGGCCGCCAGCGCCGCCGCCACGGCCGCATTGTGCAGCGCCTCCGAGTCAATCAGCACGCCGTCTAAATCAAAAATGATCGCCGCCAAATCCATAGTCCACCCTCATCGTTTTCCGATATCGGTTTCTCTACAACAGGATAATGCCTGCACGCGTTGCGCGCACCACCGCCTCGGTGCGGCTCTGCGCGCCCAGTTTGCCCAAGATGGCGTTGATGTGAAACTTGACGGTATGCTCGCTGATGCTCAAGCTGCGCGCAATTTGTTTGTTGGATAAGCCCTCGGCCAGGTCGTGCAGCACATCCAACTCGCGTGCCGACAGCGCTTCAAACATCAAGCTTTCGCCGCCGGGCTGCACTGCGATTGCTCCCACCGGCAGAAGCTCGTCAGCAAACACCAGCAGGTCATGAGCAAGCGCCACGGCGGCGGCTGCCAATTGTGCGCCGCTGGCCGAGCGGTTGAGCAAGCCGCGCCCGCCCGCCGCACGCACATCGGCGGCCAGGCGTCCATCGGCGACCAGCGCCAGCACCGGCAGGTCACACTCGTCGCAAAAGCGGCTGAGGGCATCGATACGCGCCGCCGCATCCCAGCCCAGATCCCAGATGACAATATCAGGGGCAAAGGCCGCCTGCGCCACAGCCGGCTCTTCATCGCTGCCGGTTGAGCCGGAGACTGTCACCTGCGGCTCGGCAGCCAGCAAGGCCGCCACCCCCGCGCGCGCCAGGGGGTCGTCCGCCACAATAAGAACGCGCAGTACAGGAATGGTCATGCTTGTACAATACAGGCGAGCCACGCAGTAGGGAAGTGGCCCGCCGCCCATTTACCGCTGCAGCGGGCAGAATCCCCGGCAGTTCTCTCCGGCAGTCCCCACAAGCTAGGCTTGCTGCCACTGCATCGTGTAGAGATTGTAGTAGCGGCCATGCTGCGCAAGCAGTTCCTCATGCGTCCCCCGCTCGACAATCCGCCCCTGATCCATCACCACAATCTGATCGGCGCCGACAATGGTGCTCAGCCGGTGGGCAATCACAAAGCTGGTGCGATCTTCCATCAGGGTGTCCATGGCCTGCTCAATCACCTTTTCAGTGGCCGTGTCCACACTGCTGGTCGCCTCATCCAAAATCAGGATACGCGGGTCAGCAATCAGCGCCCGCGCAAAGGAGATCATCTGGCGCTGGCCTACGCTCAAATTGCTGCCGTTCTCCTGCAAAACGGTAAAGTACTTGTACGGCAACTGCTCAATAAAGAGATCGGCGCCCACGGCGCGCGCGGCTGCCATCACTTCCTCATCGGTGGCATCCAGCCGCCCATAGCGGATATTTTCGATGACAGTCGAGCCGAACAGGTAGGTATCCTGCAAGACAATTCCCAACTGGCTGCGCAGGCTTTCGACTGTCACGCTGCGAATGTCATGGCCATCCACCAATATTGCACCGCTGGTCACGTCAAAGAAGCGCGCCAGCAGCCGGATCACCGTGCTCTTGCCTGCACCCGTTTCACCGACCAAGGCAATGCGCTCACCCGGCTCAGCGTGCAGCGTCACATTGTCGAGCACCGGTTCGTCGGGCTTGTAGTGAAACGAAACATCCACAAAATCTACCTGTCCGCGCACCGGTGGCAGCGTCTGCGCATCGGGCCGGTCTACCAGGTCAGGCGGCGTATTGAGCAAGCCAAAGATGCGTTCACTGGAGGCCATCGTCACTTGAAATGAGTTGTAACGCTGTGCCAGCTCACGAATGGGGTCAAAAAAGCGATCCACATAAAGCAAGAAGGCCACCAATGTACCGGCGGTGAGTGCATCACCCAGCACCAGCCATCCGCCCACGCCAATCACCAGCGCGCCGGCCAACGAGCCGAGAAAATCCACACCTGGGAAAAAGAATGCGGAGAGCCGCGCCGCCTGCGTGTTGGCATCAAAGAATGAGCGGTTCAGGTCGTCGAAGTGGCGAATGTTGCGTGCAGCACGGTTAAAGCTTTGTGTGACGCGCACCCCCTGGATGGACTCATTGAGATAGCCGTTAATCAGCGACAGCCGCGAGCGCGTGGCGCGGTACGCTTCACGCACATGGCTGCGCCAGTAACTGGTGAGTAAGATCATCGGCGGCACGACAGCCACGGCCACCAGCGCCAGCACCCAGTTCAACAGCAGCATGGCGATGCCGACGCCGATGAGATAGAAGACGGCACGCGCCGAGCCGGTAATCGTCCAGGTGACAAAATCCTGCAGCGTGCCCACGTCGCCGATCAACCGGCTCATCAGGCGACCTACGCTGACATTGTTGTGAAAATTGAGCGACAATGCATGCAGATGGCGAAACAGCTTGCTGCGCACATCAGTCACCACGCGCGTGCCTACGCTGGCCATAATCAGGATACGCTGGCGGTTGGATATCCATTCGAGGATGGCGGCGCCGCCAAAAAGCAGTGTCCACATGCGCAGCGCCTCCAGGTTGCCGGCGCGCAGCCCATCGTCCACGGCTTTACCAATAATCCACGGGCCGGAGACGGAGAGCAGGGTGGTGGCGATCATCCACGCCACGGCGGCCACCACCTTCCTGCGGTAAGGGCTGAGAAAGCCAAACAGTTGGTTCACCAGCCGCGAGTCATAGCCGCGAGCAATGGCTTCATCCTCGGCCTGGCCCAGCAGCGCCTTCACCTTCTCCTCGCGCCGTTGCTGTTCCTGCGGCGAATCCGCCGCCGGCTTATTCACTGTCACGGATGGGGAGGTCATAAGCTTTTCTCCCGATTCTGTTCTTGTTCGACGAGGAGATACTCTTCCTGCGCCTTGAGCTGCAGATCGTAAATTTGCCGGTATAAACCATCCTGGGTCAGCAGTTCGGCGTGCGTCCCGCGCTCGACAATATGCCCATGATCCAGCACCAGGATGCAGTCGGCGCTTTTCAGCGTCAGCAGCCGCTGGGCAATCACGAAGGTCGTACGGTTATGCATCAGTTGTGTCAATGCCTGCTGGATCAGATGCTCGGTTTCCGTATCAACGCTGCTGGTGGAGTCATCCAGAATGAGAATGCGCGGGTTGTAGAGCAGCGCGCGGGCGATGGCAATGCGCTGCTTTTGCCCACCGCTGAGGGTTACGCCGCGCTCGCCTACGCGGGTTGCGTAGCCATCTGGAAAACGCAGGATAAAATTTTCCGCATTGGCAGCACGGGCTGCAGCCGCCACATCCGCATCCCCCGCCCCCGGCACGCCGTAGGCAATGTTTTCACGGATGGTGGCGCTGAACAAAAATGGATTTTGCAGCACGACGCCGATATGGCTGCGCACGCTAAGCAGCGTGGCGTCACGCACATCTATCCCATCCAGCGTCACGCGTCCGGTCGTCGGGTCGTAAAAGCGCGAGATAAGTGAGACGACGGTGGATTTGCCGCTGCCGGTAGGGCCAATCAGGGCAATCGTCTGCCCCGGCTCAGCGCAAAAGTCGATGTCGCGGAGCACGTGCGCCTCGTCTTCGCCTGCGTCCGGATAGGCGAACGACACATGCTCAAAGCACACACGTCCGGCAAGTTGATCCAGTTCCACAGCATCCGGCTTCTCGACAATTTCGTTGGGGCTGTCAATAATCTCGAAAACGCGCCCGGCGCTGGCGCCCGCAGTTGCGGCCAGGTTGACCAGGTTGCCCAATTGCTGCATTGGCGCGTTGAGCATCAGCAGATAGGAGATCATGGCAAACAGCGTGCCGACGGTAGTCGTACCCGCTAGCACTTGCGGCCCGCCAAACCAAAGCAGGATAAAGATGCCAATCGAGAGCACAAAGGTAAAGAGCGGCCAGTGGTTGCCCCAGGAGATGATGACGCCGCTGCGCCGCTCATACCAGCGTTCATTCTCTTCCTCAAAAATGGCGAACTCGTGCGACTCGCGAGCGAACGCTTTAACGACATTGATGCCGGTCAGACTTTCCTGCATACGGGTAGAAAGCACGCCCATCTGCACTTGGATCGACCGCCACATCGGCTCTACGACACGTCCAAGACGCAGCGCCACACCCACCAACACAATCACCGGTATCACAGCCACCAGGGCCAGGCTGGCCTCTTGCCAGAACATGGCAACCACGACACCTATTGTGAGCAACACGACACTGGTCAACTGGATCATACCGGTGCCGGCAAAGCGTTCGGTGTCGGAAATATCGCCGGTCGCCCGGCTCATTAAGTCGCCTGTATGCGCCTGATCGTGAAATGCAAAAGGCAGCGTCTGCAAGGCGTGAAAAAAGTCATTGCGCAGCGCATAGGCTACGCGGAAGGTGATCCACTCACCGTTATACATGTTGAGAAAGCCGGCCACGCCGCGCACAACCGCAATTCCCAGAATCATAGCCGCTGCTAAGAACAGCCGGTTGGCGTTGCCCTGAGTCAGCCCCTGGTCGATAGCCCCTTTGATGATCTGGGGTATAAACAAGTTGAGCAGCGTAGCAAACACCATACCGCCATAGGCAGCTGTAACCCGCCAGGGGTAGGGGCGCAGATAAGCGAAGAGTCGCCAGTAGGTTGAAAGACGTTGCGACATAACAATACTCCAGGAGACAGGTGCGGAACCGCTCGCTGATGATTGGGTGCGGCTCCATCTGCACGTGTGCTGTGAATGGGCTGCGGCGGCTGGCACGCGTGGACGGTCGCAAACATTCACTCTAACACGTCTGCACCTAGAGACAAAAATTCTTGCCTTGCACCTGCTCGCACCCATCGTGCCGGCGCCCCGGTCTTGCCCCTAACCGTAAACCGTTTTGTACAATAGGTATGCAAATTACTAACAGATGTTGTATATATTCTGTATTGTAGTAGTGCGGTATAATGCTGAAGCTGTCTAGAGCCGACTAATTTTTTGCGGGGTAGGGCAGTATAGCGTAAAACAGCGCGTTGTTGAACAAGTTTTGTGTAGTTAATTTAGTAGCTTGCAGTGTATTCAAACTCAGTAAGATCAGATCTACAAGCATAAAGGAGTAGCTTCTATGACCCCAGTACGAGTATATGTACGTATGCTCGCCAGTCTAGCTTTTGCCTGTGTACTTGCGCTCGGCGCCGTACATGTGGTAGCAGCTCAATCTGACGCCGGACAGACGCCGGATAGCCCAGCGGCTAACCCAGTTGTCAATGTCGGCCACCTGGCCCCCTTTGGTGCGGATGTTGCCGGCACTTCGGTGACGGTGCGCATCAACGGCGGTGATGTGTTTACGGAATTTCTCTATTCAGAGCTAAAAACGGGCATCGATATTCTGCCTGCGGGCCAGTACACAGTCGAAGTGCTGCCCACCGGTACAAGTAGCGTAGCCATTTCGGGTGTTGTGACGCTGGAGAATGACAAGCAGTATACGCTGCTGGCAGTCGGCGACGGCGCCAATCAGCCGTTGGCGTTGGTGGCTTTGGATGATAATCCCGCCGCACCGCCCGCCGGCAGCGCCAACTTGCGCGTGGGCCACTATGCGCCGTTCGCCAACACACTAGAAGCCACCAAAGTGGACATTTGCAACGACGAAACCGGTGCGCCGGTGGCGCCGCTGACAGGCGTTCCCTTTGGCGTTTCCTCACCCTATCTGCCTCTGCCGGCAGGCATCTATGATCTGAGCATCGCTGTGGCGGGCACCAATTGTGCCACGACAGCGCTAGATCTGGATCCTATCGCGCTGGTGGCAGGCAAGAACTATGACGTCTTTGCCATCGGTAAGGGCACTGAAGCTTTCCCGCTGGCAGTCACCTCAGTCAGCGGTCTCGACCTTCCGGTAAGCGTTACGGTCGGTCACTTTGCTCCTTTCGCGGCCAGCGTGGCTGGGACAGCAGTGGACATCCGCGTCAACGGGGCAACAGCCTTCACTAACGTAGTTTACGGTGTGTTCGTGCCGAACGTGCAGCTGCTGCCGGGGCCGACACTGGTTGAAGTGCTGCCTGCCGGCACCTCCACCGTGGCGCTGAGCGGCACGCTCAACCTGATGGGCGGCGCCAAGTATGATCTGTTCGCCATCGGCGGCGCCAACTCGCAGCCACTGGCTTTCAGCGCCACCGAAATCAGCAAGACTGTTCCCGCCGGCAAGGCGCTGCTGACCGTGGGCCACCTGGCTCCCTTTGC
>JBBRBX010000168.1:0-9128 GCA_038205395.1 Caldilineales bacterium
TCTCTATAACCATTTTCACTGATCGGGCATCCTTTTTCAACCCCCTCCCCCAAAAAGCCAAACTCCAGGGTCACGCTGCAAGCGTGACATTCCTTTGCTCACCGGCAGAGTTGCCCCGTCACGCTGCAAGCGTGACCTACAGGCTGCTATACTTTACTCTCCAAAATTTTGTTGCAAATTCGGCGCTGTTTTCGGCAGACTCCATCCCCACTGGTCTGGATATGCACCGCGTTGCCGCCAATGGCAATAACTGCTGTTGACCCACTCCTCTGGTTTTGCCACATAGCCGTGCTTTACTGGATTGTAATGGATATAATGCAAATGATGTTCAAGGTCGTCTTGGTTACAAATAACATGATCCCAATACCTTCTTTGCCAGAAGTGCGTGGCTTCTGCCAACCCGCAGGCTTTTTTGTACGCCTTTGTAAAGTTTGGTTTGAGGGAGTGCATGATCTGGCTGTGGGTCACCGCAAGCCCAGGCTTGATGAGAATGTGAAAATGATCCGGCAAAAATACATAGCCAAGCATTTGAAATGGATGGATCTCTTGTACGGTATGCAGAGTTGAGCGCAGCAGGTTTACCTGGTCGAGGTTGGCGAATATTGGTTTGCGATCCAAAACCACTTGCGTGATGAAGACAATTGCATCCGGGATGTAATAGCGGCGGTAGTCCATTGCGCTCTTCCCCTGGCAAAGAATTGTGGCGGAAAATGCCGTCACGCTGCAAGCGTGACCTACATGCTGCGGTGCACCCCTATCGCTCGCGGCATCTCTCCCGTAGGTCACGCTTGCAGCGTGACACTCCTCTGCTCGCTGGGAGAGTTGCCCGTCACGCTTGCAGCGTGACCTACATACTGCTCAGCAATCAGCGCCTCCGCCTTCTCCACCAGCAGCCGGCTGCCGATAAAGATCGGCACGCGCTGGTGTAGGGCGGTAGGCTGGATGTCCAGGATGGGCCGGCTGCCGTCGGAGGCGTAGCCGCCCGCCTGCTGGGCCAGAAAGGCCAGCGGGGCGGCTTCATACAGCAGCCGCAGCTTGCCGCCCGGCTTCTTGGGGTCTTTGCTGTCGGCAGGATAGTAGAAGACGCCGCCCGCCAGCAGGTTGCGATGGAAATCCGCCACCAGCGAACCGATGTAGCGCAGCGACAGCCCCTTCTTCTCCGGCGTATCGTGCTGCAGCCACTCCGTGTACGCCCGCACGCCCTGGCTCCAGTAGGGTTCGTAACCCTGGTTGACGCTGTAGTACTTGGCCTGCTCCGGGATGCGGATGTTGGGATGCGAGAGCAAAAATTCGCCGATGGCTGGGTCGAGCGTGAAGCCGTGTACGCCGCCGCCGGTGGTGGCATAGACCATCATGGTGCTGGAACCGTAGAGGATATAGCCGGCTGCCACCAGGCTGCGCCCCGGCTGCAGACAATCGGCCAGCGTGCCGCGCCCGGCGGGCGAGACGCGGCGGTGGATGCCGAAGATCGTGCCCACGCTGACGTTGGCGTCGATGTTGGAGGAGCCATCCAGCGGGTCGTACAGCAGCACATACTTGCCCGTCGCAAAGCGGTCGGGGATGGGGATGATGTTCTCTTCCTCTTCGGAGGCCATGACCGCCAGCCGCCCGGTGTGGTCGTTGAGCCGGTAGATCGTGCGCTGGGCAAAGACATCCAGCTTCTGCACTTCCTCGCCCTGCACGTTCTCTTCGCCGGCGCTGCCCAACACCTCCGCCAGCCCCGCACGCGTGGTCTTGCTGGCGATGATCTTGGCGCACAGCGCCATATCGTACAGTAAATTGGTGAGCGAGCCGGTGGCGTCGGGGTGTTCGGACTGCTGGTCCAAAATAAAGCGCTCGATCGTCACCAGCTTGCCGTCGTACTGCTGCATATCCGTCATCGTTGACTCTTCTCCTGCCGGTCTCCTGCGCCGCTTGTGCGCTGCCATTCTTTTGCGCCTGCCTGCCTGCCGCCACATCTGGGCGGCATCCATTCCTAGCGGGAGTATAGCACGGCTGCTGTTGTGCCAGCGTTGCAAACTTGCCGGCCACCCAGTCATTCTGCAGAACGGGCAGGCTGCAAGGAGTCAGTCGTCAGGATAGAGGCGCGCGTACTGATAGAGGTTGCCCAGCACGGCCTGGATGTAGATGCGCGGTTCGGTATAGGTCAGGATTTCGGTGAAGATGGTGTCGTCCGGTCCGGATGCGGCGCGCCAGCTTTGGGCGTTGCCCGGCCCCGCGTTGTAGCCCGCCAGCGCCGAAAGCAGGTTGCCGTCCAGATAGTCGCGCACCCAGTCAAGATAGTAGGCGCCAAAGCGCAGGTTGACCACCGGGCGGTAGATAATCTCGTTGGTGTATTCGGGGTGGCCCAACTGCTCCGCCACCCACAAGCCGGTATCCGGGATGATCTGCGCCAGCCCCTGGGCGGCGGCGGTGGACTGCGCACCTTCTTCAAACAGGCTTTCCTGCCGGATGAGGCTGAAGTAGAGCAGCGGGTCGAGGCCGTTGGCGCGCGCCTCGCGCACGATCAAATCGTTGAAGGGGCGCGGATAGGCCAGCCGCTGGAGAAAGATCGGCCCATCTTCGACCAGCGGGACGCCGCTGAGGATCAGCAGGCGCGCCGCCGACAGCAGGCTCAGCCGGTAGGCGCCCAGGCGGGCGAACTCCAGGCTGAGCGCATAGAGCGCCTGCGGCTGCGCACTGTGACGGTCGTAGAGCCGTTCGAGCGCCGCCAGAGCCGCGCCGCGCTGGTCGAGCGCCAGCAGCAGCCGCCCCTTGGCCAGGTTTTGATCCTCCGAAACGGTCATCGGCAGGGCGGCCAGATCGGCCAGTTCCAGCACCGCCGTGTCGGTGATCCAGCTGCGCAGCCACTGCTCGGCAAAGGTCTGGCTGCCGTCGTCGTCCGCCAGCCGGCCGGCGGGGCCGGCCACTTTCGCAATCGAGGCCAGCGCCGCCGCATCCGTCATGGGGATCTCTTGCAGCGCATAGGCGGCCAGCACCCCGTAGTAGATGTCCGGCGCCCGCTCGACCAGCGCCTGCCAGGTGGCCTGCGCCTCGTCGCTGCTGCCCGACCCGGCATAGCTGCGCCCCAGCCAGTAGGCCACCGCATCCCATTTGTAGTCGGGATAACTCTGCTGCAGCCGCACAAAGATGGGGGCCGCCTGGCCGTACAACTGCTTGGTCACCGCGCCCACGCCCAGGGCGTAGAGCGCTTGCGGCGCCCGTTCGCTGGCGGGAAAACGGTCGGCCAGCGCCATAAAATCGACGGCGGCTTCGATCTGGTTGCCCTCGTCCAGCGCCGCGCGCCCGCTCAGCCAGAGCGCTTCGGGCGCCTGTTCGTCGTCGGGATAGTCGCGCGCAAAGGTGCGGTAGGTGCGGCGCGCGCCGGCCGTATCGCCCTGCCCGGCCTGCGCCATTGCCTTGTGCAGCCAGGCCAGCCCGAAGCAGTCACAGGCGGGATAGTTGGCGATCACCTCGTCCAGGCGGGCGATGGCTTCGGCATAATTGCCCGCCCCCAGATACGATTGGCCCAGCCGGTGCAGCGCACTGGCATGGCGGGCATCGCTGGCGTCGGTGGCGTCCAGATAGGCTTGGAAGGCGCTGATGGCCGGCTCGTAGGCGTCGGCGTAGAGGTCGATATAGCCGCGCTGGTAGAGATCAAAGGTGGCGTCGCGGTTGACGATCTCGACCAGCGCCAGATACGCGGGCCGGCTCTCCGGCGCTTCCGCCGTGGCCGCCCGCCAGCGTTCGATAGCGCCCGGTCCGTCGCCCGCCGCCGCCAGCGCCTGCCCTGCCTGGTACTCCATTTCGGCGCGGTAGGCGGCGTTGCCGGCAAAGGCCAGAATCTCGTCATAGGCTGCCACCGCCTCGGCATACTGCCCGGCGTCCACCTGCGCCTGCGCCACCTGCTCCAGCAGATGCGCCTTGCTGGGGTTGTCGCTGGAGACATCCGCGGCGCGACGGAAGGCCGCCGCCGCCGAGGCCGGGTCGTTGAGCGCCAGGTAGGCTTGGGCGATGCGCGGCTGCACGCTTTCGCCCATCCAAGGATAGGCGTCGAGGAAGCGCCAGTAGGCGGCGATGGCGTCGCTGTACTGGCGCTGCCCCAGCAGCGCTTCGCCGCGCAAAAATTGTTCCTGTTGGCCGAACTGGTCGGGGTCTGCGCCGTCGGCAGCCAGCGCGGCGTCCAGTTGGTCCAGCGTGGCCAGCGCCTCGCTGTAAGAGCCGTCGCCGAGATAGGCGCGGGCAAGGTCAAACTGCGCCGTGCGCTGCAGCGCGGCGTCTGCTGTCTCATTATCCAACAGAGAGGCAAAGAGCGGGCGGGCGTTGGCGTAATCGCCGTAGCGGTGCAGCAGCTCTCCCTGCGCCAGGAGGCCCTGGGGCGACGGGTCGCCGGGCGTAACGGCTGCGGCTGGGGCCGGGTCGTTGACAGTCGTGACGGTCACAGCCGGCCCTGCGGACGGCTCGCCGGTTGCGTTCGCACTAGATGCACCTGCACTGGCAGTGACAGCGTCCGGCGCCTCCGGCGCAGTCGTTGCAGTGGCGGCTGCCGGCTGCCCCGCTTCCGGCGTAGGAATGGCGATGGCGGCGGGCGCAGCGGAATCGCCCCCAGGAGCGGAGGCTGCTGCCCCGGCGGAGGCTGCTGCCTGGGTGGGCGTCCAGGTGGGGACAGGCTGTAAACGGGCTTCTGCGGCGCTGGTTTGCGGGCGGCTGCGCAGGGCGAAAAAGGTGGCGCCGGCCAGCGTCGCCAGCAGCAGCAGCGCCAGCCCCACGCCCCAAAGCCACGGGTTGCGTATCGATAGCATTAATGGTTTCAACGGGCGAAACCGCTGCGCGGTTCCCCTCTCCTTTCCGATGCCGCAGCCCCGGCAGGCGGGCGCGGCGGCAATTATATTACTCCATCTTATCGTACACGGTGAGTAACTGCGGAATACGAGTTAGATCGGTGGAATTGCGGGCGCACCTACTCCTTGACGGCGCCCAGCATGATGCCGCGCACAAAGTAGCGCTGCAGCAGGGGATAGATGAGCAGGATGGGGATCATCGCCACGAACAGCTTGGCGGCGTTGAGGGTGTTGTTGGAAAGCTGCGCCATCATCTGCGCCTGCCCCCCGTGCAGCGCGGGGCGGTCGGCAATTACCAACTGCTGGATATAGGTCTGCAGCGGGTAGTTGGCCGGGTCGTTCATCAGAATCAGGCCGTCAAAAAACGAGTTCCAGTGGCCGACAATGGCAAATAGGGTGATGGTGGCCAACGCCGGCAGCGAAGTGGGCAGATAGATGCTCCACAGCAGTTGCCAGGGATTGGCCCCGTCGATGCGGGCCGCCTCGTCCAGTTCCTTGGGGATGTTGCGAAAGAAGTTCATCAGAATGATGACGCTCCAGATGGGGATGGCCCCCGGCAGCACCAGCGCCCAGAAGTTGTCGATCAGGTTGTAGTTGCTGATGGTCAGATACCACGGCACCAGCCCTACGTTGAGGATCATGCCAAAGACAAAGAGCCACATAAATAGGTTGCGCCCCCGAAAGGCCCTGTCGGTGCGCGATAGCGGAAAGGCGGTGAGGATGGAGAGGCCCACGTTGAGCGAAGCGCCGATGACCACACGCAGCACCGAGATGCCGAAGGCCCGCCAGAAGCTTCCGTCGCGCAGGATATAGCCGTAGGCGTCCAGGTTGAAGCCCACCGGCCACAGACCCACCATCCCCCCGCTGACCGCGGTCTTGGTGCTCAAAGAGATGGCGAGCGTATTCACCAAGGGCAGCAGCGTAGAGACGCCGACAAAAATAAGCAACAGCGTAATCAGATAATCGACGATACGGTCCGAGGTGCTGCGCGCAGAAAACATGTCGCCCTCCTAAAAAATCCTGTAGCTGGCGAAGCGGTTGGCCGCCCAGTACGAGACGCCGATCAGCAGCAACGCGACCACCGTCTTAAAGACGCCGACCGCCGTGCCCAGGCTGTACTGCCCTTGCAGCAGGCCGATGCGATAGACATAGGTGTCGATGATGTCGCCGGTCGCATACACAATCGGGCTGTAGAGGTTGAAAATCTGGTCGAAGCCGGCGTTGAGCACATTGCCGATGCTAAGACAGCCCACGAGCACAATTACCGGCGCAATGCTGGGCACGGAGATAAAACGCATCTTTTCAAAGCGGCTGGCGCCGTCCAGCTCCGCCACTTCATACAGCGTCGGGTCGATGGCGGTCAAGGCAGCAAGATAGACAATTGCCTCAAAGCCGAACTCTTTCCAGACATCACTCAAGATGATGACCCAGGGGAACAGATTGGGCTGGCCGAGAAAATAGACCGGCCCTACGCCCAAAACCCCTAAGAAGTCGTTGAGCATCCCGTCGCGCGCCAGGATGGTGCGCAGGATGCCAGCCAGGATCACCCAGGAAAGGAAATGGGGCAGGTAGACCATCGTCTGGATCGTGCGCTGGGTGCGGGCAAAGCGCACCTCGTTGAGCAGCAGCGCAAAGGTCACGGCGGCCAGGAGCACAACCACCATCTTCATACTGGCGATAAAGACGGTGTTGAAAAAGACCTGCCGTGCATCGCGCAGGCTGAACATGTAGAGAATGTTGTCCAGCCCCACCCAGGGCGAACCCTGCACCCCCAGCGCTGGGTTGAACTTCTGAAAGGCGATGATGGAGTAATAGAGCGGCACAAAGGTAAACGCGAACAGCAGCAGCAGGCCGGGCAGGATCATCACATAGTAGGCGGCGCGGTCGGTGTTCTTAGACATAGCAGCGATCCCTGAAATCTGGCAAACAGTGCAAACGCTGGGCTTGACTGGGGTGCGGTGAATGCTGCGGAGACGGGGAGGGCGGCCGGGAGGGAGAGCCGCCCATCGCCCGCATCCGCAGTGGCTTACTGGTTCATCTGTTCCAGCAGCGACGCGCCGCCGCTGTTGTTCCATTCTGTGACAAACGCATCGAAGTCATCCACCGATTTGGCGCCGGTGATGATCTGGAGGAAGGTCTCTTCTTCCAGCTTCTTCAGCGCCGGCCAGGTGGGGTCGATCGTGAAGATGCGCGCCGCCGCCGGGTCCGTGCGCACCTCGTTGATGCCGCCGGCCAGCAGCAGGGCGCCATCCAGGCGCGCCATGCGGGTGGCCCAGTTGGCCGAATCGCTGCGCGGGGCGGCCATATCCTTCTGAATCTGGCCAAACTCAAGCTTCATGGCGTCGCTGAACTCGACAGGGTCGCGCGTGCCGTCCACCGCCTCTTGATATTCCTTGCCCATCCGCTCGACCACATACGGCTGCTCGATCAGGAACGGGATTGGGAAGAGCAGCGTCCAAATTTCATTAAAATTGGGGTAGAACTGTGGCGCATCGTTCAGTCCATAACTCAGGTCATTCTGCACGTTCAGGATTTTGAGCGCCACTTCCGGGTGCGGGAAACCCTTCTTGACGACGACAAAGCTGTTGGTGTAGTCGCCCATCGCATAGCTATAATCGCCGTTCTTGTCCTGGATCAGGAAGGGCTGCCAATCGGCGTTGGGGTCACTATTGACGGCATCGGCCAGCGGCCACCAGGAAGTCCACCACGGCCCCATCATAATGCCCGCTCTGCCGCCGACAACCAGCTCGTTGGATTTGTCGGTGTTCTTGGTGGCAAATTCCGGGTCGATCACACCCTCTTGATACATGGCCGCCAGACGCGTCAGCGCTTCCTTTGTCTCCGGCTGCACGGAGCCGTAGACAATCTTGCCCTCGGCATCGCGGTAGAAGATTTCAGGGAAGGCGTCGTAGGCGTTGAAAATCGCATCAAAACCGTGCAGGTTGCTGGGCACCGCCACCGGCTGCGAAGTGCCGGTCAGGCCATAGGTGTCGGCGGCGCCGTTGCCGTCAGGGTCCTGCTCGATAAATGCCTTGGCAATGGCTTCGATGTCATCGACCGTCTTGGGAGCCTCCAGACCGAGCTTGTCCAGCCAATCCTGGCGCACCCAAGCCATGATGGGGGCATCCGCCTGCGGCTGTACATTGGGGATGCCCATCACCTTGCCGTCGATGGTGGCGGCTTCCATCGCCACGCCGCCGGTCTGGCTCCAATTTTCCTGGATGTCGGCGTTGGCGTAGGTTTGGACAACCGAGGTCAGGTCTTCAATCGCGCCCGCTTCCGTCAACTGCTGCAGTTGGATCGGGTCCACAGCCATCATGTCGGGGATGTCGCCGCTGGCAATGGAAAGGTTGAGCTTGTCGCTGAAGCTGTCGCTGGGCACAACCCAGGCAAAGGTAATATCGATGTTGAGCGTATCTTCGATATAGCGCAGCGCCTGATTGTCTTCAATGGACTCGCCTTCCGGCATCAAAGCCGCATTTTCCTGGCCGCCCTTGACCAGCACCAAGGTCGCCCGCTCCGGCAGCGGGCGGTAGGCGTCGGTCTGCCGCCATTCCTGCCCGGCAATGATCTCGGCGGGCGTCACCGCCGCCGGGGCGGCAGCCTCTGTGGTGGCCGCCGGCTCCGCCGGTGCGGCTGGGGCGCAGGCGGACAGCAGCAGCGCCAGCAGCGTGACAAGCACAATCGACTGCAACAGACGATTTGTCATCAGTGGATCCTCCTGGAGAAATCTGTAAGCTACTATTGGTGAGCGGCGCCACGCGAGCCGTCGCTCGTTCACATGTATGAAATGCATTCACCGACTGGAATTTAATTGGATTATAACATGGTGCCAGAGTTGGTGTCAATCGCCGCAGAATCGCTTGCGCGCGCGTTGACCCGGCCCGCCACACCATGCTATACTCCGGCTGCGGAATTCCTGCTGGCGAACATCTTTCACATATGCGAAAAAGGCGCGGTTAATCTCCCCTGTCGTAACCGTCGCGTTTCGCCCACACCTGTTTAGGAGAGACGGAGTGAGCGCTGCCTGGCATCTTCAATTTGCGGATTTGGTCTGCCATATCGCGTGGCGGGACGAGGGGCTGTGGTGGCAGATCAGCCATCCGCAGCTTCCCGGCGGACAGACGACCTGGTCGCCCCTTGCCACCCTGCTGGTGGCGCACAAACCGGTGCAGTGGAGCACCCTTATCACCGCCGAACAAAATGAAGAGGGCGCGGCGCCGCAGTTGACGCTGACGCTGGTGGACAGCAGCGCCCGGCTGCAGCTTGTGCAGCATGTGGAACTCTTCGCCGGGCACGCCTTTGTCC
>JBBRBX010000169.1:0-8984 GCA_038205395.1 Caldilineales bacterium
CTTCAAAAAACAGTTCATCGGCGCCCACCACTTCGGCGTTTTGCTGCAGCCGCGTCCGCAGCCGTTCGCGCAGCCGGATCAGCCGTTCGACGCCGTCCGCCGGCCAGAAGTTGGCGCAGATGATCTCCGGCGCCTGCTGGCGTTTGCGGTTGCTGACGGGGCTGAAGCAATAGGCATAGGCGGTCGGTTCGGGCGTGCTGCCGGTGATGCCGGCAAGCTTCTGCACGCCGCGGCTCTGCAGTTGGCGCGCGCTTCCAACAAGAGGTGGTATGCCATCTTAAGGTAGATATAGTAAGGGGGCAGCAGGCGCTCGCCCGCCCAGCTCTCGTCGATGATGTCCGCCAGTTCGGCAGAGATGTCGATGCACCAGCGGTCGGCCCAGCGGTCGGCAAACCAGCGCGCCAGCTTTTGCGCGGCGTCCTGGTCGACGACGTCGATGTTGAGTTCACCCTGGCCGGAGAGGCTGGAAAAGGTGAGGTTGCTGCTGCCCAGATAGCCGATAACGGGCGTGATCTGGTCGCTGCGAAAGAGCAGGTAGAGCTTGGCGTGCAGGGGGTGGCGCAGAAAGAGTTTGACGACTACTTGGCCGCTGCGTATTTGCGCCGCCAGCCGGCGCAGCCCCAACTCGTCGGCATGCCAGCCGCGCAGGTTGAAGTAGCCCACGCAGAAATCGGCGCGATAGGAAGCGGCAAGCGTACTGTGCAGGGCAGGCAGCAGCGGGTGCTCAATATTATCAAAGATACGCGGCATAGCAGTGGAATTCCATCGATTCGGATGCCAAGAGAATAGTCAGCCGGGTTATGATACTGCTGAACAAACGAAAACGTAAGGTGGCGAAGGATAAATTGGGGGGCGAATTTGTCACGCTGCAAGCGTGATCTACACACCTGGAGGGGAGCGCGGCAAATAGACGTGCCGGGCTGCAGTCCGCGGCGTTTTGGGGCGGGCAAGGCGGCGGGGACTGAGCGAGGCACGCGCACACCGATCCTCTCCCGCCGCGCAAATCAGCGTACGTGGGCGTGTGCACGGGACGGGCGGGAAAGGCGTTCCTCTGCGTCCTCTGCGTTCCTCCTCTGCGCCTCTGCGTTAAACCTCCTCCTCCCCCCCTACAGCCGGCGCAGTTTGTCCGGGTTGCGCATGGACCAGATGTGCGTGATCTTGCCTTCGACAACCTCCGCCATCATCACCAGAATGGGAAGCTGATCCTGGCGCACCAGCAGGCCGGAACGCCCGTTGACCTCAACAATCTCGACCTGGATATCAGCAGGTGCGCGTTTGAAGAGACCGAGCAGAAACGCACCCACCGCCTTTGACCCTTGCAAGGGGCGGACAGCAGCGCTGGCCTTGCCGCCGCCATCGGCCACTGCGCTTACATCGGCCGCCAGCAGCGCTTCCAGCCCCTGCACATCCCCTTGTTGACACGTTTGCAAGAACTGCAGGAAGACATGATGATGTTCTTCCGCCGTGCTGTGGAAACGGGGCTTTCCGCTGCGGATGGCTGCACGCGCCCGGTGCAGGGCCTGGCGACAAGCGCTTTCGCTTTTGTCCAAAATGGCGGCAATGGCCGGATAGTCATAGTCAAAAACTTCGCGCAGCAGAAACACGGCCCGTTCGACCGGATTCAATCTTTCCAGCAGCACTAAGAAAGCCATCGATAATGAGTCATTCAACGCCACGAGATCGGCAGGTTCGCTGCCGGCGTCCGTCAGCAAGGGTTCAGGCAACCACGCACCTAGATAGCTTTCCCGCTGGTGGCGAGCGGATTTCAGTTGATCGATTGACAGTCGGGTGACCACGGTCGTCAAAAACGCCTTTGGCGACCGGATAGTCTCCCCCGCCGCGCCCTGATAGCGCAGATAGGCCTCCTGCACAATATCCTCAGCATCGGCTGCGCTGCCCAGCATCCGGTAGGCAATCGCAAACAGGCGGGGGCGAAACGTCTCGAACTCTTCTGCAATCGTTTTCATGCTGCACTTCTCGTCCTATAGCTGTCCTTTGATCGGACGGGCATGCGCCGGCGCCGGCTGTAAGTTGCTCGCACGCATTGGTTCGCTGCTCCATTTGCGCCAGTTGAATGAGCGTGCCGCCCAGCCTGCAGTGGCGGAAAGTGCCGTCGCACGGCACACGCCCTCTTTGATCCAGACGGCCAGGCGCCCCGTCACAATCTGTTCGCGTGCGCGATCATCTGCATGCACAAGTTGAACCAGCCCATCATGGCGTCCCAGGCTGATGCACTGTGCTACATAGCCAAAGCGAAACGGTTTTTGTTTCTCTCCCACAAGCTGCGCAACCAAGTTGTCGGCAGCGTGCGCCCCCATGGGGATGGCAGTCGCACACGCCATTCTGGTGGTGACATGGGCATCAGGCGCAAATGCAGCCGAATCTCCAGCGGCATAAAGCGAAGGCGCTGCGACCGAACGCATGGCGGCATCAATGACAATCTGCCCGCGTTGATTTACCACCAAACCAGCCGCGCGCGCAAGCGGCAGCGCTTGCATTGGCCCGGCCCAAACACATAGATCAAAGGGGACGGTCTGACCGTCTGTGGCAACGGCTGCGTGCGCTTGCATATGGTCTACAGGCATACCTTCATGCACGCCAATGCCCAACCGTGTACATACTGCTTGCAGATACAAGCGCCCGCTTTGGGACAACTTATCTCCGACGCAGCCGGCGGTCAGCAACTGCACCTGCAATGCGGGGTACTGCTCGGCGATTTCGGTGGCCGTTTCGATGCCGGTTAGTCCACCGCCCACCACCAACACGCGTTCACCCGCAGTCATCCGGCGCAGCCGGTTGCGCAATAGGAGGCTATCGGCGGGGTTGTCAACGGCCAAGGTATGTTCACGCACACCGGGAATGCTGCCCATATCGGTCGTGCTGCCCAGCGTATAGAGCAGGTAATCGTAGGGCAAGTTGTCGATTCCCTGTTCGGTCTGCACTGTGACCTGGTGCGCTTGGGGCGCAAGAGCGACTGCCCGGCCGTGCACAAAGCGCACGGACGTATTGCGCAGCAGATGCGGAATTGGCCGCAGCCGCACAGGCTCGGCTGCCGCAGCTTGATGCAGGCGGATACGCTCGACGAACATGGCGCTGCCGTTCACCAGTGTAATGATAACCGGCAGCCGCTTTGTTTTGTGCGCCAGCCGCAATGCCGCCGTCATGCCCGCATACCCGGCGCCCAGTATGACAATGTGAACTGGCGCTTGCTTTGCCATGATGCCTTCTCGCTTTCCAAACGATTCATTACCCGATTGCTTGTTTCTCCTTGCAATGAATAGACGATTGGGTGAGGGCGTCTGTGACAAGATTCAGGCAGGCAGGGTGGCACGCAAGCAGGCAGGCGAATAATGACCGCTTGTGCCAGGTACTGGTGACATTTGGCGGAATGGGCAGAAAGGGGGCGATGACAGCGCTCAAACAAAGAGCGGGCCTTGTGCGGGCGGAACTTAAATCTCTTCAATCCTGATGACCGCAATATACGCAGAAGCAAATTTTCGCAGCCCCTCGTCATTGCTGTAAATAGCGTCACACCGGTTGGCTACAGCAATCGCAGCAATCATGTAGTCAGCCTTCGTTTCGTTGCGCGTGTAGCCGGTGTCCCGCGCGCGTTTTTGCCACATTTGCGCATATTGCACAGCGGCGCCGGCATCATAGGGGGCAAAAATAAAGCTCTGCCGGATCAACGCCACAAAAGATAGCTGCTGGTCAGCAGGAAGAGACGCAAGCACTTCACCGAGCACAATGCTCGGAATCAAAATTTGCTTGTTCTGTTGCTCCAGCGTTTCCAGAAGATAAGCAACTTTGGCGATATTATTGCCTTGGCTTACCGCTGCTTGTTTCTTTACGCCCCAGATGACAAAGTTGGTGTCGAAGCAAACGAGGGACACGAATGAAGCCTCTCCGCTGTGTGCTTACCCCTTACGCGTTTGGTCGGCCCATTCGTTGGGGTCTTCAATCTGGTCAAAGTAGGTGTGAAATTGTTCGCGCAGGGCAGCGAACGCCTTTGCCGGTGCAACAGGGTGATAGGGGAGTACGGCGGCAATTTCAAATTCAACGAGCGCAAGCGTGGCCAAATCCCACGCAGCAGCGCCGCTGATCTTGACCTGCTGATACAGGTGGCTGCCCAACTGCCTGGCTATCTC
The DNA here is from genome assembly GCA_038205395.1 of Caldilineales bacterium. Lineage (GTDB taxonomy): Bacteria > Chloroflexota > Anaerolineae > Caldilineales > Caldilineaceae > Fredericiella. The sequence goes on from JBBRBX010000169.1 coordinate 4,146, forward strand.
CGCCGTTGTTTCGCACTGCAGCGTCTCCCCTTGCAGCGTCTCCAATAGGGCTTGCGGCGCTTGACCGCCAACCCACTTGACCTCAGCAACAATCTCGGTCTGGCCGTACAATGTCAGGGCAGGCGGAATGTTGGTGGCGCCGCTAATCACGGCGTCGGCCGTCTCGGCGGTCGTCTCGGTGGCATAAACGGCGTGAAACTGAGCAGCCCACTCTTTTTGTTTGAGAAACTGCACGATCTTGCGGATCGACTTGACGGCCCGCAGCGGCAGTTCGGCCCAATCTTCGGCTGCAATAGCTCGGTTGAGAACCAGCGCCGCTGGATAGACATACTCGCGCAGCGGCGCATCAAAGGCCAGCACAACGCTGCCGTCGCCGATACCGATAAGCCCTACCGTCACATCTTTCGCTTTGAGGGTGGGGTGCAGGCGCGATACAACGGCCGCAAGGGCACTTTCATAGGCAGAGATAATCTCGCTCAACTCGTGTGACTTGAGCCGCTGCGGCTGTATATCCCCTGCAATGTGAAGCTGCAGCGCAGTTGTGCGCGTATCAGTCATGCACCAAGCCTTTAGAAACCGGCCTTCTCGTAAAAACCATTATCAGTATACCAGTGCTGTCAATACTGAGGCGTGCGTTCTAGTCTTTGGATTGCCTAATTTGCGACATCGCCGCAGCGTATTTCAAGCGGAAAGAAGGAGCGCGCCCATCTCCAGCAGGGGGCGATTGGCGGCGTGGTCGAGGGTGTAGACGGGGCTGCCCGCGGCCAGCAGGGCTGCGGCCAGGGCGAAGGTTTTGCCGGCGGGCTGGGCGTGGGCCACGAGCAGGGCGTCGGCGGCTTGGGCGAGCAGGCGGTTGCGCTGCTGGGCGGTGGCGACGGTGGGGCGGTGGACGGCGGCGGCGAAGGGGGTCACCAGCAGCAGGCGCTCTTCCGCCAGCGGCTGGAGATAGGCGGGGGGCAGGCGGGTCAGGGGGCCGCGCGCCAGCCAGAGCACCAGCGGCTGCGGCCCGCGCAGCAGGACGGCCAGCGCTTCATTTTCCCCGGGCGATTGGAAGCCGCTCATGATCAGGGGTCCCTGCCGCCGCCACTGCTGCGCCAGGTCCTGCACGGCCAGCAGGATGCCGGCGGGCGCCTGGGCGGAGGCGAGCAGCGCCAGGCTGGGCCGCGCCAGCAGGGCTGGCGGGCCGAGGGCCAGCAGGGGTGTGCCTTTTATGGCCTTTGGGCAAGCGATGAGATTCCATTGCATGGTATACACGCACCGTGTTTAATGGCGGCTCGTTTACTTCTCTGCTGACCGCTGGGATAACAAGACGATATCCTCCACAGTCATGCTTGTTTTCGTTACTATTCCCGATACGGTAAGGACAAAACTCTTTGGCTGAGGCAGATTATCGGCAAAGATTAAGCTGTGTATTTGAAGATCACCACTTTTCCCCTTTCCGAGGTAAAAAATGTCTGACCAAACTCGCCGACCTGGCTGGAGGTGACCGCAACCGATTTCAATCCGAAACCGCTCATCATTCTGGTCAATAATCACGTCACCCGGTTCTTGGCGAATGGCAGATCTGATATTTTCTAAAGCAGAAGGGATTAGCAAGCTGTGACGTCGTTTCGGAGGATTAGGTATCTCAAACTCGTCTACTACTATCATTGCACTGCTTCTTGGAAGCATCAGTTCCACACGAACATTATTGGCGGCAACTTGACCCACGTTTTTGACAACCAATCTGACTGGCCGGAAAAGTCTTCGCCAGAACTCATACTGGGCAAGTTCACGAAGATAATCTTCGTTTAGATGATTCATAAAATTGAAGCCTGGACCTACCCAAGCAGTGCTAAGTGCATGCGTCTCACGCATCTCCACATAATCCGGAATTTGCTCTTTAGCGGGCATTTGGCAGATTTCGGTATCCAAGCGGACGCTTGTGCCAAGTCCACTATCTAGTTTAGTATCCGCAAATTCAACAAGTAGTTCAGCCGGCTCATGCGTATCGGCGCCCATTTTGGCAATCTCATCGGGTAGTGCCGGTTTAGTAGGATCGGTTGAACTTCCGCGCCGGACATAAACTTTTTCTTTCGCCAGTTTTCCATAGTCTCGCTTCAGGTAAATTGGTCGGTTTTGTTCCATAATGCTAATAATGCCAACCTGTTTCCCCTTGAATCCAAACGCTTCATACTGGAATTGAACTGGCTGATTTGTGAGGTTGTTGACAAATTGCTGAAGCGAATGGTCATCGAAATGATCAGTTGTCGCAATACCAGCGACGTTGCTGCGCCCACCCCGAACTTCCTCTACACCGATCAGAATGTAGGCTATCGACCGTCGCCATGCGTTCGCAAAACCAAGTATGTCCTTTAGGAGTTCGGACTTCTCTTCCTCATTCGCCTTGACGAAGCGATATTGCTCCCTCTTGAAGTCCAATACTGGGCCTTCTTCTTCGTAGAGAAGCCGCTCAAACATTTCGTCATTCATGTTCGATTCCCGTTAGAATATTATGCACCAGTAAGTAAACGCCCGTTGTTTTCTGACCCACGGCTGTGCGCCATTACCACTGCGGCTTTGGCTTCGATTAGGTCTTTAATAAGACTACACCGCATACTCGTCTTCAACTTCATCTAGTTCACCGTTCAACATATCGCCCATGCGGTACTTGATGTCGTAGTTGATGATGAAATCGAGTTCTTCGTCGGTAAAGCCGTAGTGTTGAGCAAGAGCTGTGTCGATTTCGTCAATAATAGGTTTGCTGTGCCTTGGTCGAAAGCTCTGAATGTTAAGAACGCCATCTGCATATCGGTTAGAAATGATCTGCGAATTTATAGTAAAGTCGGTCATTAGCTTCTGTACCAATTGAGAGAATTGCAAAACTACTTGAGCAGCAACTTGATCGAGAGAACAAGGAAACGCAAGAATTTCGCGACGATTTAGGTTACGCACATCAGAATAGGCTGATAAGTACCAAAAAAATAAACTGGAGTTCAAAAATGCCAGTGCTAGATTACGCATTGAGGTATCAACGAACGCTAGCTCCTTGAGTTCCGAAGGCAAAATTCTTTGCTGATCTGCATTTGTTATTTTAGGTATAAAATCAAGAAATTGTGCGAAGTACCGTAGCTGACGCGTGTAGTAGAGGTTGTGAGACGTGGAACGCATTACGTATAAGCCAAGTGCTTTTTTCGCTGCCAGTTTTTGAAGAATCTGATTCTCTATATAAGAGTTGATCTTTGGGATAGCTGCAGTTGGAGTGTCAATCCTATTGCTAATAACAGTATAGTGCAGACAGTCAAAGAGTACGTTGCGCTCTCTCGAGAGCCATCTCTTATAGCCTGTAGCATTAAATTTTTTACTTTGTAAAGTGTTACCTGCTATCCAAATTGTCAGTCGCTTCTCAACCCCTGTAAATAGCTTAGATGGCCGTTCTGCATAGTTTGAAGTCCAGGAATTAGTAAAGCGCTCAAGCATTGATTTTCGAAGCGGCGAAAAGCCATCTGTGCTTACACTTGAAACAGGAATGATGATGCCTAAATGGCCGTTTGCTTGCAACAACTTCATAGATTGCTCTATGGTAAAAGCGTATAAGTCGCCACAAGTCATTGTAATATAGTCACGAACGGTATAACCCACCTTAGCGCTATACTCAACATACGGTGGGTTCCCAATCACCACACCAAACCCACCCTGCTTGATAATCCCATAAAACTCCGCAAACCAGTGGAACGGCTGGTGGGACTCGCGCCATTGGGTAAAGGCTAATGTGTCTGGGTTTACGCTGTACTGCTGCGCCAGCAGGCGGTCCAACTGCCCAGCCAGCGCCGCCAGCCGCTGCCGCAGCGCCTGCTTGGTGGCGGCGTAGTCGTCGCCGTACGCGTGCGGGTCGTACTCGGTCTGCATCTGCCGGAAACGCACAAAAAGCCGATCCACATCCGCCGCCTGCTCGTCGATGGCGGCCAGCAGCTCCTCATCCTCCGGCAGCAGCAGCAGCCGGTCGCCGCGCACGGCCTGCTCCATCTCCGCACGCGTGGCAAAGCCCACCAGCGTGTTGCCGGCGCGGATGTTGAAGTCGATGTCGGGCAGCGGCTCGATGCGGCTGCCGTCCTCCACCAGCGACACCAGCTTGAGAAAGAGCCGCAGCTTGGCGATCTCCACCGCCTCGTGCATAATGTCCACGCCGTACAGGTTGTCCACAATGATCGACTTGGTGATGAAGTAGCGCTGGTTGGGATGGTGCGCCGCTTCGGCCAGCGCCTTGCGAAAGTCCTCATATCTGGCATGGCCCGCTCCAGCCTGCTCCGCCTCTGCCACAAAGGCCGCCATACGCGCCAGGCAGGCCTCATACAGCGGCTCGAGAATGTTGAGCGCGGCAAAGTGAAACGCGCCCGAACCGCAGGTGGGGTCAAGGATGCTGATGCCGCGCACCGCCTTCCAGAGCGCGCGCAGCAGGCGCGCATCTTCGCAGCTTTCGACCACATCCTGCACAAACTGGCGAATGTTGAGGTTATCGGTGATCAGGTCGGCGGCGCTGTGCAGTTCGCCCGCGGCCAGCCGGGCGCGCACGTCGGCATGGCGCTGCCGCCGCGCCACTGTCTCGCGCCAGATTTCGGTGGGCAGCGCATACGGCTCCGCCGCCGGCTTGTTCCATGCGCCGCGCTGCCCCACATCCGCCACCCCCGCCGCCACATCCGGCGGCAGCGGCAGATTCGTCCCCTGCGCCAGCGCCGCATAGAGATAGCGATCGGGGTCGGCAGCCAACAGCGACCAGACCGGGCCGCCCGGCTTGAAGAAGGAAGGTTCGGTGCGCGCGGCCGCTTCCAGCAGATAGGGAAGGATGGTGTTCTTGCCGAT
>JBBRBX010000170.1:0-8880 GCA_038205395.1 Caldilineales bacterium
GCAGCCGTCATAGGGGTAGCTCCAGCCGTCATTAGGCGTCTGCTCCTGCGTCAACTGCCCCAGCCCATTGTAGTGGCGGCGCACAAAGTTGCCAAAGCACCTCGGCGCCCGCCACTCGCTCACCGTCACATCGTTCCAGCCAGGGTTGTTGAGCGGGTCGCGGTAGTCCCAGCGCACGCTGGCGCTCGCCTCCGTCTGCCCTGCCCGCGCCGACCCTGCCGCCACACCCTCCCAGCGCAGCAGCCGCCGGCCATACCCATCATACGCCTGGCGCACACACACGCCGTTGACATCGCACCACTCCGCCAGCGACCCCCAGTACGCGGCAGGATCGCTCAGCGCCACCGTCTCGCCTGACGACAAGGGGTTGACGCCATAGTAGCTGGCCGTCTCCGCAAACTGCGGCTGGCCGCTGTCGTAGCGCCGCACCGGGAAGAGGTGATAGGTGGCGTCGTAGACGGTGTTTGTCCACCTGTCGGTGCTGCCGTCTGTGGCGGCCAGGCGGTGGTGCACCGTCTGGTTGCCGTAGGCGTCGTAGCCAAAGCGCTCGATCTGCCAGTTGGCATCCGTGGGCACGATGGCTGCTTCCTGCGAGCAGCCGACCAGCGCCAGCGCCGTCTCCGACAGCAGCCCTTTCAGCGGCGGCGACTGGTAGTCGTTGCCGGCTGCTTCATAGCGGTCGTAGATGCTGCGCACCTCACGCACGCAGGTCGTGCCATCGGCGGCATACACCCGCACGCGCGCCGGACGGTTGACGATGTAGGCCGTCTCATTCGGGTAGTAGTCCATGCGCGTCACACGCTGCAGCGCACCGTCCGCCAGCTGCTTGACCTCGGTCGTGTTGCCGTACACGGTCTCATAGCTGTACTGCGTGCTGCTGCTGACGGCTGCCTGGCCGGGTGTAAACAGCGTCTCCGTCAGCGCCTGCTGCTGCATCACGGTGACCGGAAAGTAGGGCGCATGGTTCTGCGTGTACCACGACTCGTAGCGGGGCGTCGTCCCATAGACCGTCCCCTCCAGCCAGTAGGCGCGCCAGTCATGCTCCGTCAGCGCCAACTGCACCCCATTGCCGCCTGGGCTGGACTCCGGCAGTTGGATGCCGCTGCTCAGAGGCGGCACACCGCTCCACACCTCCTGCCGCCCCAGCTTGCCGCGCCGCGGGTCGGGGTTGCGGCGGTAGCCGTACTCCGTATCCGGATGCGCATGCCCCTCCACCGTCTGCAGCCGCTCCCAGCGCAGCGCCGTGGCCGCATCCGTGCTGCCGGTGGCGTAGTGGGTTATCTGCACCTCGCGAAAGCCCAGAAAGCCGTTGCTGTCGGCAATCGACGACCACAGCAGCCGCTCATCGGGGTCGTCGGGCGGCCCATAGTAGTAGCCGGTGGTGATGCTGTAGGGCAGGTTGTCGTCGCCGCTCAAAGCCCACGCCCGCGTCGCCACCAGCGCATGGCGCACGTCGCCGCTGATGTCGCCGCTGCGATGGGGGCAGACTTCACCGGAGCAGGAGGCGCGGTGATAGACATAGTCGTACTGCACCGCCCCGTTGCCGCTGTTGTGCATGGTGGTCAGCAGCGTGCTGTTGGGTGCATTCAAGGCATAGTCGAAGTTGTAGTGGCGCAGCGACCCGCCGTCTTTGCCCTGCTGCATGATTTTCGTCAGCAGCATCCGCACCTGGTTGTCGGCGGCGGGATAGGTGTGGTTGGCCTGCACCAGCGCATAGCTGTTCAGCGTCTGCCAGCCGCCCTCGCTCCACGCCTGCACCGTCACCTTGTCCAGATGGTTGTAGAGACCCAGCAGCGGCTGGTTGCAGTCGCCGTCGCCGCTGCCCGCAATCTGGATGTCGCCGCGCTGCCAGGTGTGGTAGGTCAGCACCAGGCGCAGCAGCGCATCGCGTCCCTGGCTGGGGTTGCTGTTCCAGCGCACCTCGGTCAGATCCATGCTGCGCGTGTACCAGTCACGCTCGGTATCGCCTATACAGCCGGTTTCGGTGGCTTGCTCGGCGCGGTAGCTGTACGTCATGCTGTTGCCGGACGGGTCGGTCACCTGGCGCAGATACCAGCGTCTGGCCAGCCGGATATCCTCCCCGCCGCTTGTTTTGGAGAGAAAGGTCATGGTGGGCCGGTTGTCGATAAAGAGGCCGGGGAAGAGGTCGCCGTCGCCGAACTCGTACTGCAGGCCGTCGGGCGTCGTCACCGTCCAGCCATAGTAGTCCTCGGCTTTGTAGCCGCTGCCGCCGTTGCCGTGATCCCCTCCCGCTTCATGCCAGACGATGCGGGCGAAGGTTTCGGGGTTGGTGCGCCACTGGCCGCCCTGGTTGACCAGCGCCACCCGCTGCCCATTCAGCACCAGCGCAAATTCCTTTGCAATGTCGGCTCTGCCCCCATCGTTGTCGGTGCGCGCAATATAGCCCACGCCGCCCAGGTTCCAGCCCAAGCCCACACTGCTGGCCTGCGTCTGGATTTCGCGCTCGCCCGCCGCCTGCAGCAGATCGTCCATGCTCAGGCTTGAGTAGTGAAAGGAGAGCGCCGGCGTCAGCCCGCCCAGCCCCTGTGGCGCTTCAATCGGGATGTTGAGATTCAGCCCGCCGTTGAGGGCGTCGACGGTAAAGGCTTTGATGCTGGGCAGCGAGTCGCCGCTGGTGGTCAAGCCTGCCCCCAGCCCAAACTGGCTGAAGTGCGGCAGCCGGGCCACCAGCGTCTGCTGCTGAGCGTCCAGGACGGCGTTCAGCGGCTGCCAGTAGTCGCCGCTCTGCTTGCGCGTCCACAGCTTGAGCAGTTCCGGCGCCACCCCTCGTTCCAGCCAGGGCGCCAGCGCCACGCGCAGTTCCACCTCGCCGGCAAAGCGGCTTTCCTGTTCCGCTGAGCCGGCGTCCAACTGCCAGATGCGCAGCGCATACAGGTTGGCGTCCTGGCGCATGGCGGCCAGCATGGCCGCGCCGGCATCTGCGGGCACATCTGCGGACACATCTGCGGGTGCATCTGCGGGCACATCAGCAACAGTGGGTGTTGCCGCCGCAGGGGTCACATCTACTGTGGGCGTGTCTGTGACTGTGGGTGTGACCGTCAGCCCGTTGTACAGTTCCGTGAGCTGCAGCGTCACGCCTGGCGCCAGCACGCCGCTCGGCGCCAGCAGCGTCACCTGGCCGTCAGCGCTCGCCACCAGCGCGCCGTCACTGTCCACGACGGCTTGTCCCATGTCAGCCGGTTGACCAGCCGGCGCACCACGTCTGGCGTCAGCCGCCGGCACGCCCAGCAGCGTCGTCTGGTCAACTGGCGTATAGCCGGGCGCCGCCACGGTGGCGGCCAGCGTCAGCACGGCCTGCCCGTTAAGAGGCTGGCTGGCTTCGTCCAGCGCCACCGCCAGCGGCTGGACAAACGGCGTACTCTGCGCCCACAGGCGCCCCGCGCCACGCCAGCAGCCCGCGCTGGCCGTCACCGGTGACCAGCTCCGGCGGCAGCAGCAGCGTCACATCCACAGCAGACGGCAGCCGCGCCCCCTCCGCCCCCTGCAGCAGCTGCACGCTCACCGTCAGCGCAAGCGTCTCTCCCACGGCGAGCACGCTGCCGGACGGCGTCACATCGACCAGCAGCGGCAGCAGCGGCTCGCCCTGCCCCGCCAGCGGCTCCAGCACCGGCGGCTCCCCAAGCGGGTCATCTGCGGGCAAGGCATCGTCCGGCGCGACATCTTGTTGCGCGGCTCGCCCTGGACGCACCGCCTCCGCGCGCTCTCTGCGTCCCTCTGCGCTTCTCTGCGCCTCTGCGTTAAAATCCTGTTCAGCAGCCAGCACAGGCGCAGGAGGAACCAGCAGGCTCAGCAGCAGCAGCCAGACAAACAGGCGGCGCAGAAAGAGGCGCGCAGAAAAGCGATTTGCTCCAACGACAGAGGCGACGCAGGCATGACGCAGCATACAATTGTCCTTTGGGAGGGAGGCCCCGCCGCGCCTGGCGGTGCGCGGGCAAGGGGCCAAAATCAGGTGATAAGGTAAAGTGGCTGTAGCTTACCGTTTCTAGCCTTGATTTTGATGGGCCGTTTGTGGGGTTCGTTCTGCGTCTTTTGTAGGAACGTGAGAGATGGCTGGTTCCGCTATTTGGCGGACGCACAGCTAGTCCTGCAGCAGCAGGCATGGGGAGGTTGCCCATAACCAGTGAGCAGATATAAGATGTACAAGCTGCACCTTAGCTTCCATTTCAGTGGGCCTGGCGATGGGCAAAGCACCCCTATTCCCGTCATCCCGCCTACTCCTAACAACGCTTGCTTGCACCCTTTTGGCCCTGATTTGTGCCCGTTCACGCTGGAGATGGAACATGAAGTTTGACCTCTTTTTGTTTAGCCAGGAACTGAGCTGGATGGGCGCGACGGCGCGCGCGGCGGAAGCGCTGGGGGTTGATGGCCTGTGGACGGCGGAGACGGCCCACAACCCGTTTCTGCCGCTTACCCTGGCCGCCGAGTACACCGAACGCATGCTGCTGGGCACGGGCATCGCCGTCGCCTTTCCCCGCTCGCCCACGGTGCTGGCGCATATTGCCTGGGATCTGCAGCGCTTCAGCCAGGGCCGCTTTGTCCTGGGGCTGGGCACACAGGTCAAGGCGCATATCGTGCTGCGCTTCGGCGTCCGCTGGGAAAAGCCGGTGCGCCAGATGCGCGAAAGCATCGAGGCGATGCGCGCCGTCTGGGAGAGCTGGCGCGGCGGCGGGACGTCGCTCAACTATCGCGGGGAGTTTTACACGCTGCGGCTGATGACACCCTTTTTTGCCGAACCGCCCCTGGCCTACCCCGACCCGCCGGTCTATGTGGCCGCCGTCAACGAGCAGATGCTGCATCTGGCGGGCAGCCTGTGTGAGGGGGTGCATATCCACCCCTTCCACTCGCCGCTCTATCTGCGCGAATATGCCTGGCCCCATTTGCGCGCCGGGCTGCGCGCGTCCGGCCGCTCGCGCCTCAACTTCACGGCGGTCGGGGCCGTCTTTGCCATCCCCACCGATGGTGCCACGCCTGCCGCCGAACATGCGCGCGCCGCCCGCGAGCAGATTGCGTTCTATATGAGCACACCCGCCTACCGCACCATCGTCGACCTGCATGGATGGAACGCTGAGGCCGAGCAGCTGAGCCAGATGGCGCGCCGCGGCGAGTGGGCCGCGATGGGCGACGTCATCAGCGACCGCATGTTGGAAGCCTTTGCCGTCAGCGGCAAATGGGCCGAACTGCCGGGGCTGATCGAATCCCGCTATGCCGGACGGCTGCTCGACCGGGTGGCGCTCTATTTGCCCTACACACCGGGGCAGGACGAAGAAGGGTGGCGGGCGGTTGTCAGCGGCATGTCGCACTAGCGCTCGCTTGCTGCTGTGCGGCTGTGGTAAAATTTGTTCCTCAACAGCCCGTAACAGCGGGCGCAGCAGCAAGCGGATCCCCTATGTCGATTGCCATTCGTCTCGTCGATAGCCTGGAAGCCATCGAGCAGTTCCGCCAGGTGGAGCATCTCATCTGGAATGAGCCGCTGGAAGTCACCATCCCTGCGCATGTGATCGTCACGACGCTCCACAACGGGGGCGGGCTGCTGGCCGCCTATGCGGAAGATGGGCCGGCCGCCACGGGCGGGATGGTGGGTATCACCTACTGGTGGCCGGGACTGGCGCGGGCAGGGACGGCTGGTGCACTGCGGCTCAAGATGTGCAGCCACATGGCGGGGGTTTTGCCGCCGTGGCGCGGGACGGGGTTGGGGCTGCGGCTCAAGCTGGCCCAGGCCGCCGTGATCCGCGACCAGGGCATGACGGATTGGGTCACATGGACCTATGACCCGCTGATCCGCACCAACGGCGTCTTTAACCTGCACCGCCTGGGCGCGCTCTGCAGCACCTATCACCCCAACCTCTACGGCGAAATGCCGGACGGCATCAACGCCGGTTTACCCAGCGACCGCTGCCAGGTGGATTGGTGGCTGGCGAGCGAGCGGGTGCGCCAACGCAGCCGGCCGGATTGGCGCGATGAGAGCCATCCTCCCCCTGACGCCCAGATGCTGACGGCTGGTGAGAGCCGCTGCGGCTTTGCCATGCCGCCCTCTGCGCTGCTGCTGTTCGACGGTCGCCCGCTGGCCCTGCCGCTGCCCGCCGACATCTTTGCCATTCGGCGTGCGGATCAGGGGCTGGGCCAGGCCTGGCAGCAGTGGATGCGCGCGGCGCTGCAGCCGGCGTTTGCAGCGGGCTATGTGCTGAACGACTGCCGGCAGCATGAAGATGGCGCGTGGCGCTACTGGTTGGCCCGTAAGATTGACCCGTAATGCGCCGGCACTGTAAGCGCGCTGCGGTTTATCCGCCGGCAGGGCGCTTCCAGCCGCCCAGTTCGCGTTCCACGGCCAGCGCCAGCGCCAGGGCGACATCGTCCCGCCACGGGCGCGCCGCGATCTGCACCCCAATCGGCATCCCCGCTTTGCTGACGCCTGCGCGCACCGTCACGACTGGCCAGCCCAGCAAGCTGAAAGGCAGGGTATAGTCGAAACGCTTGGGGTCGCGCTTGCGAAACGGGGGCGCCGGGTGTGCATCCACCGGGCAGAGCAGCGCCGCATAGGGCTGTATAAACTGCAGCAGCCGGGTGCGGTAGCCGTCCCAGGCATTCAGCAGTTCCACCACATCCTGGCCGCGCAGGCTTTCCAGCCCCCACCATGCCTCGGTGATGGCGCGCGCGTCGCGCACAAACTGTGCGGGCAGCCGCTCTTCCAGCGTGGCGCCGGCGCGCGACAGCGCCTGCGCCGCCGCCCCCACCGTCTGCGCCGTCTCGCCCGTCACCGGTGCGCTGCCGTCCTGCAAAAAGTAGGCGACTTTCAGATCCTGCAGCAGCACGGCGTGTGCGTCGCCCAGCGGCATGGGGATCACGCCGCCGTCAAAATCATCCGGCCCGCAGATGACAGGCAGCGCCAGCGCCAGGTCGGCCACCGTGCGCGCCAGCAGCCCCACCTGCGTGCGCGGGTCGGTCAGCCCGCCCGGATGGTCATAGGCGCCGGTGTTGGGCACGCGCCCTGCGGTGGGCTTGATGCCGGCCACGCCGCAGTAGTGCGCCGGCAGCCGGATGCTGCCGCCCGAATCACTGCCCAGCCCCAAAGGGGAGCCGCCCGCCGCAATCAAGGCCGCTTCCCCACCGCTGCTGCCGCCGGGCGTGCAGTTCAAATCATAAGGGTTCAGGGTGCGCCCGTAGATCACATTCTCGGTGTCGCCGCCGCCGCCGCCAGGGGGGCAGTTGCTTTTGGCGACCAGGATCGCGCCCGCGGCTTTCATGCGCGCAACCACGGTGGCGTCAAAGGTGGGTACAAAGCCGCGGCGGTGCTCCAGCCCCACGGCGGAGATAATACCGGCGACGTCAAAGACATCTTTGGCGCTAAAGGGCAGCCCGTGCAGCGGCCCATGGACGATGCCTTGCGCCAGATCGGCGTCCGCCTGCTCTGCTTGCGCCGGCGCGTCGGGGGCAAGCTGCACCACCGCGTTGATGCGGGGATTGACCGCTGCGATGCGCTCCCGGCAGGCCGCCACCGCCTCTGCTGCACTCACCTCGCGTGTGCGCAGACGGGCAAGCAGTTCACCGGCGCTAAGCCAATGCAGATCAGTCATGGGACACCTATCCTCTTGCGTCTACTTCCGCATCCTGCTGTTGTCGCTTGCTGGTATTGCAGTTGACGGCAGTATAGCACAGGGGAGAGATCGTCCGGTTCACAGCCCCAGATAGGCGCGCCGCACCTCCTCATCGGCGGCGACTTCGCGCGCAGAGCCGTGCAGGACGGTGCGGCCTTCACTGAGCACGTACGCGTAGTCGCTGACCTGCAGTGCCATCTGTACATTCTGCTCGACCAACAGAATGGTCAGCCCTTCCTTGCGCAGCGTGCGCAAGGCGTGAAACAGGTCGAGCGCCAAAACCGGCGCCAACCCCAACGACATCTCGTCCACCAGCAAAATGGTGGGATTGGACATGAGACCGCGCGCCATGGCGACCATCTGCTGTTCGCCGCCGCTGAGGGTGGCCGTCTTTTGCTGCCTGCGCTCCTGGAGGCGGGGAAAGGTGGCGAAAACGCGTTCGAGGTTGCGCTTGCTGTGGGCGCGGGCGTGGCTGGGCGTGGCGCCCATTTCTAAGTTCTCGATCACGCTCATGTCGGTGAAAAGCTGCCGCCCTTCGGGCACCAGCGCCAGGCCCAGGTCAGCCTTGCGGTGTGCGGGCAGGCGGCTGATATTCTGGCCGCGGTAGACGACTTGACCCTCCCACGGCTTGAGCAGCCCCATCAGCGTGCGCAGCAGTGTTGTCTTGCCCGCACCATTGGAGCCGACCAGCGCCGTCAGCTTGCCTTCTTCCAGCGCCAGTTCGGCCCCCCACAGAATCTGCACCTCGCCATAGCCCGAAGCGATGGCGTGCATTTCCAGCAGACTCATATTAGTCCTCCTCGTTGAGCTTGGCGGCCAACGTCGGGCTGCCCAGGTAGGCCTCTACCACCACCTCATTCTGCGCCACTTCGCTGGGTCTGCCCCCCGCAATCAACTCACCATAGTTGAGCACCAGCAGGCGATCCGACACATTCATAATGGCGTGCATGATATGTTCGATCATGATGATGGTGACGCCGCGCGCGCGGATCTGGCGGATGGTCTCGACCATGACCGTCACTTCCGACGGGTTGAGACCGGCCAGCACTTCGTCGAGCAGCAGCAGATAGGGTTCCGCCGCCAGGGCGCGCGCCATCTCCAGCCGCTTTTTCTGCGCAATGTTGAGGCTGATCGCCAGCTGTGCGGCACGCGGCGCCAGCCCCAGCATTTGCATGACTTCGTCCGCCACGCGCCCGGCATGCTTCTTGCCGTGCTGGTGGCGACCAAAGCAGGCGCCCACCATCACATTCTCGCGCACGCTCAGTTC
>JBBRBX010000171.1:0-8766 GCA_038205395.1 Caldilineales bacterium
AAGTTTTGCGTGTGCTGCGGGGCGGCGCGTTCAGCGACGATGACGACGGCGTGCGCTGCGCCGCTCGCTTCAGGCTCAACCCGTACGACGTCAACTGGTACTTCGGGTTTCGGGTGGTGCTGTCCCCATTTACCTCTGGCCTCTGACCCTCTGGACTCTGACACTCTGATATCTCTGGCGGCGCACGCAGGTGCGCCGCTGGGGGTTTGGGGGCTGCGCCCCCAATCGCAATTTTTTTGGAACTGACTTTTCGGCAAGGGAGACAATGCAGAAGGTGCGCCGCTGAAATGCAGTTGCATCAAGGCCTGCTCCCTTTTACAGCAGCTTGTAATAAAACGCGCTGGCCTCGTAGGCGCCGCGTTCGTTGACCACATAGCGCGGGATGGCCCCGATGCAGGTGTAGCCGAGGCTGCGGTAGAGATGCTCGGCGGCGTCGCCCTGGCGCGTGTCGAGGACGAGGGTGGTGCGGCCCAACGCCTGCGCCTGCGCCTCCAGCGCCCCCATCAGGCGGCGGGCGATCCCCTGCCGCCGCTGCGTGGGCAGCACCATCAGCTTCATCACCTCGGCGCGGTGGGGCGCATTGGCCTTGGGCACCAGATCAAGCTGCACGCTGCCCACCACCTGCCCGTCCAGCTGCGCGACCCACAGCAGCCGCAGCGGGCCGCGCAGCGCCTCTTCAACACTCTGCCAGTAGACGCCCGCCTCGCCCGCGGCGAGCGGCGGGAGAAAGCCAATCGACGCCCCCGCATCGACCGTCTGCTGCAGCAGCGCCACCACCTGCGGGCGCAGCGCCGGCAGTGCATCCACCCCAATCCGGTCAATGGCAAGCGGCATAGACGGCAATCCTTTCAATCACTCTCGGCCATTCACTCCCGTAGGTCCACGCTTGCAGCGTGACACTGCTTTGCTTGCCGAGAGAGACGCTCGTCACGCTGCAAGCGTGGACCTACATACGGGGCGGCGGATCGGCGCGGTGGGTGGCGTTCGTCGCGCCGCGATGCCAACCCGTTTGCAACCGGTTTCGTTTGGGATAGCCACCGATTTGAATCGGTGGTGGTCGCCGGCAGCGGATCGGCGCGATTGGGGACGTTTGTCCGCGGCGACCGCCGGTGAATCAATTCACCGGCTACCCCCATGCGAAACCCACCGAGGTGGGTTATGGTGCGGCGTTCGTCTCGCCGCGCACCAACCGGTTTTCAACCGGTTTCGTTTGGGATAGCCACCGATTTGAATCGGTGGCGGTCGCCGTGCGCGGATCGGCGCGATACCGTCAACTAAACCGCCACCGTATCCGCTTTGGTGTCCGCCGCTTTCTTGGCCGGTGCTTTTTTCACCGCCGTCTTTTTCACCGCAGCCCCACCAGCGGCCGTACTCTTTTTGCGCCCCTTGGCGCTTTTGCCGCCGCCTTGCGCCGCCTTCTCCGCAATCCAGGCTACGGCCTGTTCCAACGTCACCTCTTCGGGCTTGATTTCTTTGGGCACGGTGTAGTTGATCTTGCCGTAGCTGACGTAGGGGCCGTAGCGGCCGCTGAGCACCTGCAGCGGGCCGCCGTCGGGATGCTCGCCTATTTCCTTGATCACGTTTTTGGACGCCGCACGCCCGCGCCCGCCGCCGGCCGCTTTCTGCGCCAGCAGTTCCAACGCCTGCGCCAGCTCAATCGTCAGCACGCCCGACGGGTCGCCGCGCAGATTGGCGTAGACGCCGTCGCTGACGACAAACGGGCCAAAGCGGCCCACCCCCGCCTGCACCGGCTTGCCCGTCTCGGGATGCTCGCCCAGCGCGCGCGGCAGCCGCAGCAGCTGCAGCGCCAGTTCCAACTCCACGCCGTCGACGGCCATGCCTTTGAGCAGGCTGGCACGCTTGGGCTTGGCCTTGCTCTTGGGATCGTCTTCGCCCAGCTGCACATACGGGCCAAAAGGGCCGATCTTGAGCAGCACCGGCAGTTCCGTCTCCGGGTCCGTCCCCAACGCGCGCGGGCCGTCCGCCTTCTGGTGCAGCAGCTTCTCCACCAGCTCATCGCTCAGCTCCGCCGGCGGCAGGTCGCCGGGCAGGCTGGCCGTCAGCCGCTCGCCGTTCTCTTCCTTGGCGACAAACGGGCCAAACTGGCCGATGCGCACTTCAGCCTGCAGATTCTCCAGCACCACGCTGGAGGCCAGGCGCGGGTCGATGGCCGCCTCGCGCGCTTTGACCTGATTCTCCAACCCCTCTTCGCCCAAAAAGAACTGGCGCAGATAAGCCAGGTTGTTGATCGTCCCGGTGGAGATGTCGTCCAGCTTCTGCTCCATATTGGCGGTGAATTTGAAATCCACCAGGTCGCCGAAATGCTCTTCCATCAGCTCGGTGACGGCAAAGGCTGTAAAGGTCGGCACCAGCTCCTTGCGCTGCTTGAAGCAGTAGCCGCGCTCCTGGATCGTGTCGATGATGGTGGCGTAGGTGGAGGGGCGGCCAATGCCTTCCGCCTCCAGCGCCTTGACCAGCGTGGCGTCGGTGTAGCGGGCGGGCGGCTTGGTCTCATGGCCCACCGCCTCCAGCTCGCGACAGTCCACCACCTCCGCCAACTGCAGCGGCGGCAGCGGCTGATCCTGGCTCTCCAGCGCCGCATCGGGGTCATCCGACCCTTCGACATAGGCGCGGAAAAAGCCGGCAAAGAGCACCGTGCGCCCACTGGCCTTGAAAAGGGCGTCGTCCACGGCAATCGTGGCCGTGGTCAGCCGCAGACGCGCGTTGGCCATCTGCGAGGCGATGGTGCGCTTCCAGATCAGGTCGTAGAGAGAGCGGGCGCGCCCGTCGAGCGGCAGTTCCTCTGCCGTGCGCATCTGGTCGCCGGCGGGGCGGATGGCCTCGTGCGCCTCCTGGGCGTTGGCGGTCTTGGTCTGGTAGCGGCGGGGGGAGGGGCTGAGAAATTCTTCGCCGTACAGCTCGCGCACGCGCCGCCGCGCCGCATTGACGGCCTGGTCGCTCAGGTTGACCGAGTCCGTGCGCATGTAGGTGATATAGCCGTTTTCGTAGAGGTTCTGCGCCACGCGCATCGTCTCTTTGGCGCTGAGGCCCAGCTTACGGTTGGCATCCTGCTGCAGCGTGCTGGTGGTGAAGGGCGCATAGGGCGAGCGGGTGGCATCCTTCTCGTCCAAGTCCGTCACCTGCCAGCGACCGGCCAGCAGGCGCGCCCGCAGCGCCTCCGTCTCGCGCTGGTTGAGCAGCAGCACATCCTTGCCGGCGCCGATTTTGCCGCTGGTCTCGTCAAAGTCGCGCCCCGTCGCCACGCGCTTGTCGCCCACGGAATGGAGGGTGGCTTCAAAGCGGTGGGCGGGCTGGTCGGGCCGCTTGTTGAGCAGCGCGCGCAGATCCCAATACTGGCCGGTGCGGAAGGCGCGCCGTTCGCGCTCGCGCAGCACCAGCAGCCGCACCGCCACGCTCTGCACACGCCCCGCCGACAGCCGCGGCGCAATCTTGCGCCACAGCAGCGGCGACACCGTGTAGCCGACCAGCCGGTCGAGGATGCGCCGCGTCTCCTGCGCCCGCACCAGATCCATGTCGATCTCGCGCGTATCCGCCAGCGCCTGCGCAATCGCCTCGCGTGTGATCTCGTGAAAGACCATGCGCCGCACCGGCTGCTTGGGCTTGAGCACCTCGCGCAGATGCCAGCCGATGCTTTCGCCCTCGCGGTCTTCGTCGGTGGCCAGGATCACCTCGTCGGCCTTTTTGAGCGCCTCGCGCAGCTCGCTGACCACCTTCTTTTTCTTGTCCGGGATCACATAGAGCGGTTCAAAGTCGGCTTCGACATTGACGCCCAGGCGCGACCACGGTTCGCCCTTCTGTTTGGGCGGAATCTCCGCCGCCGAGGCCGGCAGGTCGCGCACATGGCCCATGCTGGCGCGCACGACATATTCTTTGGGCAGATAACTGCCGATGGTTTTGGCTTTGGTGGGTGATTCCACGATCACCAGTTTTGACATAATTCCCAGTTCCTAACGATATAAGATGCTCGCAACCGCGCGCCCAGTGTAAAATACGTTCCAACCAGCCGCAAACCAGGCACAAGCCTTCACTGTACCATTGGGTACGCAAAAAAGGGGTTTGCGGCGCGAGCAGCGCGCTGCGACTTCTCCTACCCGTCCCGTGCGCACGCCCGTGCCTCGCTCAGTCCCCGCCACCTTAGCTGCCCCGAAACGTTGCGGACTGAGACTGGCATGTCCTGTTGCCGCGCACACCTCCAGGCTCGGTGCATCTCGTTATGGGGCAGCCAACCGATCGGGCGCCGAGCGAGGAGGGGAGGTGGCCGGCCGCCGGTGCGCGGCGTGGCGGTCGCCCTCAACACCGCCTGCTGCGCCGTTGTGGGGCGCCGTCCTGTCCACCAATTCGGACGCCGATTGCACCGATTCGGCCGGCGCAGATTTCCCACCGGCGTGACCTCACCTCCATCCGACGAGCAGAATCGATGGACATTGATTGGTGCTGCCCATGCGGCTGCCCCATGCACAGCGGCAATCGGCGCCCTCCGCGCAATCCGTGCCTGAATCGGTGGACAGGGATTCCTCCAGACACGCAGGCCTGGGCCGCACCTTGCACGCCCTGCCACCTGCCGCGCGTCGAGATGTTCGTCACCCCAACCCACCTTGGTGGGTTTCGCATGGGGGTAGCCGGTGAATTGATTCACCGGCGGTCGCCGCGGACGAACGCCCCCAATCGCGCCGTCCTGCCCCGCCCCGCCTGGCAGGACGCGTGCGCAGCGGCACGTAGGCAGAACACGGGCACGTGGGCGTGCCGGACAGCGCAGCACGAAGGCGTGCTGCCTACGCGGCGGCGAGGCACGGTGTGGGCAGCGAGGATGCATATATTCGGCTTTTTCAGCCAGCCCCCCTGTGGTATGATGCCATAGATGTGGCTGGGTGGCTGCTGCTGACTGGCGCGAGTACGCGTACTGCTTAGGCGCAGCATCTATGTCCTCGTGGACATCCCCAGCCCGCATGCAGCAAGCAATCTGCAACACATCACTGCTTACCACACAATCTGACACCCAATCACCCAGCCCGGCTGAGGGTTCCCGATGCGCCGCATTCTGCTGATCGTGCTTGCTGTCCTCCTGCTGCTGTTGATCATCGTGCCGCTGGCGGGCTATGGCTGGCTGCGCACCAGCTTGCCGGCCAGCGTCGGCCAGGCGCGTATTTCTGGGCTGGATGGGGCGGTGGAGATCGTGCGCGATGACGCGGGCGTGCCCCACATCTTCGCAGCCAACGACCACGACGCCTTTGTCGCCCTCGGCTATGTCCACGCCCAGGACCGGCTGTGGCAGATGGAGATGAACCGCCGCATCGGCGCCGGGCGTCTCTCCGAAGTCCTGGGCGAGGCGACGCTGGACATCGATAAGTTCCAGCGCACCCTCGGCTACTATCGCGCCGCCCAAAGCGACTATGCCGTGCTCAGCGAGCGCAGCCGCATGGCGCTGGATGCGTACGCGGCGGGCGTCAACGCCTGGCTGGCCGAAGGGCACACGCTGCCGCCGGAGTTCCTGCTGCTGGGCGTGACGCCGGAGCCGTGGCGTCCCGTCGATTCGCTGGTCTGGGAAAAGATGATGTCGTGGGACCTGGGCGGCGACTATGAGATGGAGCTGCTGCGCCTGCAGCTTGGCCAGGCGCTCGGCCCGGAGCGCGCCGCCCAGCTCCTGCCGCCGTACCCCGCCGACGCGCTCACCATTCTGCCCGCGGAAGCCGCCCGCATCGACGCAGGCGCGCTGCTGCGGCTGGACGGCAGCCTGCAGATCGCGCTGGGCCGCGGCGGGCGCGAGAGCGGCAGCAACAACTGGGTGGTGGCCGGCAGCCGCACCGCCACCGGCAAACCGCTGCTGGCCAACGACCCCCATCTGAGCACCTCCATCCCCTCGCTCTGGTACCTGGCCGAAATCCAGGGCGACCGGATTCACGTCATCGGCGCCACCTTTCCCGGCCTGCCCGTGGTCGTCATCGGCCACAACGAGCAGGTGGCCTGGGGCGTGACCAACGTGGGGCCGGATACGCAAGACCTCTTTATCGAGCGCATCAACCCCGCCGACCCCAACGAGTATGCGGTGGACGGCGGCTGGCAGCCGCTGACGGTGGTCGAAGAGTCGATTGTGGTGGCGGGACAGCCGCAGCCGCTGCGCTGGGCCGCGCGCAGCAGCCGCCACGGCCCGCTGATCAGCGACGTCAGCAGCACCGGCGCGCCGCTGGCACTGCGCTGGGTGGCGCTGGAGCCGGGCGACACCACCATGGACGCCTTTCTCGGCCTCAACTATGCCGCCGACTGGGAACAGTTCGTCGCCGCCCTGCGCCTCTATATCTCGCCCAGCCAGAACATCGTCTACGCCGACGTGGCCGGCAACATCGGCTACTACGCACCGGGGCGCATCCCCATCCGCAGCGGCGATCACAACGGGATGCTGCCTGTGCCCGGCTGGGACAGCAGCGCCGAGTGGAGCGGCTATATCCCCTTTGACGAGCTGCCGCACAGCTACAACCCGCCCGCCGGCTTTGTGGCGACCGCCAACAACCGCGTGGTGGGGGAGGAGTACCCCTATCTGATCGCCAACGACTGGGCGCCGCCCTACCGCGCCCAGCGCATCACGCAGTTGATCGAGCAGTTGAGCAGCGGCGGCGACAGCCTCTCGCTCGACGACATGGCCGCCATCCAGGGCGACCGCACCAGCCTGCAGGTGGCCGAACTGCTGCCCTTCCTGCTCAGCGTGCCCCCCGTTGACGAGCGCGGGCGGCAGGCAATCGGCTATCTGCAAGGCTGGCAGGGTGAGCTGGCGCCGGAGAGCGTGGCGGCATCCATTTACGAGGCGTGGATGCTGCACCTGGAGCGCGCGCTCTTTGCCGATGACCTGCGCGGCGATCTCTTCGACGCCATGGCGCAGCGCGCCAACCCCACCTTTTTGACCAACGTGCTCTCCGACGCCACGCTGCGCCGCGCCTGGTGCGACAATGTGCTGACGGTGGGCGTGGAAAGCTGCGAAGAGAGCGCCCAGCTTGCCCTGGCCGCCGCGCTGGACGACTTGACGGCGCGAGCCGGGGACGATATGGCCGGCTGGCGCTGGGACAAGCTGCACGTGACCCAATATCCCCACCGCCCTTTCAGCGAGGTGGCCTATTTGAAGCCGCTCTTCCACCGCAGCATCGGCACGGGCGGCGACCGCTACACCGTCAACGCCGCCCCCGTCAACCTGGAGACGCCCTACGACCAGACGCACGTCCCCGGCTATCGCCAGTTGATCGACCTGGGCGACCTGCAGGCGAGCCGGTTTGTGCAGACCACCGGCCAATCGGGCAACCTGCTGAGCGGCCATTACGCCGACCTGATCCGGCTGCACCGCGATGTGGGCTATCTGCCCATGCGCTTTGGCCGTTCGCAGGTGCAGGGCGATGTGCTGATGCTGCAGCCGGCAAAATAGACCGGGCAGGCCGGGCAGACCGGACAGACACAGGGCGCGGCTGGCTGTTTGCCCCCAGCGCCACTTTGGGGGAGAATGCAGACGATTTCGCTTCTCGCGCAAAGCGCGCAAACAGCCTGACTGTGAGGACGCCGGCAGTGATTCGCATCATCTATCGAGACCCCAACGGGCAGATTACCTGTAATCTGCCCGTCGAGCAGTTGCCCGACCTCTTGCACGCCGAGCAGGGCGCCATCTGGATCGACATGCAGTCGCCGGAAATGGCCGATTACCAGCTCATCCTGGAACAGACCTTTCACTTTCACCCGCTGGCCATCGAAGACACGATCAACGATATTCACCTGCCCAAAATCGATGACTACGGGGCCTATCTCTACTTAGTGTTTCATACGGTCGGGCTGGGCGAAGAGCCGATGGACATCGACACGGAGGAGGTGGATGTCTTTCTGGGTCTCAACTATCTGGTCACCATCCACGACCACTCGCGCCGCTCGATCGAGCGGGCCTGGGATGCCGATCATCACAGGGAGCATGGGCTGGCGCGCGGCCCGGCCATGCTGCTCTACGAACTGCTGGACAGCCAGATCGACGCCTTCATCCCGGTGATCGACGCCTTTGAGGAGCAGCTTGAACGGTTGGGCGACGACATCTTTTTGTCCAACGACAACGAACGGGAAATGCTCAACCGGCTGCTGACGGCCAAGAGCAGCTCCCTGCGGCTGCAGCGGATTCTGGCGCCGCAGCGCGAACTGCTGGGGCGGCTGGCCACCAACGAATATCGCGTCCTGCCCGCCACTGCACGCATCTACTTTCGCGATGTGTATGACCACCTGGCGCGCCTGGCCACACTGGCCGAGAGCACGCGCGACCTGGCCGGCAGCACCATCGAGACGCACCTGGCGCTGGTCAACAACCGCATGAATGAGGTGATGAAGCTGTTGACGATCATGTCGTCCATCTTTATCCCACTGAGCTTTATCGCCGGCATCTACGGCATGAATTTCGAGTTTATGCCGGAGCTAAACTGGCGCTGGGGCTACCCAATGGTCTGGCTGGTCTTTTTGAGCGTGGCGGGCAGCTTGCTCTTCTTCTTTTGGCGACGCAAGTGGCTTTGAGCAGGGGACTTTGAGCAGGGTCCATGCGCAAATGCCGGAAACAACAACCGAGCGAACGACGATGGAGATCACGGAAGAAATAAAACAGATCTGGCCCCGGCAGCGCTGCGATTACTCCGCCGGCGGCGTCGCCTACCGGCGGATCGCCGGCGATGTGTGCGAGGTGGCCTTGATCGCCACGCGCCACGGCACCCGCTGGCAGCTTCCCAAGGGCACCTGTGAACA
>JBBRBX010000172.1:0-8675 GCA_038205395.1 Caldilineales bacterium
CTGTGGGGGTGGGGTGGTGTTGGTTGTGTTGGGGTCTAGATGTTTTTTTTTTGGCTTTTTCTGGCGGGGAGTGACCGCGGGCCAGCCGCCCCGCCCCTCTCTCCGCAGTAAACCACATTTTAGATCTTCAAGTTGGCTGCCGGACGCTTGACATCTTCGGCTGATCCGCTAAAGTATCCCATACAATTGTCGTTTTTTACCCGAAGCCGGCTTTGCCGCCATTTGCCGAAAATGAGGTTGTTGGTTGTCTACTAGAATTGCTGATCGCTTACATGCTGCGCGCCGCCGCTTTTTTGTCGGGCGCAACGCCCAAAAAGAGCTGCTGCATGCCGCCGTAACCAACGAAGAGCCGTCTTTCTGCGTGATGTATGTGTATGGGCCGGGCGGCATCGGCAAAACGGCGCTGCTGCACGAGTTCGCCGATGAAGCGCGCGATCTGGGCGCCGATCCGGCCTATCTCGACATGCGCAGTGTGGAAGCGACTCCCGACGCCTTTGCCAGCGGCCTGGCGCTCTCTCTGGGCGGCGATGCGCAGCAAAACCCCATCGACCTGCTGCACGCTCGCCCCAATAAGTGCGTGCTGCTCCTCGACACCTGCGAGATGTTGGCTCCGCTTGAAGGTTGGCTGCGTGAATCCTTTCTGCCAGCTATGCCGGCCAATACCATAGCGGTGATGGCGGGTCGCAATGCGCCCAGCAGCGCCTGGTCTGCCGACCACGGCTGGCAGAGCCTGCTGCAGGTGGTGCCTCTGCGCAACCTCACCCCCGATGAAAGTATGGCCTATCTTGATCTGCGCACCGTGCCGCGCACCGAACGAAGCGGAATTGTCGACTTCACACACGGCCACCCGCTCGCCATCTCCCTGGTGGCTGACGTGCTTGACCAGCATCCCGGCCGCCATTTTGAACCGCTGGCGGCCCCCGACATGATCCAATCGCTGTTGGAGCGTCTGGTCCAAGATGCGCCCAGCCCGCGGCATCAAGCTGCGCTGGAAGCCGCCTGCCTGGCGCTTTATATGACCGAGGGGCTGCTGGCCGATATGCTGGAACTGGAGGATGCACGCGTCTACTTTGAGTGGCTGCGCTCGCTTTCCTTTATGGAAGCCGGCCGCTATGGACTCTTCCCGCACGATCTTGTGCGCGAAACAATGGCGACCGATCTGCACTGGCGCAACCCAGACTGGTATGTGGAGCTGCACCGCCGCGCGCGCACGTTTTATCACGAGCGGCTGCGCCAGACGACCGGCTTTAACCAGCGCCGCATTCTCGCCGAACTGGTCTTTCTCCACCGCGACAGCGCCATCGTCCGCTCCTTTTTTGACTTCCAGGTGAATGACGCCCTGTACACCGACCATTTGCGCCCCAGCGATGTTGACGCCATCGTAGCGATGGTGGAGACGCACGAAGGGACGGAGTCTGCGCGCTTAGCTGCCTTCTGGTGCGAGCGGCAGCCGGATACGGTGCTGATCATGCGCGACCAATTCCAAAGGCATGTGGGCTTTCTCGTCATCCTGCGCCTGCAAGACATCGATCCGGTTGATATTGCCCAAGATGTCGCTGCCGCCGCCGTGTGGGCGTTTGCCCGGCAGCAGGCCCCCCTGCGGCCCGGAGAGCAGGTGCTGTTTTACCGCTTTTGGATGGATCAGAAGAGTTACCAGGCGATTTCCACCACGCAAAGCCGCCTGTTCCTCAATATGCTTCAATATTATCTGGTCACGCCCAATCTTGCTTACAGCTTTCTGGTCTGTGCGGAGCCGGACTTTTACCGCGATGTGCTCACCTATGCCGACATCAATCGAGTTCCCGAACTGGACTTTACGCTGGGCGAGCGGCGCTACGGCCTCTTTTATCACGACTGGCGGCTGCGCCCGCCGGCGGCGTGGCTGCAGTTGATGGCGGACCGCGAAATTGCCTACAGCGCGGAAACCGCACTGCCTCCGCCCCCGTCTGCGGCCGGCCCATCCATTCTGTTTCTCAGCCAGCCTGAATTTGCGCAGGCTGTGCGGGAGGCGCTGCGCCACCTGGGGCGCGCCGACGCGCTCCAGGCAAACCCGCTGGTTCGCTCGCGGCTCGTCGACAGCCACGCCGGCGCAGATGCTTCCGCCGCGGCGTGTGCCGGTGTGCTGCAAGAACTGATCTTGGCGGCGATCGAACTGCTCCAGTCTTCGCCTCGCCAGCGCAAGCTGCATCGCGCGCTCTACCACACCTATCTCCAGCCCGCCCCCACCCAGGAAGTGGCTGCGGAAATGCTTGACCTGCCTTTCAGCACCTATCGCCGCCACCTCAAGGAGGGGATCGAAAACCTGGTGGAGACGCTGTGGCGCCAAGAACTGGATGCCTAGCTGATTGCATAGGTGGACTTTGATTTGTTTTGATGTTGATTGGCGTAGCCGCCTGTGCTAAGATGGAGGCATACTGTGCAAGATTTGCACCAGCATGAGACAGATATTGGACGCGCCTAAGCGCAATCCCATGGACGTGCAAGCAATAGGGGGTGAAGAGTGGCCAATGCAGGACAGGAGATTCAACTTAGCGATTTTGCCACGACACCGCTCTATAATATCAAAGCTGTTGTCCAAGCAACCAATATCAGCCCCAGCACCCTGCGCGCCTGGGAACGGCGCTACAATATGTGCAGCCCCCAGCGCTCTGAGAGCGGCTATCGCCTCTATTCGGATCGGGATGTTGCCATTATTCGCTGGCTGAAAACCCAGGTAGAGGCCGGCATGGCCATCAGCCAGGCGGTTGCCTGGCTGCAAACGCTGTCTGAGGAGAGCGACGACGGCAAGGCTGTGGCCTTGCCGAACCCCAGCGGTCGTGCAGAGGCTGTGCACGCCGTGGCGCCTTCGCATTTAGATGTGCAAAATTTCTCCACCCTTTCCGCCAGTCTGCTGAAAGCGCTGATTGCTTATGATGAGCAGGCGGCTGAAGAGACGCTGGGCAGCGCCTTTTCTCTTTACCCCGTCGAGCATGTCGGCGAACATATTATCGCACCGACGATGGTGGAGATCGGCGAACGCTGGCATCGCGGCGAGCTAAGCATCACGCGTGAGCATTTCGCCACCAATTATTTGCTCCAGCGCCTGGGGGCGATCCTGCGGGTTGTCCCCAACGGCTTCAGCGGTCCGCTGGTGTGGGTAGGCTGCGCACCGGGCGAAAAGCACGAGATGGGCGTGCTGCTGCTTTGCATCTATCTGCGCCGCTCCGGCTATAAGGTTCGTTATTTAGGACAGGATTTGCCGCAAGACGATATGATCGCTGAAACGGTGGCGCAGAAGCCGGCTTTGCTTCTTTTCAGCGCGTCCGGCCTGGATTCGGCCGCTGCTCTGCAGCAGCTGTGCGAGCGGCTGGTCAGCATTGAGCCGCCCCGTCCGATGGTGGGTTATGGTGGCCGTGCGTTCAACAACCACCCCGCTTTGCGCAGCAACATTGCCGGTGTTTTTATCGGCGCCACTGCCCTGGAAGCGGTGGAAAGTGTCGGCGATCTGCTCACCGAGCGCACGCGCGGCAATGGCTGGTCAGCCTAGCCACCATTCCTAGTCGAATCTAGTCGAATCTAGTCGAAACGAGCTACTTATGGAGAGCCAACCGAACCAACCCGTCGCTCTTGCGTCTGAACTTATTGCCGAGCTGCAGCAAGTAGAGTATGCCGTTCAAGCCGGTTTATCCGACCTGCAAGCTCCCTTTGCCCAACTTGTGCAGAGCCAGTGGCGGCGCAGCACCCCGCTTGTGCGTGCTGCTTTTGTGCTCACCGCCGGCTATCCGCAGTTGAGGGACGATATGGATCGGCGGCGTATTTATTTGGGCGCCGCCATTGAAATGCTGCGCCTGGCCTTAGCCGTTCACATCCAGCTTCTCACTTCGGAGGTGCAGCCCAAGCTGGATCGCTCGCTGCTGGGCAGCACTGTGCTGGCCGGCGACTTTTGTTTCAGCCGCTCCGCCGGCCTGGCGGCCAAAACGGACAGCCCAATTGTGGTCGATATTTTTGCCCAATCGCTGCAGCGTGTCAGCGAAGGGACACTGCGCCGTCTGTTCCGTCCCAGTGAAGCTGCCTACGATGAAGATCGGGAACTCACGCTCTCCGGTGTTGCCGCTGCCCACGAACTGGCCGGCCTGGCGGCTTCCCAGCGCAGCATAGCCATGCAGCTGGCGCCTCGCCTGCTCTCCGCCTCTCGGGCGCACTTGCTTGCCACCTTCGCCTTCACCCCGCTGGAAGAGGCTGCTCTTTTGCCGCACTCCCTGGCAAGCTGGCAAGCGCTGCTTGCCTGGCTGCATCTGCAGGCATAAGCGCAGCCGTATGCCGGCTGCTGCCCTGTGCAAACATTGGGCAAAATCACTCTCCTTCTTTTTTCTGGCTTGCCGGTCGCCTTTGCCGCTTTTGCCGCTGAGAAAGTTCAAACTCAAACAAAACGCCAATATAAAATCAATCTGGCGTTAAGATTTCTCTAGTATAGTGGACTAGAGATCACCTAGCGACGTGCCTCAACGGCTTACTGCCGCCGCCGCCAATGATGAGAAAATATTAATCATTTTGGGGGCTAGACAAATCTGTCACATTGTGGTTAAATAAATGTATAGGTTTTGTACTGGTTTAGAGGGCAGAAAAATTGCTGTAAAGCGCCTAAATGTTTTATGTACAGGTTTTGTATATAGAATGTGTGTATCAGAAATAGGTACGGATAGATACAAAGCAGCACGATAAGCATGGTAGATTCAATCAATACATACTGCTGAATTCCCATTACCAGGAATTGCCCGTTACCAGGAATTGCCCGTTACCAGGAATTGGCAGACACGTCTCTATTCTAGAGCATTCGTTTTGAGAGGCAAGGTATTCTAATGAAAGCCAACACACGAGAGCAGCAAACTGTATTCGGCATCTCCGCCGCTGCCGCTCCTGCAGTATTCGCTGGCAACAATCCTCGGCTATCCGGTGTCCGCCAGGCACTTACCACTTTGCGTGCGGAGGACCCGGCTTTTGATAAGAGTATTACGACACAGCGTTTCGAGCGGGGCGTGCTGATCGCCGCACCCGATGCGTTGGCCGACCATATGTATGTACTGATGAGCGGTAAAGTGAATCTGGTTTGCACCAACAATGAAGGCCGCCGCCTGGTGATTGCCACCCTGGAGCCAGGCGCCATCTTTGGGGAAGGGGCGCTGGATTTTGCGGGCGACACCAACGTGTTTGCCGAAGCGGTGGATGATGTCGCCGTCTGGGTCATTCCCGCCGGCGAAGCTCGCAATATGACGATGCAGTATCCTATTTTGGGCTGGGGGCTGCTCCAGACCTATGGTCTGCGCCTGCTGCAGGTTGAAAACAGCCTGGAGGATGTGGCCTACAAAAAATTGCCGGAACGGCTAGCCACTTTGCTGGTTGATTTGGATGAGGATACCTCCGGCGTCATCAAAGGTGTGAGCCATCAGGCTCTGGCCGACCGCCTCGGCACTTATCGAGAGACGGTCAGCGCCATTCTGCGTGATTTCAAGCGGCAGGGGATTGTCGAGCTTGGATACCGCCGGATTCGCATTGTAGACAGTGAAGAGCTGAAGGCAATTGGCGGCATCTGGGAGTGGTAAGCAAAGCCGGATGGCCATTGGTTGTCCATCTGCACTCAAATACCGGGCGGAAGGGAGCGGCTTATGCGCCACCTCCTTCCGCCCGACGACTTGCGCAAGCTCCAATTTCAATTTTTTGTGTCCAAATGAGTTGACGGATGCTTTTTCTCCTGCTATAATTCACCTGAATCGGGGCTGTTTAAGCTTTTTTTGATTCGGCTGACCCCCCCAAGCGCGCGTTCCCAACTATTGCCCATAAAAACCGTCCGCAAGGAAATCTTTGCACCATTCCCATCGAATAAAAGCGTTTGCCCTTCCTTTTAAGGGAAGAACCGAACGTTGAGCAACACGCAGCCGCCGCTGCCAGCCTCGCTTGTGCCAGGTTGCGACACCGACGGCGTTTCGCTGAACCACTGCCCGGTTGATTGTGCGGGCAGGCAGCAATTTTAATCATCTACTTGAATCGACGTGGGCGTTTTCGCCCCTCCCACTAGAAAGCTAAGGAAAAGTCGTATGTCCAATACCACTGTCCTGCCCTTGGAACAGATGACAATCTCGCAACTCGAAGCGCTCAACCTGGATGATCTGCGAGATCTGGCGCGTACTGCTGATGTCACCGGCTATACGCGCCTCAAAAAGTATGACCTGGTAATGCGGCTGCTGCGCGCCAATGCCGAAAAGCAAGGCTACATTTTTGGCGGCGGCATCCTGGAAATCGTACAGGACAATATCGGCTTTCTGCGCAGCGATCATCTCCTGCCTGGGCCGGAGGATGTGTACGTTTCCCAAAGCCAGATTCGCCGCTTTGGTCTGCGCACCGGTGATCTGGTTATCGGCCAGGTGCGCCCGCCCAAAGACACGGAGAAGTATCACGGCCTGCTCAAAGTCGAAGCGGTCAATGGTCTGGACCCGGAAGAGGCGAAAAAGCGGCCGAATTTTGAGAAGTTGACCCCCATCTTCCCCAATGAGCAGATGCTGCTGGAGAGCCGCCCCAATGTGATCTCGACGCGCATGATCGATCTGCTCTCTCCGATCGGTCGTGGCCAGCGCGGGTTGATTGTCAGCCCGCCGAAGGCCGGCAAGACGACAGTGCTCAAGCGCATTGCCAATGGCATTTCCACCAATTTCCGCGAAATTCACCTGATGGTTGTTCTCATCGGTGAGCGCCCCGAAGAGGTCACGGACATGGACCGCTCGGTCGAGGCGGAGGTCGTCAGCAGCACATTTGATGAGCCAGTGCAAAACCATGTGCGTGTGGCGGAAATGGCGCTCGAACGGGCCAAGCGGCTGGTGGAAGGACGCAGAGATGTGGTCATTCTCCTGGACAGCATCACCCGTCTCGCCCGCGCCTATAACTTGACTGTACCGCCTTCGGGCCGTACGCTCTCCGGTGGTATGGACCCCGCCGCGCTCTATCCGCCCAAACATTTTTTCGGCGCCGCGCGCAATATTGAAGAAGGCGGCAGCCTCACGATCATCGCCACCTGCCTGGTCGACACCGGCAGTCGTATGGATGATGTCATCTATGAAGAGTTCAAAGGCACCGGCAATATGGAACTGCATCTCAGCCGCAAACTGGCTGAACGGCGCATTTTCCCGGCGTTCGATATCGAGCGCAGCGGCACCCGTGCTGAGGAAAAGCTCATGGATGCGGAAAGTCTTTCCAAGGTTTACACCTTGCGCCGGATGATCGATGCCATGGGCGGCGGCAGCGAGGCCATCTTGCCCATCATCGAGCGCATGAGCCGCACCCGTGATAACCGTGAATTTCTGGAAACGCTCACGAAGCGCTAACGGTTTGCCTGTAGCGGTAAGTCAGGCAGGATTTCAAGCGCTTTGACCTACGCAAAGCCTACGATTGAGAGACGATCTTTGCACGCAGCGGCAAGATCGTCTCTTTTTCTTGCCAGCATCAAGCGAATGGGATTGTCAAAGCGTTTCCCCCGTGCTAGAATCATCGAATGGCACTTAAACAAAAGCCCTGTGTTCTACTGTGCTTCTGGACTTCGCAGCGCAACCAAATACGGTTTAGCCCCCAAACCAGATTGACGGAGATGCAGCGCATATGATTACTGAGGCGGGTTCTGAGCCGAACCGTATGGCAGGCTCGGGACGAGATAGATCGGTCAAGTCCGGTCAAAGTTCTTCTTTCTTTCCTACCAAACAAGTTTCTTTCCCTGCTGAAACCAATTCTTCTGTAGACCAAGAAGGTTTGCGTGTTCCGCCACCCGGCGCTTTGGCGGCGCGTTCCGCCTTCGCAGGCTTGCCGGCGATTGGCCTGAGCGCCGCCCCTGACGCGCTGACGCAGACGCTGCGGCGCACGCAGCAGCAGGTGCAGCAAACGCTTGCCGACCAGGTCACTCCGCTGCGCATCGCCGGCCATCTTTCGGTGCTGCTTATTGCAGCCGTCATCTTGATCCTCAGCCAGGTCAAAATTCCGGAGTGGGAGCTTTCTCTCCAGCCGACGCCGCAGCCTGTGATGGGGGCAGACGGCCAGGTGGTGGCCATGACCGCAGGGGATGCCGGCCTGTTTGACAGTGCATCTTTGCGGCGCAGCCCCGTTTTTTCTTTTGTCGACCGCAAAGTGCAGCAGGAAGCTCCACGCCAGGATATTGCCTACTATACGGTCAAGGGCGGCGATACGGTGCTGGGGATTGCGCAAAAGTTTGGCCTGCAGCCTGAAACGCTCATGTGGTCCAACAGCATCATTGAGCAGAACCCTGACCGCCTCAGCATCGGCGATGATTTGCGCATCCTGCCGGTGGACGGTGTGCTGCATGTGGTCAAGCCGGATGAAACCCTTTCCGACCTGGCGGACGAATATAATGTCCCAATGCAAACGATCGTTGATTATACCGGGAATGGCCTCGACGGTTCGGCTACCACCTTGTCGGTCGGCAGAGAACTGGTGATCCCTGGCGGCACACGCGCCTTTGCCGTGGCCAGCGCCGATGCCGGCAGCGCCGCCTATGCGGTCGCCGCGCCCGACAATGCGCCCCAAGGCTCAGGCGACTTTAGCTGGCCCACAGCCGGCTATGTCAGCCAAGGCTACTGGGGCGGCCACCCGGCGCTCGATATTGCCGGTTGGGTCGGCGCACCCGTCACCGCGGCTGATGG
>JBBRBX010000173.1:0-8490 GCA_038205395.1 Caldilineales bacterium
GCTCCAGCTGGCGGTGGCGGTGGACAGCGGCGGCGAGCTGCTGGGCGTGCGCGTGCCGCAGGGCAAGGTGCTCTACCTGGCGCTGGAGGACACCGAGTTCCGCCTCTCCGACCGGCTCAAGAAGCAGACGCTGGGGCCGGACGGCCGCTGCACCCTGGATGTGGTGCGGCATGGCGACGCCGACTTCCACACCGAGTGGTCGCCCTTCAACGAGCAGGGGCTGAGCGACCTGCGCAATGCCTTCGACAAAGGCTACAAGCTGGTGATCGTGGACACCCTCAGCCGCGCCGCCGGGCGGCTGGACCAGATGGACCCGGTGGAGATGACGCGCCTGCTGGCGGTGCTGCAGCGGATGGCGGTCGACCACAAGGCTGCGCTGCTGCTGGTGGACCACCACCGCAAGTCGGCCCGCTTTGCGCTCGACACCGACCCCATCGACGACATCCTGGGCAGCACGGCCAAGGGTGGCGTGGTGGACTGTGCGCTCGGTCTCTACCGGCGGCACAACGAGGATGAGGCGACGCTCAAGCTGGTGGGCCGCGACTTCAGCGACCGGGAGCTGGCGCTGCAGTGGGACGCCGCCCACTTCCGCTGGCAGGCGAAGCCGGAAGCGAGCGGCAGGCAGGGCGCGGCAGCCGGCAGGCAGGGGGCAGCAGCGCACTTCACCCTGCGCGAGCAGGAGGCGATCGACGCCGTGGCGGCCTTGGGCTGCGCCAGCCTGGGCGAGCTGACGGTGCGGCTGGGGTTGAACAAGAGCAACCTCTACCACCGGCTGCAGAACCTGTGCGGGCGCGGCGCCTTGCAGTGCGGGCAGGGGCCGCGCGGCTTCATCTACAGCCTGCCCGATGCCGAGCAGGAGCAGGCGGTTGCAGCGGTTGCAGCGGTTGCGGCGGTTGCGGCGGTTGTAAACGCTGCGGAAATCGCAGCAGCGACGACAACTACAACGACAACCAGCGCAGAAACCGAAGTGGTTGCGGTTGCAGAAGTTGCGCCGGTTGTAGCGGTTGTAACGGTTGCAAAGGTTCTAAACAGTGCGGAAATCGCAGAAACAGCTACAACGACAACTGGCGAGCAAGCAGCAGCATGGCCAGGCAAGCGCAAGCGGCGCGGCGGCAGATCGCCTGCCGCCGCCATTGGCCACGCCGTTTGTCCGCCGGCCCGCCGGTGAATCATGAATGTTAAAAATTTAATTCGGCAATTGGCAACGTTCGTGCGCGGCGACCGCCACCGATTCAAATCGGTGGCTAGCAAAATGCGAAACCCACCAAGGTGGGTTGCCACAGGGCGAAACGTCTCCTGTGGCAACCGGTTTTAACCGGTTTCGCATGAGGTAGCCGGTGAATTGATTCACCGGCGGGGGTGGTCCACCCGTGACGCCGCCAATTGTCGGACTCAATCGTTAACTTCCATGATGCGCCGGCGGGCGGCGCATCTCCACATCGGTAAACATGCCGGGAAACACGGAGGCAAGCATGGTGCGGGTCGATCTCCTGGCCTTGATCGGGCGTGACACCTCCCTGCGCCGCACCTGTGCGCGCGAAGGCGGCGAATATGCCGGCCCCTGCCCGCTCTGCCGCCGCGGCGTAGACCGCTTCAAGGTCTGGCCGCAGATCGAGCGCTGGGCCTGTCTGGGGGCCAAGGCCGGACGCAGCGGCTGCGATGTGGGCGGCGACGCCATCGACTATCTGCGCCGGCGCGACGGGGTCGGCTACCGCGAAGCGTGCGCCCGGCTGGGGCTGGCTACGGCAGGCGGCGGCAGGCGCCCAGTGGTGGCGGGGGGAACGCTGGAGACGGGAAAGATGGAGACGGGAACGATGGAGGAGCCGGAGGGGCCGAATCCCCTGTGGCAGGCGCGCGGGGCCGAGTGGGCGGCGCGCTGTGCGGCGCTGCTGTGGCAGCCGCCGGGCGCACGCGCCCGCACCTATCTGCAGCGCCGCGGGCTGGAGGAAGCCGTCCTGCGTGCGCACGACGTCGGCTACAACCCGCACGATGTGCGCGAGACGCGCGCTTTGTGGGGGCTGCCGCCGCAGGAGCACAGCGCGCCGGACAGGTGGGGCGGGCGGGGCGGCGGGACCCAGCACCGGCTCCCGCGCGGGATCAGCCTGCCCTGGTGGGTGGAGGGAAAGCTGTGGCGCTTCAACCTGCGCCGCCCGCTGAGCCGGGCGCAGATCGCGGCGGGACAGGCCAAGT
The DNA here is from genome assembly GCA_038205395.1 of Caldilineales bacterium. Taxonomy (GTDB): domain Bacteria; phylum Chloroflexota; class Anaerolineae; order Caldilineales; family Caldilineaceae; genus Fredericiella. The sequence continues at coordinate 2,191 of JBBRBX010000173.1, forward strand.
ATATCGGCCCGCCGGGCTTTGCCAACGGCCTCTACAACGCGGGGGCGCTGGAAAAGGGAGACAAGGGCACGCGCAAACCAGTTGTGCTGGTGGAGGGGGAGCTGGATGCGCTGACGGTGGCGCAGGCGTGCGGCGACCTGGTGGCGGCGGTGGCGACCGGTTCAACCGGCGGCGGGCGGCGGGCGCGCTGGGTGGCGGCGCTGGCGCAGGCGCCCTGTGTGCTGGTGGCCTTTGATGTCGACGCCAACGGGGCAGGCGACCAGGCGGCGGGCTGGTGGCTGCACGCGCTGCCGCGGGCGCGGCGCTGGCGGCCCCTGCTGCACGATGTCAATTCGCTGCCCGACCCCGACCTGGTGCGCGCCTGGGTGCAGCGCGGGCTGGCGCACGCGCCTGCGCCGGTGGACTGACGCATCGAGAGTGGAAACGGATGCAGAAGAAAGAGAGAGAAGGAACCCCGATGCAAGGGAAAAAGTGGGTGCAAGAGAAGGCGCGGGTGCAAGAGAAAGAAGAGCCAGGCCGCGCCGGTGGTCGTCCCTCGCGCTATCTGCCGGTGCGCTATGTGGGGCAGGCGCAGAAAGCGGCGCTGGCGGCGATTGTGCAGACCTATGCGCGTGACTTGGACGATCCGGCGGCGCGCGAGGTGCTGCTGGTGCTGGAGGAAATCTGCCGGCTGCTGGCGATGCCGGGGTGGGAGCGGGATGCCTTGTTTGGCCCGCGTGTGCTGGCGGCGCTGGCGCCCTGGCGTGCGGCGCCCCCGACCTTCAGCGCCCCGCGCCCCGCGCACCTGCAGCGCGCCTGGCTCTGGCTCCCCAATCGCCCCACCCCGCAGCTGTGCCGGCTGGACGAGCAAGGGCGGGTCGTGGTGGCGCCGGTGAGGGTTGAAGCCTGAGGAAGATGGGCAGCAGCCAGGCCGATTCCGGCCTGGCTGCTGCCGAGAACCCTTACGGGCAGGCAGCGGCGGTGCGCAGACCGCCATAGGCGTCGTTGACGCCCGTAAACGCCTTGTTCAGACCGTCCGCGGCGTCACCGACGGCATCCCCCGTCAGGGCGCCCACGGAAGTGCCGAAGGCAGCCAGCCCACCGGTGAAGGCGGTGAAGTCCGCATCCGGAATCGCTGCGCCGGCGCTTGTCAGTGCCGTGCCGGCCGCCTGCAGCCGGTCGTTATAGCTGATCACATCAGCAGTGGGCGTGTCGGCGGTGATCACCAGCGGCTCCCCCATCGCCCCATCATAATCCGTAAAGGCCGTGCAGACGACCGTGTTGTCGCCGGCCACGGCGCCATCCACTACAGCGACAGTCGCCGTGGCAGTCGGCACAACGGCGGGGGCGGCGGCAGGCTGGCAGGATTGGAACGCCCACGCCAGCAGCGCCAACAGCACGATCAGCCCCAGCAGCCACCAAAGCCAGTTCATCCCGCTGCTGCGTTTGGGCGGCGGCGGCGGCGCGCCCTTGCCGCCCTTGCCGCGTTCGTCGGGGATGTCATAGCTCCCCACCTTTTTCGCGCCCGATTCCGGCGGATTGGCCATCATAGCAATATTGTTCATCTGTCTCTTCCTTTTCTCTGTGTTTCTCTGTGTTTCTCTGTGTTGAAGTTGTCACTACGCAGGCGCCGGGCTACCGCTGACCCGTCACCTTTTCCCATGAATACTGCACGGAATCTTTGACCTTGTCCCAGGTGGTTTCGGGATGGCGCGACTCCCAGTCATGGCGTGCGTTCACTTCCACGTCGGACCAGCGCTTGTTGCGGTAGGCATCGCTGCCGGCCAGGTCATAGCCATAGCGCAGGCTGGGGCCATACTGCGCATACGTCATCCCGCTGTTGGCCCAGTTGGTGGTGTAATAGCTGCGGAAGTCGTTGTCATAGGCGGCAAAATCGCGCGTGCCGGTGACACCGCTGCCCTTGACCTCTTCCACTTTTACATCCTGGTGGCGCACGGTGTCATGCACCGTCTCCACCCGTTCGCTGACATCCTTGCCGACCACGACCTCTTCCACCACGCGCGCAACCTTATCCACCTGCGCCACTTCGCCGTGTTCAACCACCTCGATCGACTTCTCTTGGAACAGCGTCGGGTCGGCGGTCACTGCGCGATCCACCGGGCGGCGCTCCACACGGATAGTCTCCTCCCGCAGCGTCACATCTTCATCCACCGGCTCTTCCGAGACGACGGTATAGACACGCATGCGCCCGGTTTCGACCGTCTCTTTGCCGATCTCAACATTCTCTTCAATCACCTCAAGCACATTGCGGTTGTTGTCCGCACTGCTCATTTCGGGCAGATCTGCATTATCCGCACGCCAGGAGCCGGCGCGCTCGTGGATGTTGACCATGTTGTAGCCGGACATCAGCTGCGTCGCCTGCTGCACGCCCTCATCCTTGGCCCGCACGGTGAGCAGAGTGCCGCCCATCCGCACCCCTTCCAGATAGATCGTGGAATCGGGTTCAGGGACATACTGGCGGATGCGCGCCAGCTTGGGTTCGTCGCTGCGGTCATCCTCAGTCAGAATGTCCATATCCGATTCGGCAAAGCCGTTTTGCTTCAGCGCCTTATAGGCGCTCAAGGCTTCACTGTGGTCATCAAACAAGCCGATTACGGTACGCATTTGTGATTCTCCCTTCAAAGTGAATTCTGTTATTACCTGTTATTACCTTCATCATTCGCAAGACCTGCAGCCGTTGGGGCTTCTGGGTTTTCCGGCGTTACGTTCTGCGGTGGTCGGCGCACGGCTTCCCCCGGCTCATCCGGCGTAGTCCGCTCCACCTCCACCACCTCGCGGCGCAGCGTCACGGTCTGCGGGGCGTTGGCGGCGGTCCGCTGTTTCGTAATGTGCACCTCTTCGCGCAGGAGCAGGCGCTTCTCGACCACCAGCACTTCCTCGAGCACAGGCACGATGAGCACGTCGTTCTCTTCCCGTATCTGCGGGGCCGCCCCTTTGACCAGGCGGTTGACCGCGATGCGTTCGACCGTGGCCGTTTCGGTCACCAGGTCAGCATCCACCGTCTCCTCGCGTGTCTCGACGCGTTTGTGGATCCGCACAACGCCGCGCGCAAACTGCTCGGTGCGCACGACCGCCTCTTCCGCCGCCAGCGGGATCACCAGGTCATCCCCCTCTGCCGCTGAGAAGAGCGCCGGCGCCAGGTGATAGACGCCCTCTTCCTGTTCAGACAGCGACTGTGGCGGCACGGCCATCCACTGGCCATCCGCAAAGCGAACGATCAGCAGCAGCTCTCCGTCATCGTCCGTGGTGGTAATCACCTGGCCCGCCGTGCCGTCCGCGCGTAGGATTGACGCTTCCTGCAAACTATCCGGTATCTTCTGCAACGTTTTTCGCCCCTGGCCTGAACTGTGTAGCCTGAACCCCCCGTTGTCGCCCTTCGGCTTGCGCCCGCCTGTCGCTTCCTTCCCTGCCGGACGGGTGCACAACCAGCATGCCCCAGGTTGCAGCGGTTGAGAATAGAAAGAGACTAGGAAGAAAGACATAGACAAGAGTACAAAGTGTGCGGGCCGGCATGTAGGTCACGCTTGCAGCGTGACGGGTTTCTGAATTTTTGTCAGGCGGTGCAAAGAAACCTAACCGCTCACAATCGCCAAAGCCGTGCGATGCTCCTCCGCCACACACTGGCCTGCATCAGTGCAGAGGGGGACACAGCCGCCTGGCTGCGCCAGGGAGAGTTGGAGGCGCAGACCGTTGCGTGTGCACCCTATGCCGCCGCACAGTTTAAACAAGCGCTGCAGCGAGTGCGCGCCTTAACTGTTCACCCTGTCGATCAGGTTCTTCCTGATGTGCAGCGTCTCTGTGCCGCGGCCGGCGTTGCCGTGGTGGTTGTGCCGGCGCTCAGCAAGAGCCGCGCCGGCGGGGCCACGCTCTGGCTATCGCCTACGAAAGCGATGCTGCTGCTCAGCCTGCGCTATCGCACCGATGATCATTTCTGGTTTTCGTTTTTTCACGAAGCGGGCCACATCCTCCTGCATGGCAAGCGGGATGTATTTCTGGACGCAGGCGACACCGTGCTTGAACAGGAAAATGGGGCAGCGCCGGCCGCCGCCGCCGCTAAAAAGGCGGCGAAAGAAAAAGCGGCGGACGCCTTTGCCGCCGAGTTGCTTATTCCGCAGGCCGCCCTGCGCGGCTTTGTCCAGGCGCAGCGGCCGCACATCAGCAAAGAAAGCATTCGCACCTTTGCCGTCCAGCAAGGCATTGCTCCCGGCATCATCGTTGGCCGCCTGCAGCATGAGCAGCACTTGCCGTATACACACTGCAACGAGCTAAAAGAGATGGTAACGCTCTCTTCTGACCGTTAAGCCGCCGCCGTGTGATCCGGCAGAGCAAATAAGCAAACAAAAAGCAATCGGCACGCGCTGTGCTGTGGGCTAGACCGTTGTACGACATCGTGATTATGCGCTATGGCAAGCCCCTCAGCGTGTGGGCAGACCGGCCGACTGCAGCCCGCCTGCCGCTGCCCCCTCTGGGACAAGCGCCGCCGCGCCACAAGCCCCAGCCTCGCCGCCGTCCAGGCCGACGGTGTAGACATCCGTCCCGCTGGTGTAGATGCCGTAGAAGGGGCCGCCAAAGTCTTTGACCAGCCGCGTGCCGCCCGGCGTGCCGTCCGTGCGCCAGAGCTGGTCCACATAGAGGTTGTCGTCGGCGTCGACGCTAAAGTAGACGGCGCCGCCTGCTTCAGCGTCGGCGGCGACGATAAACGGCTCAGTCTCTTCCGGATAAGGATGGCCCACCCCATCCGGCAGCGCGGTCAACTGGGTGATCGTGCTGCCGTCCGAGACAAAGAACTGCCGGGTCTGGCCGCTGCTGGCGTAGAAATAGACCTGATCGCCCACAGCCGTCACATAATCCGGGTAAGAACTGCCGGAAGGGTTGAGATCCGCCACCAGCAGCGGCACAGGCGCATAGGCGGCGGCGGTGGCAAAAGGCAGCAGGCAGAGCAGGCCCGCCACCCACAGCCGGCGGCGAACCAAGAAAGACCCCATGTGCAGCAGCATAGGATGCGATTCTCCTGAATGGAAGAAGGATTCCAATGTGACCGCCTTAGTGTAAACCTTCACAAACGGTTGGGCAAAAGAGGGATGCCTGTCCGCGCAACCGTGCCTCGCTCAGACCCCGCCGGCCTGGCTGCGCCGAATGCGGTGGACTGAGCCTGGCACATCCTGTCGCCGCCCATCCCGCCAGCCTCGGCGCATCCCCTTACGGGTCAGCCAACCGAGCGGGCGCCGAACAAGGAGAGAATGGGGCCGCCACCCCAATCCAAACATGTTGAGGGCAGCCATCAGCCGGATTTGCGTTTCCACTTCGGTTGGCGTCAAGTGCACCGCCTGCGCGAACCCTTCCGGCAGCGTTACCTGACCCTGGATACCCACCGCCCGCCCCCACAAAAAAACCGCCTCACGGCGGCGGAACCTCACCTTACAATCATTCTGCGACTTAGTAAGTGCATCTAAGAACCGAGAGATAGAGTCGAGAATTTATTTCGCTAAGTTAAGTTGCCATGATAGACCGTATTTATCAGAAATCCATCCGAATTTTTTGCTGAAGCCATAATTATCAAGAGGCATCATAACATTACCACCTTCAGAAAGTTCTTTAAAGAGCAATGCTAGTTCATCTTCAGTATCACATTCGACGAAGATTGATGTTGCTGGTGTAAACGCGAACTTATGATCCATGGGGTTTTCTGACACCATGTATTCTTGACCATCTATGTTGAATGTTGCTCGTTTCACTAGCCCTTCGTTCCCACCTGGTTCATCTTTACCCCAACGTTCAATGCTTTTTATTTCTGAGTTTTTGAAAAGCGAGGTGTAAAACTTCATTGCCTCCTCAGCTTTGCCATACTGCTCTCCTACAAACATTAAAAAGGTTGTTGTCTTATTCATAGTAAAATTTTAGCAAAGTTCAATAGGCATGTCTACGGTACGTTTCAATGCCCTGCCAGAGCGTGTCGCAGAATGTTGTAAGGTGGTGCAGAGCGAGATACCCTAGGCGGTGAAGCGACCGACAAAGGCGTTATCGTACAGATAACTTTCACGCCGCCGCCTATGCACACCAGTATAGCACAACCCACCCCTTTTTCGACAGCCAATTTTGGCGAAGCTGCCATGACGCTGCTGCAAAGCTACCTGGCCGAAGCGGCGCAGGCGCAGCAGTGGGCGCAGGCGAACCCCCGACCACAGCACGCTGGGCCGCTTCTCCCTCTGGCTCTGCCGCCACCAGCCGCAGACCCTCTTCGCCATCCTCCTGCGCCAGATCGACGCGGAGTTCCCCCAGGAGCGGGCCAAGGTGCAGCTC
>JBBRBX010000174.1:0-8356 GCA_038205395.1 Caldilineales bacterium
AGGCGCAGTACGCCGGCGCCATGTTCAAAAGCCTTGCGAATCATACAATTTCCCTCCTCAAATTGGGAGTTGACAAAAGAAAGACATTGGCCGCGGCAAGCCGGCCAACAGCAGAATAAAATATTGAGAGGATCGTAACACGAACGGAAAAGATGTCAAAGAGAAGACGATGATGGTGGATGCACAAGTGGGATGCCGCTGAGAGGCGGATAATTTGACAGCCACAAAGCAGCGACGGTATACTATCGCTTTGAGAATCGTTCGGGTTCGCAACTTGAATTGATGGTGTCCGCCCCGGCAGTTGTGTTTGCGGTTTTTGATAAGCCGGAACCGGCCGGTGCATCACCCGATACGCAAATACAGTAGGCACCACCAAGGTGCATAAGGAGTGAGAGAGTCATGGCTACGAAACGCACTTGGCAGCCCAAAGTTCGCAAGCGCCTCAGGACACACGGCTTTCGCTCGCGTATGGCAACGCCAGGCGGGCGCAATGTGTTGAAGCGCCGCCGCCAAAAGGGTCGCGAGCGCTTGACGGTGCAGTTGACCATTCGCAAGTCAGTGCAGTAGAACTGCTCTGGTGAGAAACACAAGGTGAAGCGCCGTTTCCGGGTACGCGAAGACCGGCGGTTCCGAGAAATCCGCCGGCGGGGACGCTCGTTTGCAAGTGAGATGCTTGTCTTGTGTGCGCTTGGCAACGATCTGCCTTATACCCGTTTTGGCTTTGCAGTAAACAGCCGGATCGGCAATGCTGTGATGCGCAACCGCATCAAGCGCCGGCTGCGGGAAATCGTTCGTCTGCACATGGTGTCGATCCGGCCGGGTTGGGATATAATCTTGATCGCTCGCAAGCCGATTCGCAGTGCGGAGTATCACCAGTTGGAAACCGCCTGCGCCCGCCTTCTTCGGCGGGCGCAGTTGTTACTGGAGGCCGAAGCAGCCGGCGAAGCTTGGACGCCGAGTGGCGTCGCGGTGACATCCTCTGGAGAGACGGGCACCGGAAAGAAGGGGGAATATGCGTAGCGTCGTTTTGCGGATTATCCGCTTCTACCAACGCTATATTTCGCCAGGCTTGGGCAGCAACTGCCGTTTTTACCCAACTTGTTCTCAATACACCTATGATGCGGTCGAGAAATATGGTGTGGCGCGCGGCGGTTGGATGGGGTTTCGACGAATATTGCGCTGTAATCCCTTTAACAAGGGCGGCTTTGACCCTGTGCCCTAGCGCACCGGACAACGCACAAACAGCGCATAAACAGCGCCGACATAGGGATGGAAGTTGGATTTTGGCAAGGAGAAAATTTGCGTGAAGCGACGTAACTGGATACTACTGGCCGTTCTACTGCTGGCCATGTTGGCGTTGAGCGGCTGTGGCGTCTCGCATGAAGGAGTAGACGTCACCACCGTTGCGCCGGAAGGGCCGTGGCAGCAGTTTGTGGTCTGGCCGCTTGCCAATATTTTGATTGCCATTGACGCTTTTTTGGCCGGGATGAACATTCCCTATCACTGGGGCTTTGCGATCATCGCCTTTACCTTCATCGTCAAGCTTCTCACCTTTCCGCTGACGCTGCAGCAGACCAAGGGGATGCAGGCGCAGAAGGACATCCAGCCGCGCATGCAGGAACTGCAGAAAAAGTATGGCAAGGATCGCGAAAAGCTGGCAGCGGAGCAGATGAAGCTGTACCAGGAAGCAGGCGTCAACCCGCTGAGCGGCTGCCTCCCGCTGGTGATCCAGATGCCCATCTTATTTGGTCTGTATGCCGCGCTGGTGGCGGTCGGCCCGATGTTGAAGGACGCCAGTTTTTTCTGGATTCCTGACCTCAGTTTTCCCCAATACAGCATGGGCTTGGGCTGGATCAGCGAAGCATGGGCGGCCGGCAATTACGGCACCCTGATCAGCTATCTGGTGCTGCCGGTGCTACTGGTGATAAGCCAGGTTGTGATGCAAAAGTGGATGACGCCGGCCCCTGCCGGCGGTGACGGCGCCCAGGCCGGCATGACGCAGAACATGAGTCTGATCATGACGCTGTTTTTTGGCTTTTTCACCTTGCAGGTGCCGGCGGGTCTGTCGCTCTACTGGGTGGCAAGCAACTTTCTGCAGATCCTGCAGCAGTGGAGTGTAACCAAATTCTTTATCAAAAAACCGGCGACGCCGGCCGTTGCCACAGCGGGTGGGGGCAGCAATGCCGTGATTGTGGACAGCAAAGCCACCAAGAATGGCTCTGCCGCCAACACGCCGGCGGCTTCCACAGCCGGCTCCAGCGCCAATGGCAGCAGCAGTTCTTCGCGCCCAGCCTCCACCCCGGCCGCAGCGAAGACAGGCAAGCCTACCAACCGGCCCAAGGCCAAAGGAAAATAGCCGATGACGGACGGCACATTGTTCAGCGGCAAGACAGTGGAGGAAGCCGTTGCGGATGGCTTGCGCAGCCTGGGGTTGAAGCAGGATCAGGTTGATGTAGAGGTAGTCAGCCGGGGCAGTCGCGGCTTGTTCGGCATCGGCAGCGAGCCGGCGCAGGTGCGCATCACGCCGCGCCCGCTCAAGAACGTGGCCAGGCCGGCAGACGCAGCGCCGGCGGCAGAAGCGCAATCAGCCACAGCGGCAGCAAAACCGGCAGCGACGGAGCGAGTGGAACAGGCGGACAAGCAAGAGCGCAGAGAAGTGCGCACCACCCCTGTGACAGCCCCGCCCCAAGCGGAAAAAAGTCAGGAGCCGCCGACGACACCCGGCAGCGAGTCTCACGCCAAAGCCAACAAGATGGAACGCGCTGCGCCGGTCGATGACACGGCGGGCGATGAAGCAGACGCTGAAACGGACGCAATAGACGACGTAGGTGATGACGAGCTGGCGGCCCTGGGCATTGAGCTGCTGAGCGAAACCGTGCGTCTCATGGGATTTGACGCCGACGTCGTGGCGAGCTGGCAGGAGCCGGATGCGGATAATGACGATCGCTACTTGCTGCTCAATCTGCACGGGCGTGACCTGGGGGCGTTGATTGGACGGCGTGGAGAAACGCTGGGCAATCTGCAGTATCTGCTGCGGCTGATGGTCAACCAACGGCTGCACCAGTGGAAGAATATTGTTGTGGATGTGGAGCAGTATCGCCAGCACCGCGCCGAACACCTGACGCAGCTGGCGCTGCGCTCGGCGGAGCAGGTGGCGGACAGCGGGCGACCGCTGTCGCTGGAGCCTATGCCGTCCAACGAGCGGCGTATCATCCATCTCACCTTGCGCGACCACGCCAGCGTCTACACCGAGAGCATCGGCGAAGGTGAGCGGCGCAAAATTCAGATCCTCCCCAGGCGCAGCTAATTGTCGTGAATTATGCCCTGCCGGCGGCAGGGCATCTACTTTCTCCGGCAGGATCACTCTAATGCCAACTGCGCCTGCACACCCTGGTTCCACCGACATCTTGCTGCTGGGCAATGTGACGCGCGACTTGGTGCAGCCGGACGATTTTTCCCACTACCGGCTGGGGGGCACAGTCACCTTTGCCGCCGCCGTGGCTGCCCGCCTGGGGCGACGGCCCACGATCATCACCTATGCGCAGCCGGACACCGATTTCTCGGTGCTGCCGGAGCAGACGGAGTTGATCCTGCTGCCCAGCGCCACAACGACCACCTTTGCCAATATCTATACGCCGGAAGGACGCATCCAGTACTGCTACACGCCCGCACCACAGATGGGGGCGGCGGATATACCGGAAGCGTTGCGCTGCCCGCGTATCGTCCTGATGGGGCCGATCGCCGATGAGATCGCGCCGGAGGTGGCAGCCATCTTTGCGCCTGAATGTGTGGTGGCGGCGGCGCCCCAGGGATGGATGCGCCATTGGGATGCAGACGGGCGTGTCCACAGCAAAGAGTGGGAGCATTCAGCCGAGATTTTGCCCCATCTGGACGCCCTGGTGCTGTCGCTGGAAGATTTTGACACCGACTGGTCGCGGCTGGCGGTGGCTTTTCACTTTGTGCCCATGATTGTCGTGACTGAATACAAGGCGGGCTGCAGTGTATTTCAAAAGCAGCCCAATGGCTCGGTGCTGGAAACAAAAATCCCGCCACGACCGGCCAATGAAGTGGACCCGACCGGGGCAGGCGACACCTTTACGACTGCATTTTTGATTCACCTGCAGGAGACGGGCGATGCACTGCAGGCGGCGCGCTTTGCCAACATCACCGCCTCGATGGCGGTGGAGCATTGGGGAGCGACAGGCGTGCCGACACGCGCAGAGGTAATGGCATACATGGGTGAACACCCCTTTGCCCCGGAGACGTATGCGCAGTCGAAGTTCTAGATAAGACTCTCAAGCAGGAATTTCAGGTAAGAATTTCAGGCAGGAATTTTAGGCAGGATGGCAAAGGGCTGTTAGGCTTGCGGTATGAGCGCGCAGATATTTTGTTTTGCCAACCAAAAAGGGGGCGTCGCCAAGACAACCACGGCGGTCAATCTGGGCGCCTACCTGGCGGCAGCCGGCCGGCGCGTCCTGCTTGTGGATATCGACCCGCAGTGCAATGCGACGACCAGCCTGGGCATCAACCCGCATACGCTGCAGGTCAGCCTGTATGATGTGCTCGTGGACGGGCGGCCTATCCAAGAAGCGTTGACATTGACCGACTGGCTCAATCTGGACCTTGTGCCGTCGAGCACGGACCTGGCCGGCGCAGACGTAGAATTGGCCGGCATGATGGCACGCGAACGGCTGCTGGCGCGCGCGCTCGCCCCGCTGGCGGCAAAGTATGATTACATTTTCCTTGACCAGCCGCCCAGCCTGGGGCTGCTGACGGTCAATGGGCTAACAGCCGCAGCCAGTGGTGGGGTAATTATCCCCGTGCAGTGCGAATATCTGGCCCTGGAGGGGTTGAGCATGCTGTTGAACACGATTCGCCAGGTGCGCGAGGTGCTCAATGAGCGGCTGGTGGTGGCGGGCGTCTTGCTGACGATGTTTGACAGCCGCACCAACCTGGGCCAGCAGGTCGTCAACGACGTGCGGCGCTTTTTCCCCCAAGAAACCTTCAACACCATCATCCCACGCAACGTGCGTCTGAGCGAAGCACCCAGCCACGGGCAGACGATTTTGGCCTATGCGCCGCTCAGCGCAGGCGCGCTGGCCTACCAGGCGCTGGCGCAGGAGTTTATGGCACGCATGGAAAACCCACAGGCGGTGGCGCATGAGTAATGAGGCGAAAAAGCGCGGGTTGGGGCGCGGCCTGGCGGCGCTGCTGGCCAATACCGTTGAGGGCGAGGAGGGCCGGCAGGCCGCTGTTCCCGGCGAGGGTGCAGAAGCCGCACAGACGGCCGCCGGCAGCCGCGAGCAGGGGACGCAGCAGCTGGCGTTGGAGGCGCTTTCCCCCAACCCGCACCAGCCGCGCAGCCAGTTTGACGCCGCCAGCCTGGAAGAGCTGGCAGATTCCATCCGCGCCCACGGCGTGATCCAGCCGCTGCTGGTGACGCCTGCGCCGGAGGGTGCGGGCCACTATTGGATTATTGCCGGTGAGCGGCGCTGGCGAGCAGCTCGGCTGGCGGCGCTGACCACAGTCCCTGTGATTGTGCGCGCAGCCACGGCGCAGGCGCTGACCGAGCTGGCGCTGGTGGAGAACATTCAGCGTGACGACCTCAACGCGCTGGAAGAAGCATTGGCCTATCAGGCGCTGATAAGTGATTATGGCTTGACACAGGCCGAGGTGGCGGCACGCGTGGGCAAAAGCCGCTCGGCAGTAGCGAATGCTGTGCGGCTCCTGAGCCTGCCGCAGCCGGCACAGGCAGCAGTCGCCGCCGGGCGCATCTCGGCGGGCCATGCGCGTGCCTTGTTGGCCCTCAGCGAGGAAGAGGCAGTGCTGGCGGCGCTGCGCGAGGTCGAACGGCGCCAACTGTCGGTGCGCCAGACTGAGGCGCTGGTCAAGCAGTGGCTGGAAGCGGCCGCACAGCCGCAGCCGGGCGCGCAGCCGCAGCCTGACCTGCGGCTTCTGGCGCATCTTGGCCACCTGGAAAATCGCTTCCGTTCCGTGTTGGGCACCAAAGTCAACCTCAGCCGCAACGACGACGGCAGCGGGCGGCTGGTGGTCCATTTTTACAACGACGACGATCTGGCGGCGCTTTACCAGCAGATCGCCGGCGAAGACGAGTAGAGGAACGGTTGAGCAGCCAGACGTCACGCCTCTTTACGCGCAGTGCTGAGGCACGCTCGATCGGTTTCTTGGTGGCCGGCGCCGGCAGCAACGCAGCGCAGCACATGCTGGCGGCCATTCGCGAGCAGCCGCCGCTGCCGGGCACGCGCGACGTTGCCGGCGCCTGGGTGGTGGCGCTCTACAGCCACAGCGAACGCCGGGCGCGTGAGTTTGCCCAACGCCACGCAATTATTCATTTTTCGCATGAACTGGATACGCTGCTGCAGCGGCCCGAAATTCACTGTGTCTATGTGGGCAGCCATCCGCGCCACCATGCCGAAACCGTACGTGCGGCGCTGAACGCGCACAAGCATGTGCTGTGCGAGCCGCCGCTGGCATTGACGGCAGCCGAAGCAGAGCCGCTGGTGCAGATGGCGCAGAACCGCAGCCTGGTGCTGGCGATGAACTACACCTGGCGGGCGGCGGCGGCCATCTATACGCTGCATAACTTGCTGTTGAACGACAGCCTCGGCGAACTGCTGGGCGGGCGCATCCAGAATACCCGCTACCTGCCTGTGGCAAAGCAAACATGGCGGCTGCAAGCCGGCGGCGGGGGTGTGCTGTGGGATAGAACGCTGCACGATCTGGATCTGCTGCGTTTCCTGCTGCATGTGCCGGCGCGTGAACTGTACGTGCGCGCAACACAGAGCAGCACACCTGCCGCAGCCGGCGGGCAAATGTCCAGCGAGCAAGTGCCGGAAGAGATTGTAGGCCATGCCGTGTTGGTGGGCGGGCGCGCGGTGCAGCTTTACGATTCTTTCGTCCAGAGCCACGTCCCCGTGGCAATCGAGCTGTACGGAACGCACGCAACGGCAGTGGCAAGCGCGTGTGCGCCGGCAGATACCGAGGCGGTGCTGACGCTGCGGCGCGGAGATGAGGTGCGCACTCTGCCGGTTGCGGCGGTGAACGCCTATCGCGCCGGCGTGGCGAACTTTTTGGCGGCAGTGCGCGGCACAGCCCCGGCGCTGGCGACCGGGGCGGATGAACTGCACAATCTGGCGGCGCTGGCGGCAGCGGAGCAGTCGCTGGCCGCAGGACATGCGGTGCGGGTGACAGGGCCGGGTTAGTCCGGCTCGGCTGCTTCGGTCGTCGATGCTGAGGCCACGGGCAGCCAGAACGTAAAGGTGCTGCCGGCGCCGAGCCGGCTTTCAACACTGATCGTGCCGCCGTGAGCCTGGGCAATGCTCAGCGCAATGCTCAGCCCCAGGCCGCTGCCGCCCAACTCGCGGCTGCGCGCTTTGTCCGTGCGATAGAAACGCTCGAAAATAAACTGCTGCTGCTCTTCGCTGATGCCGATGCCGCTGTCCTGCACATACACCTTGACGCCGCCATCGACGCGGGCGAGGCCCATCGTAATGACGCCGCCGCTGGGCGTATATTTGACGGCGTTTTCAGCCAGGTTGAGCAGCACCTGGCGCAGCTTATCGCGGTCTCCCTGCACAACCGCCTGGTCTTCACTGCCCAGGCGCACTTCCAGCCCCTCCGGGCTTTTGTAGTGTTCGGCCAGGCGACGTGTCTGGCGATAGACATCGAGCAGCAGCGTATCCAGTTCGACCGGCCCCCACTGCAGTTGTAAGGCGCCGCTGTCCGCCTGCGCCAGCAGCAGCAGATCGCTGATCATCCCGCTCATGCGCTTGCTCTCCGCCTGCACTTCGCCCAGCGTCTCGTTCAAGAGGACATTCACCTCCTCGGCGCGCTCTACGCTGGAAGCGGCGGGCGCGCCGGCCATACGCTGCAGCAGTTCGATATTGCCCTGCACCGTGGTCAGCGGCGTGCGCAGTTCGTGGCTGACATCCCCGATCAGCCGTTCCTGGGTCTGAAACAACTGCTGGATGCGATCCAGCATGTCGTTAAAGGTGGCGGCCAGGCGGCCAATCTCGCTGGCATTGTCGGCAATTTGGATACGCTTGCCCAGATCACGCGTGCGGGTGATGGCGCCGGCGGTGCTGGTGATGGCATCGATCGGCTCCAGGGCGCGGCGGGCCAGGAAGGCGCCGACGATGGCGGCAATAATCAAGCTGATCACCGTACCGAGAATGAGATAGCGGCTTACCTGGTTCAGGGCTGTCACGGATGTCGTGACAGGCTGGATTACCTGGACGGCCCCCAAGATCACTTCATTGACACGCAGCGGAACGCTGTAGACGAGGAAGCTGATGTTGCGGCTGTCATGGGCGTAATATTTATGCGTTTCACCGGC
>JBBRBX010000175.1:0-8264 GCA_038205395.1 Caldilineales bacterium
CGTCAACAAGACTGGCGCTTCCCTCACTTCTACAGTATTCTGCATCTGGATGCTCCTTTCAGTGTCTCTGTTTCTCTATAACCATTTTCACTGATCGGGCATCCTTTTTCAACCCCCTCCCCCAAAAAACCAAACTCCAGGAAACCCACCTTGGTGGGTTTCGCGGGCGAGACGCAACTGTCCTGTGTCGTTTTTGCTTACCCGCCGTTATTTTTGTAAACTTACTTCCGTTTTGGCTGCCGGAATCTGCCGGAGCAACAGTGCTTTTCCATATCGGTCTGCGGGCAGCACAGCGGCGCACCAACGCTTGCCGCTCGCACAGGAGTGCTTACTCTATGTCGTTGCGTCGCTGGCAGGCGACCAGCTTGCTGCTGGTCATTTCGCTGTTCATCACTTCTTGTGGTTCAAGCATCTTTGCCGGCGAAGCAGGCGTCCAACAAGCCGCGCAAGAGGCACTGCCCAAACCGCCTTTAACCATCGCCAAAACCAGCAGCGCGCCGCTGCCGGCGCTTAACGCCACAGAATTTGTGCCGCCGCGCCCGCCGCTGCGCCCCTTCTCGGTCAGCGCCGCCCTCTTCCCGCAGGCCGCCGCCGCCAACCGCCGGCCGGATGCGCTGCTGGTCGGCGCCGCGCCGGCGGTGGCGCCCACGCCGCTGCCTGCGCCGGTGGGGCCGGCCTTTGAATGGAGCAAAACCGACAACTATCTGGTTCTGGGCACGGATCACCGCCCCGGCTGGACCTCCTGGCGCACCGACGTCGTGATCGTGGTGGGCGTCGACCGCGCCAACAACCGGCTGGCGGTCTTCAGCATCCCGCGCGACACCTATGTGCAGATTCCCAACTATGGCTGGGGGCGCATCAACCAGGTCGACTATTTGGGCGAAAAGGCCAATCCCAACGGCGGCGGCCCGCAGTTGGTGTCGCAGGTGCTGGAAGCGAATCTGGGCGTCAGCACCAACCATTGGGTGCGCATCCGCATGGACGGCTTTATCGACGTCGTCAATGCCGTGGGTGGCGTGACGGTGCATCTGGACTGCCCCTTTTACGAGCCGATTTTCAACCTCAACACCAACGCCTGGGATTATTTTGCCCTGCCTGCCGGGGATGTGTGGATGGACGGCGACACGGCCTACTGGTTTGTGCGGCTGCGCTACCGCGAGAGCGACATCGGGCGCAACCGCCGCCAGCGCCAGTTCCTGTGGGCACTGCGCGACCAGGTGAGCAAGACCAACCTGCTGGCGCGCTTCCCTGACCTCTACGGCGCGTTCCAGAGCACCTTCACCACCGATATGAGCGTCTTTGAGATGCTCGATATGATGAACTGGGGCACCAATCTGGATGCGGCCAGCGTGCGTGCGGGCGGTTTGGGCCTCTCCGACCTGCAGAGCTACACCACGGCGGAAGGCGCCTCGGTGCTGCGTATCGCCGACCCGGGCCGTGTGCGGGCCGTGGTGGAGAGCGTCTGGGCGGCCCCGGCCATGGTGGATGCCAACCGGCAGGACGCCACGCACTGCCAGCCGCTGCCGCCGGGGATCACCTTCAACACGGCAGGCGACACGATTGACCTGGCCAGCATTGACCTGGAAAAAGCCGGCCAGGCGCCGCCCAACGCTGCCGATGCCGCCGCCACACCGGACCCTGCCACAGCGGGCGCCGCAGAAACGCCCAACCCTGAGCAGCCCACAGAAGCCGCGCCGGCCACTCCGGAATCCATCGCCATGCCGTTGGCCACGCTGGCGGCGGAAAATGCGCTGCCGACGCCCACGTCCGGCCCGCATGCCTCGGCGCTGCTGCTGCCCACGCCTACACCCGCGCCGGTGGGGATGGGCGATCTGCCGCCGGCGGAGGGTGGATAGTATGGTTGTGCCTGCCGGCATGACGATGCAGGCAGCGAAGCGCAAGGCCAATGCCTGGCTGGTCAGTTCCGTAGGCAATTTGCTGCTGGCTGACAAGGGCGATCTGGTGCAGATTGGCGGAGAATGGGTGTGGCGTTTCGAGGTCTATATCACCTCACCGGCGCACGAACCCTGGGGGCCGATTGGTGTGATGCATATCAGCGCCGGCAGCGGTGACGTGATCGATCCTGAACAAACAAAAGCTTCACTGTACGCTCGTGGCCAAACCTATCCCCGTTCTCTATAGCCTCTAGCAGGGTGCTGGCTACTGCCTGGCCGGCACCTTCCCATTATTCTGCACCATACGCTATAATGGTGTCTGCATTACAGCACCTTTGTGCGCCACCTGCGCACCTGTAAGCTTAGGACAATCGCATTATGCCCCCTATCCGGCTTTTGTTCATCCGCGCTACCCACCCCAACGATGTGCGGCTTGACGCGGATGTCGAGCAGCGCAATTTGCAGGAGTCGCTCCACCACTCACGAGGTCGCGTGGAAATCACCCTCTGCTCGCTGCCCGCTGCGCGCATCGGCGATCTGCCGCGCTACTTGCGCGACCACTCGCCGCACATCGTGCACATCGCCTGTCACGGTGACGGTGACGGCGGGCTGGAGTTGTATGCACCGGACGATGCCGCCAGTACGCCGCTGAGCGGCGACGACCTGGCAGCCATCATCGCCAACTATCAAGCGGAGGCCGAGGAGCGGCTGCGGCTGGTGGTGCTGGCCGGCTGCTGGACGGGCGAAACCGCACGCCTGCTGGCAGAGCAGGTGGATTGGGCGGTAGGCTTTGCCGGCGCGGTGGCAGATGAAGATGTGCGCGACGTCTTTACGCCGCAGTTCTACGCCGCCCTCAGCAGTGACCGCACGGCACCCAACGCCGTGGCGACAGCCGCCACCATTCTGCGCAGCCAAGGCATGGTGGATACAGCGGAGACGGTGCAGGTGTATTCTTTTCCTGCCAAAGACAGCCCACCGCTGCCGCCCAGCCGCTGGCCGCGCCTTCACCTCTCGCCCGCCCATTTAGACTATCTGAAGCTGTGGTTTGGCAAGCCGTGGGCTGACGTCTCCCTGGCCGACATTTTGGACCAGAAGGCCGGCGCCGAGCAGAAGGCGTCCCTGCTGGACATCTATGTGCCGCTGCCGGTTGATTTTGGTCTTACGCTCCAGGTGCAAGACGGGAAGATCGTGGATTGGTGGGCCGCAGCGGAAAAGCCGGAGCAGACAGCCGAGCAGGCTGCGGCCAGGGAGGCGGCGGGCGCAGAACAAGGGCAGGATGATGCACTTCTGGAGCCGCAAAAACTTGCCCACCGGCGCACATGGCCGGCGCTGGGGGTCGAAGAAGACGCGCTGCAGCCGATCGTCGCCGAAATCCAGCGTAAAATCGACGCACGGCGTGCGGCAGGCAAAGCAACGAAAGATGGCGAGCATTTTTGGACTATGGAGGCGCATTATGCCGCCGGCGTGCAGCCGCGCTTTGTGCTGCTGGGGGAGCCGGGCAGCGGCAAGAGCAGCTTTCTGCGCCATCTGGCGCTCTGCCTGGCGGGTGAACTGCGCCGGCAGGCGGGCGATGCCGGCGCACCGGCCAAAGCGAGCCTGGCGGCGCTGCGCGACTGGCTGCTGGATGCCTACACCCCAATCTATGTGGAACTGCGCGATCTGGTGCGCACTGTCTTTGCGGCGCTGCCGGAAACGAACGGTGCGCCGCTGCGGCTGCCTGAGGTGGAGGATTTCTGGCGCTATGTCGGCGGCATTGGCGGTGCACGTTTGACCGAGCCTGGCGGCGAACTGCGCCGTCTGTGTGATGCGGGGCAGGCCGTTCTGCTGTTGGATGGGCTGGACGAAGTGTCTGGAGCCGGCAGCGAGGCAAGGCGCAAGCAAATCAAGGCGCTGATCGCTGCGCTGGTGCGTACCTATCCCCATCTGCGCGTGATTGTTGCCGGCAGGCCGCACGCGTACCGCAGCGGGGAGTGGCTGCTGGAGGGCTTTGGCGTAGCGCAGCTGCGCCCGCTGTCGCTCGACCGGCTGTCGGAACTGGCGCGTGCGCTTTTCCCGGCAGTGCTGGGCGAGGATGGCGCCGCGCAGGCGGACCAGTTTATTGCGGCAGTCAGGCAGCAGCTTCAGGATCAACGTATCGAAGCCGATTTTTATGCCAACCCGCTCTTCTTCACGCTGCTCGCCGGTATCTGGCTTGCCCCCAGCAGCGGCCGGCGGCTGCCCGAGACGCGTGCCGAACTCTATCGCCGTTCGGTTGATCTGCTGCTGTCGCGCTGGACGCGGCGGCGCCTGCCGGATCAGTCAGTCGCCGACGATTTAGGTTTAGCGCCGGAAACCATGCGCAGCGTGCTGGAAACATTGGCTTGCAGCATCTATGCGCAAAGGGCTGTCAATGAAGACACGACACGGTTTCGCGTCAGTGAACTGCTGGGCGTCCTCTATGACGCCGGCTGTAAAGTGCTTGTACACGACGTGCCCGACTATCTCAGCCAACATACGGGGCTGCTCTCTTCACCTGAGCACGGTTGGCTCTATTTTACACATCGTTCCTTTCAAGAGCACTTGGCGGCCTGCGAACTGATCTGTCGCACACCCGATGACCATCTGCCGCCGGTAGTCAGGGATCGACGCTTCCCAGACGGGCTGCTGCAGAGAGTTCTGGTTCAACCTGAACTTTGGGAGAATGTTGCGCGTCTGGCTGCTGACGAACTGGTCGCACAGGGGCGTATGCGCGAGTTGGGTGGGCTGCTGGCGGCAATGTCGCGCCCTTACTCGAAGGATGAGCAGGCGCCGCTCGCAGCGCTCCTGGCACTGACTATTATGCGTGAGCAGAGTCTGTTTGCTGTCGATGCGGATGATTTGGATATGCGGCCCAGCGAGCGGGAGGCGCTGCACCGGACGGCTTTAAAGATTCTGGTAGACTGGAAGCACTATACGCCAGAGCAGCGCAACAGCGCAGGGGAACTGCTTGGTGTGCTGCCTGCACTTGATACGCGCCCCGGCGTCGGTCTGCGGGATGATAGGCTGCCCGATATCGACTGGGTGGAAGTGCCGGAAGTGGACGCACAAGGGCGGCGCGAGTTTATCTACCAGGAGGATGGGCGGCGCGTCGAACCCACCTTCTGGATGGCGCGCTATCTCGTCACCTACGGCCAGTTTCACGCCTTTGTCGAGGCCGCAGACGGCTATCGCGATGCGCGCTGGTGGGAGGGGCTGGCTGCGTCTGAAGACGTGCGGCGTGCGCCGGCTGACCAGCGCTTCCGCTTTTGGAATCATCCGCGTGAAAATGTGACCTGGTACGCTGCCGTCGCCTTCTGCCGCTGGCTCACCTGGCAGGCTAAGAAAAAGCGTGACCTGCTGCCGCCTGCGCTCCAGTTTGATAGCGACTGGCGCATCAGCTTGCCCACGGAATGGCAGTGGGAAAAAGCAGCGCGCGGCCATGAGGGGCGGCGCTACCCCTGGGGTGAAGATAAGTACCGCAGCGGGTATGGCAACATTGATGAAACGGTCAAGAGTGGTGATCGTGAGCCGGTGGGAAAGCACTATTTGCAGAAAACAAGTGCAGTGGGTATGTATCCACAGGGGGCGTCGCCGGATGGGATACAGGATTTGAGCGGCAACGTGTGGGAATGGTGCCTGAATGAGTACAGTAATCCTGACCATGTGCAGGAAGTAGGTGACGAAACGCTCGTCTTGCGGGGCGGTTCGTGGAACTTCGCGGGGGGCGATGCCGCCGCCGTGGCGCGCAACTGGGACAACCCGAACCTCGTCTACATCAGCCACGGGTTTCGGGTGGTGGTGGGCGCCGTCCCTGTTCCGGCACTCTGAGATCTGCGGCCTCTGATCTCTGTTCTCTGATCCTGCGTGCTGTCGCACGCAGGTGGGGGGTGTGGGGGCGCAGCCCCCACGCGCTGCAAAATGAAGTGCAAGAATGGTTTTTTGGGTAGTCATAGGCAAGCTGCGCCTGTCATGTTAAAATGAGAGCCTCGCTCCGACATTGGTCGGGCACTGTAGGTTTGCATCTTGCGATCTTTTGAGACTCACAAACAATGGCAGTCACCACCTTGCGCGGCATTATACGCAGTGGCAAAGTCGAGCCGCTTTCGCCCTTTGGCCTGCCGGAAGGCAGCGAAGTCTATGTGGTTGTGCCCGTTGGTATGACGATGCAGGCTGCAAAGTGCAAGGCCAATGCCTGGCTGGTTGGTTCTGTAGGCAACTTGCTGCTGGCTGACAAGGGCGATCTGATGCAGATTGTCGCAGAATGGGTGTGGCGTTTCGAGGTCTATATCACCTCACCGGCGCACGAACCCTGGGGGCCGATTGATGTGCTCGATCCTGAACAAACAAAAGCTTCACTGTACGCTCGTGGCCAAACCTATTCCCGTCCTCTATAGTTCCCAGTAGGTAGTACAGGTATGGAAGGTCGGCACCTTTGGGCGGCTAGACCAAAGCTGGCAATGACGCGCAGCCGGATTGCGGCGCAGGCGCAAACCTTGTTATGATAGCGACAGATTCGTTATTCAATTTGTAGTCAGCAAAAAGTAAAGTCTGCCATGCCTCTTACTGGCCCCCAAGTGCAACAGGTGACCAATGCCCTCACCAATGCTTTCTCACATGCAGGACTAAAGCGTGTAGTACGTGTATGCCTCGAAAAAGATATGGATGTCTTGGTCACAAACGCTCCGTTTGGCGACCAAGTATTTGAACTTGTGACCCTGCTGGAGCGGCAGCGCAAAGTTGAGAAACTGCTGGCATGTGCGCACGAGGACAATCCGGAACATGAGGAACTGACGGCGGCCTATGACGAAATTTGTAGGCCGCCACAAAAACCTCAGCCTCCTTCGGATCCTCCACTTGCCAGGCCACCTCCGCCTGCGCACCAGGTTTTTCTAGCCTACAGCCGCAAAGATGCCGAAATGATGCGCCGTCTGCGTACAGATTTGCTTGCTGCAGGCATCGGCGTATGGGTGGACGACCACGATCTCGAACCAGGAACACCAATCTGGGGGCGCGCGATTCAGCGCGCCATTCGTGAGGCGCAGTGCATGGTGGTGATCCTCTCACCAGATGCCTGCGAATCCGAATGGGTGAACAGCGAGATCACCATCGCCAGGCGACGTGGGCTGCCCGTCCTGCCTGTGCTGGCGCGCGGCGACGAAGATGATGCCGTGCCGCTGGCGCTGGTAAGTGTCCAGTATGTAGATGCGCGCAGCAGCTATGCAGATGCGGTGCAGGGCAAATTGCTGCCTGTACTGCGGAGGCGGCTGGGGCTGGAGGAAGCGCCACCGGATATTGTTTTACCGCCGCAAGTTTCATCGCCGCCGTTTGTGATGCCGGCGCCTTCGGTAGCAATCCACTCATTGCAGGTTGCGCAGGAGAAAGGGTTGTTTGCTGCCGATCCGGACAAGGTTGGCGTGCCGGCCGGCGAATGGAAAAAACTGCATCAAACGGCCTTGGCGGTGCTGGCGGACTGGGAACATTTTACGCCGGAGCAGCGCAACCTTGCAGGAGAACTGCTGGGTGCGCGTCCCGAACATGACACACGCCCTGGCGTCGGGCTGCGGAGCGATGGGCTTCCCGATATCGGCTGGGTGGAAGTGCCGGAAGTGGACGCACAAGGGCGGCGTGAGTTTATCTACCAAAAGGACGAGCGGCGCGTCGAACCCACCTTTTGGATGGCGCGCTATCCCATTACCTACGGCCAATTTCACGCTTTTGTCGAGGCTGCAGACGGCTATTGCGATGCGCGCTGGTGGAAAGGGTTGGCTGCGCCTGAAGATGCGCGGCGTGCGCCGGCTGACCAGCGCTTCCGCTTTTGGAACCATCCGCGTGAACGTGTGACCTGGTACGCCGCCGTCGCCTTCTGCCGCTGGCTCACCTGGCAGGCTAAGAAAAAGCGTGGCCTGCTGCCGCCTGCGCTGCAGTTTGATAGCGACTGGCGCATCAGCTTGCCTACGGAATGGCAGTGGGAAAAGGCAGCGCGCAGCCATGAGGGGCGGCGCTACCCTTGGGGTGAGGATAAGTACCGCAGCGGGTATGCCAACATTGATGAAACGTTCAAGGGTGCCGGCCTTGAGCCGGTGGGAAAGCACTATTTGCAGAAGACAAGTGCAGTAGGCATGTATCCGCAGGGGGCGTCATCGTATGGGATACAGGATTTGAGCGGCAACGTCTGGGAATGGTGCCTGAATGAGTACGATAATCCTAACCATGTGCAGGAATTAGGTGACAAAACGCTCGTCTTGCGGGGCGGTTCGTGGTACTACACGAGGGGCGATGCCGCCGCCGTGGCGCGCTACGGGTACTTCCCGAACTTCGACTACGGCAGCATCGGGTTTCGGGTGGTGGTGGGCGCCGTCCCTGTTCCGGCAC
>JBBRBX010000176.1:0-8175 GCA_038205395.1 Caldilineales bacterium
AACCAAATGGCGCAGATCGTTCTTTTTCCACTTTTTAACAACCCCGTCACCATCGGCGCCCTTTTCCTAGCTACGGTCGGCTTGTACTTCTGGATCGACGCCACCTATGGCATCCAGGATATTTTCAAGGGAATCATTGTCGGCACTACTCATGCGCACGAAGGCACGGTCGAGGCCTCACTTACAATCTTGCGCTACCTTCTTATTGGTCTTGGCATCTTTGCCGCCATGAGTGTGTTGGGGCTGGACGCGACAACAGTCGCCGCCATCACCGGCGGTCTCTCCATCGGCGTCGGTTTTGCGCTGCAAGATGTAATCAAGAATTTTTTTGGTGGTCTTGTCATCCTCTTTGAAGGCACTGTCCGGCCCGGGGATTACGTAGAGGTAGGCGGCAGACAGGCAGTCGTACAAAAACTCAATATCCGATCCACAATCGTGCGCACGGGCGACAATATCGAAATCATCGTACCCAACCAAGATTGGTTGAGTCGTTCCGTTATCACATATACTGGCACCAATCGCAGCGTCCGGCTCAATTTCCCAGTCAGTGTGCAGCGCAGTGCAGACGCAGGAGAAGTATATAAACTTCTACACGACACTGCACGCCGGCATCCTTTGGTGTTGGAAGATCCAGAACCCAGCGTCAGCGTCAGCAGTTTCAACGGCGCAGCAGTGAGCTACGTGCTGGCGCTGTGGGTGGCCGACGCCGACAGAATGGGCAAGGTCAACTCAGAGATACAACTCATGTTGTTGCATGCTTTTGAAAACGCTGATATAGCTCTGGCCTGAACTTTTATCTCGCTCAACGCTGGAGATGGACGTGACTTTAACAGTGCGCTTGTTGGGCAGCTTCCAGATCGAGATGGAAGACCGGCCCCTTCCTCATTTTGGCCAACGACGGCTGCAGGCGCTGCTGGCTTATTTAACATTGCACCAGCAGAGCAACTGCAGCCGCAGACTGCTAGCAGCTGCGCTTTGGCCGGATACCAGCGACGTCCAGGCACTAAAAAACCTACGTACACTGCTCACGCGTCTACGCAAAGTGCTGCCCGAGCCGGAACAATGGATCACATTTGGCCCGCAGACGCTGCAATGGCGTCGTGACAGCGACTTTGTTCTAGATGTCACTCTGTTCCAATCAGCCACCCAACAAGCAGCCGCCAATGCACAAGGGCAGCCGCTGGATGCCATCACTGCATGTGAAGCCGCACTGCATGCCTACAGCGGCGACCTGCTGCCGGACTGGTATGCGGAGTGGGTGTCGCCGCTGCGCGACCGCCTGCGCAGCCAATACCTCGCTACGCTTGAGCTGCTGTCGAATCTGCTGGAAGGGCAGCAGCGACACGGTGAAGCGCTTGCCTGCGCCCGCCGCTGGGTGCAAGCGGATCCGCTGCATGAAGCGGCCTATGCGCAGCTTATGCGGCTGCATCTAGCGCAAGGAGACAAAACCGAAGCGCTGCGCGTATTCCAGGCCTGTGCAGCGGCACTACGCGTGGAACTGGAGACAAGTCCCGGCCAGATGCTGCAGGCATTGCAACAACAGGCGCTGGCTAGTCATTGGCCGGCTGCCTCCCAGCCGAAACCCGACGAAGAAAGTATTGCATTTGTGGGGCGAGCAGAAGAAATGCGCCGTCTGCAGGAGATCCGACGCAGCAGCGCCTCCGGCTTAGCGCAGCTGCTTCTGATCACCGGCGAGGCCGGCATCGGCAAGACACGGCTCGCCACGGAGTTTGCTGCCTTGCTCGGTAAGCAAGGCAGCGCGGTCGCCAGCGCACGCTGCTTCACGGGGGGCGACACATTTGCCTATGCGCCGCTAAGCGATCTGTTACGCAGCGGCTGTTTTGAGAGTCGTCTGCGCGCGCTTGACCCAATCTGGGCCAGCGAAGTGGCGCGCCTGCTGCCCGAACTGCTGGCCGGCCAGGCTCACATACCGGCGCCAGGTCCGTTAAGCGAACCGTGGCAGCTCCAGCGTTTTCTGCAGGCAGTGACGCGCGTGGTGCTTGGCACGGACGCCGAACAGGGCACAACCCGGCAGCCACCGGCACAGGTGCTCCTTATTGATGATCTGCAGTGGTGTGACAAAGAGACACTGCACTGGATCGCTTATCTGCTCCACGTAACTGCACGTGCACCCATTATCATATTGGCCACTCTGCGCAGTGAGGACATGTACAACGAGCATACACTGGAGCGAATGTCACTGGCGTTGGAACGCACCGGGCAAGTGGCGGAACTGACGCTTGGGCCGCTCTCCCCCAGCGACACGGCTGCATTGGCAGCCAATGTCAGTGGACACGCGTTGAGCAACACCGACGCCCGCCGGCTCTATCAGGACACGGAAGGCAACCCGTTGTTCATCGTCGAATTTGTGCGCGCCTGGCCGGGCGGCGCCGCGCCGCGCTCGGTTGCAGCGCCGGGCAAGGTGCAGGCAGTTGTGCGCTATCGGCTGGCGCAGCTCACGCCGGCAGCGCAGCAGTTGGTGTCGGCGGCTTCTGTGATCGGCGGTCAATTTCGCCTGCCCCTACTGGTGCAAACCAGCGGTAGAAGTGAAGAAGAGGTGATCGCCGCACTAGATGAATTATGGCAGCGGCAAGTCGTGCGCCACTTGGGTCAGGCGGGCTATGACTTCAGCCATGATCAACTGCGGCAGATTGCCTACGCCGGCATCAGCCCGACGAAGCGCCGCTGGCTGCACGGTCGTGCGGCAGAGGCGTTGATACGCTTGTATACAGTCGATCAGGAACGAGTGGCAGGCCAAATCGCTTATCACTATGCAGAGTCCAACCAAATAGATAAGGCGCTGCCCTACTACTTGGCGGCGGCCGCCGCCGCGGCCGCCATCTTTGCCAACAGCGAAGCAATTATATTCTATCAACAGGCGCAGCCATTGCTGCTGCCGGACGATCCACGTCAGGCAGATATTTTGGAGGCGCTGGGCGAGTTGCAGAGGCGACAGGGAAACTGGCAGGATGCGCAACAGGCCTATTTAGCGGCGCTGGCGCTGGTTGCCGAGCAAGAGGTGCTGCAGCGCGCTGCGCTGCTCAACAAGCTGGGCCGTGCGCTCATTGCCAGCCATCAGCGCACGCAGGCTTGGGAAGCGCTGACGAGCGCACGCACTCTTTTAGAAGCGGTCTCAGTCGAGCGGGATAGGAGTTGGCACATTTTGTGGGCAAATGTGCTGCTGGGTCTTATGGAGTGGCACTATTGGGGCGGCAGCACCGTTGAAATGGCCCATTTGGAGGAACTGCTGCAGCCTGTAATCGGGCTATATGGTTCGCGTCCGCAGCAAGTGGAATGGCAGCAGTTGCTAGCGCGCATGGAATTCCGGCGCACCCGTTACCGGATGACCGCGGAGATGGTTGCAGAACGGCAAGCAGCGCTGGAATTGGCGCGGCAGACCGGTGATCCTGCGGAACTGACCGTTGCTCAATTTGGCTATGCCTTCACCTTACTGTGGCATGGGCAGATTGAGCAGGCGGCGGCACAACTGCATGAGGGGCTGAATGCCGCACGCCGGATCGGATTTATCCTTCTGGAAACTCAGTTTCTGGCTTATCTAGCCGTCGCGGCTCGCTTGAGCGGACAGATTGACGAGGCGCGCACCTACACCCTGCTCAGCCTGGAAAGTGCGCAGGCAAGCCAGCGGCTGGATTATATAGCCATCGCCAGCGCCAACGTAGCCTGGCTGGCCTGGCGCGCCGGCAGCCTGACCGCCGCCAAAGACGAGGCATTAGGCGCGCTTGATGACTGGGAGGAGGCCGCCACCGGCATTCCCTTTCGCTGGTTGGCATTGTGGCCCTTGATCGGGGCAGCGCTGCAGGAACAGCGTCTGGAGACAGCCCTGAGCTACGCCGCACGTTTGCTGGAAGAGACACAGCAGCCGCCTACTCCGACCATCCGCACCCAGTTGACCAACGCTTTTGCCGCCTGGGAATCCGGCTATGGCGCCCAAGCACGCGCCCATCTCGAAGCGGCGGCGGCGTTGGCCGCTGCCATAGGCCATCTATAGCCCAGTTTCGTCTGCACAAAAACCGGCCAGCAGCCAATGAAGCGCGTTTGAAGCGCGGCGCACCCTATAATAACTTTATTGGGACAGCAGGCTCGTTGGGAGGATCGCCGCACTGTGTACCATCCAATCCCGCGTCGATTGTGCATAGGCCATCGTACATTTCTTTGACACTTGCTTCGTTCCTCGGTACAATTTGATGGCTGTCCGTATGACAGGGGGTGCGCAGCGCACTCCCTGCCTTTTTTGTTGCACCTGCCCGGTCTACACCGGAGCACAGGAGATCATTATGCCAAACACCCACGATGCGCAGCCAGGCGTCACCTATGAAACGGCGACTGACGCCAGTTCAAACGCCACACGCAAATATCACATCTGGACAATTGGATGTCAGATGAACGTAGCCGACTCAAATCATGTGGCCGCAGAATTGGAAAAGATTGGTTACGGCCCAACCGACCGTCTTGACGACGCCGATGTTGTCGTACTCAACACCTGTGTCGTGCGCCAAAGTGCAGAAGACAAAGCAGCCGGCAAACTGGGCAATCTAAAACCCTGGAAGAAGGCTCGACCTGACCGCACTGTGGCGCTGATGGGCTGTATGGTAGGGCTGAAGCCCAGCCGGCAGCTTGTTGAGAACTATCCTTTTGTCGACGTTTTTATGCCACCCAGCGAACCGGCTCCCCTGGTGAATCATCTGCGCCAGGCTGACATCGACGCCGAAATGGCAGACATTGAACGCGAGCAGTTGGTGCGCCGTTATCAGTTGCAGGATGAAACGCAGCCGGCAGGAACCGTGCAGTCGATTAAGCATCTGGCCTTGAGCGGCGCGGCTCCTGTAGCCGCCCACGTCCCCATCGTCTATGGCTGCAGCCATGCTTGCACCTTCTGTATTATCCCCTTCCGCCGCGGCATTGAGCGCTCGCGCCCGCTGGATGAGATCGTCAACGAAGTGCGCGGGCTGGTGGCCCAGGGCGTGCGTGAGGTGACTTTGCTGGGCCAGATCGTAGACCGCTATGGCTATGATTGGCGAGCAGAAGGGCTGGGCAACAGCGCCACAGTCAGCGCCTTTCACGGCAGCGCAGAAGGTGACATTCCTGATCTGGCCGATCTGCTGGCTGCCGTGCATGAGGTGGAAGGGCTGTGGCGCATCCGCTTTCTCACCAGCCATCCCAACTACATGACGGATCGCATCCTCACAGCCGTGCGCGATCTGCCCAAAGTGTGTGAGCATATTGAGGCGCCGATCCAAGCCGGAGACGATCAGGTGCTGGAACAGATGCGGCGCGGCTACAGCCGAGCTGAATACATGGCCCTGATCAAACGCATCCGCGCCACTATACCCAACGTCGCCATCAACACCGACATCATTGTCGGTTTTTGTGGCGAGACGGACGAGCAATTTGAGCGTACAGTCGAAGTGCTGGCGGAGTGCGCCTTTGACAAGGTGCATCTGGCCCGCTACAGCTCGCGCCCCGGCACCGTGAGCGAACGGCGCATGGACGATGATGTACCGGAAGAAGAAAAAGTGCGCAGGCACCAGCGGCTGGAAGCACTGCAGGAACAGATCCGCAGCGCAAACAATGCCAAACACTTGGGTGAAATCGTTGAGGTATTGGTCGAAGACCAACACAAAGGCAAATGGCGCGGGCGCAGCCGGCAAAACAAGCTGATCTTTATTGAAAGCGATCTGCCGCTGCGTGGCCGGTTGGTCGAGGCGCAGATCACCTGGAGCGGCCCCTGGAGCATGCAAGGCCGCTTTGTGCGGGATGTGTCGCCGCTGCCGGAGCGATTGCAGCCGCCAAACCAGACAGTTGGGCTGATCTATGCTGCGTAATACTTTGCGCACCCTCACGCCGACAGGTTGCCGGCATAAAACAAGCATTGTATTTTTTCGATGATAATCGTACTGCAGTTGCTCCAGTTTATTGCTGGGTTTGTGCTGCTGGTCGGAGGCGCTGAATTTCTAGTCCGCAGTTCCTCGCGCTTGGCCGTACGCTTTCACTTGCCGCCAGTACTGATTGGCTTGACGATTGTGGCCTTTGGCACCAGTCTCCCCGAACTGGTTGTCAGCCTCACGGCGGCGCTCAACGGAGAAACGAGCGGTATCGCGATTGGCAACATTGTCGGCAGCAATATTGCCAATTTGGGTTTAATTTTGGGTCTGGTAGGGCTGCTGGCCGCCTTACCGATAGACGCGGGTTTCCCTCGCCGTGAACTGCCGATCCTGCTCGGCGTTTCAATACTGTTTATGGGCATGGTCTGGCTCAATGGGGATATCAACCGGCTGGAGGGCGCGCTGCTGATTGCCGGTTTTGTGGGCGTCACCATGCTGAGTTGGCGTGCGGCGGCCAGAGAGCCAATCTACATCGACAATATTCAAACAACTGTCGAGACGATCGAAATCATCGATCCTGAAACAGCCAAGCCTAGCCGCAGTATCTGGATCGACATATTAGCTATTGTGGTCGGGCTGGGTGGCCTGGTGCTGGGGGCAAACTGGCTGGTGGATGCCGCAGCCGCGATAGCACGCATGTTTGGTGTATCTGAAGTCGTGATCGGGCTGACGTTGGTTGCCTTCGGCACTTCACTGCCGGAAGTGGCAAGTTCTATTGTTGCCGTGCTGCGCGGCAACAGTGAAATCGCCGTTGGCAATATAGTGGGCAGCAATTTGTTTAACTTGCTTGCAATTACGGGCATCACCGCTGTCGTCAGTCCCTTGTCTGTGCCGCCCGGCATGGCAGTCGACTTTGGCATGATGATCTTGCTGACCGCATTGCTTTGGCTCTTTGCCTGGCGCCGCCCGCACCGTATCGCACATTGGCAAGCCGCGCTGTTGTTGGCGCTCTACATAGGCTACATTGGCCAACTGGCGCTGCATAAATGATGCATACATAATGAGATGACCGGACAATCTTCATTACAGGAGCAGTATGCCGCCTTTTGGAGCCAGGCACAAACAGCTTTTGCAGGCGGCTCAGTCACTGTCGACACCCATCTAGCGGCTAAATCACAAGACCGGCGTCGCGGCGCTACACTCATTGCCCGCCCCAATGCGGCTGTGGCTGAGCGGGTGTCGCAAGTGCTGGCGCAAATAGCGATTGTTGCGCCGGAGCAATACTATTACCGAGCGCAAGAACTGCATGTCACTGTACTCTCGCTCTTTACCGTCAGTGAGCAGCCGGAGCCTTATCTAGCTCAGCTCCCTACTTACCGCAGCGCTATCGACAGCGTGCTGGCGCGCGTGCCGGCGTTCTCGATCCGCTTTGACGGCTTCACCGCCACACCTTCCGCCATCATGGTGCAAGGCTTTCCCTGCGGTTGCCGGTTGGATGAACTGCGTGAGGCACTGCGCTGTGCCATTCAAGAAGCCGGTCTGGGTCAGAATCTAGATCAGCGTTATCGGATCGCCACAGCACACATGACTACCGTGCGCTTTGTGCGCCCACCGCACAATCTTCCCGCTCTTGTGGCGAAGCTGCAAACGCTGCGCCACTGCGAACTGGGTGAGACGCGCATAAACGCAGTCCAGTTGGTCCAAAATGATTGGTATATGTCGCAGGATAAGACGCGCCTGTTGCATACCTATCCTATGTACGACGAAGCTGTAGTATAATGCTATAGAACGATAGTTCTTTATCCCTGCACTGGAGGTCAAACCCATGTATTCGCTTGCTCGTTCGCTTCCGCTGCGCCGGCTGTTAGTGGAACAACTGCCGGTCCTGCTGTTGTCCATGCTGATCGCCGAACTATTTTACAAGTTTCACAGCTTTACGCTGGAAACCGCCGCTTTTCTGGCGACCTGGTTCGTGCTCGACTGGCTGGCGCAAACGCTGCTGCGGCTGGTGCGCAAGCCGGCCTTGGACGCTAAGTAAGCGTCCGCCCAGGCGCGGCTGTGTCTTCGCTGCTGGAACGGCTTGCGCTGGAGCCGTCTCACTATGCGCAATTGCCGAGCACTGTCTGCGAGCAAGTGGCGGATTTTCTGCTGCGCTGGCAGGCGTATGCTGAGGTCCTGACCTGTCTCGACACACTCGGCACACTGGCACTCAGCCAGCTGCAGCAGCGGGCCGCTGCCTTGCAAGGGTTGGGCCGGACGGCGGAGGCGCTGGCGCTGCTCCAACAGAGCGCACGCGGGTCAATCAGCATTCCGGCACGCATCCAGCGCGTGC
>JBBRBX010000177.1:0-7897 GCA_038205395.1 Caldilineales bacterium
CGCAGCCGCCGCCCCGCGCCCAGCACCGGCGCACCCTGGCGGATATCCTCACCGATGCGGATCACATGCTGCCCCTCGGAAACCGGCGCCATCACCTCGATGCTGTCGCTGCCGACGCGCTGGGTGGTTTCGATCATCACCACAGCATCGGCCCCCGGCGGGATCATGCCGCCGGTGTGCACCAGGGCAGCCTCGCCGACGCCGATCGTCAGCGCCGCCGCCTGGCCCATCGGCACCTCGCCCACCAGGGCGAGAAATGCCGGCAGCCCCGGCGAAGCGCCATAGGTGTCGGCGGCGCTGACGGCATAGCCGTCCACCGTCGAGCGGGGAAACGCCGGCAGGTCTTGCGGCGACGTGAGCGACTCGCCCAGCACGCGATCCAGGGCATCGGCCACCAGAATCCGTTCGGTCTTGATTTCGGGCGTGAAATGGCTGCGCAGCAGCGACCACGCCGCCGGAGGCGTGTGTACGGTAAACAGTTCCGTCATAGTGGTAAGACTCCAGCCGTTCGCTGCGGCCGCTCGATTTGTGCGAAGAGAAGCTGCCAAAAGTCTAGTGCATACTCTCTAACCAAGCAATAACGAAACGCTGTCGTTCCTGTTAACAAAGATGGGATAGACTGAGAGTATGAAAACAACTATGACGAACTATGAGGAAGGCCGCGCGGCGGCCATCGCACGCCTGCAGCGTCTGCTGTGTGGGCGGGAGGACGCTTCGCCGGAGGTCAGATTTTTTATTCTGCGTGAGGAAGCCGCTTACTGGCGGCAGTTGCTGCTGCACCACACCGACGCCGATATTCCCGCTTTGCCCTGGCTGGCCTACAGCCGCGGTGGGCTGGATGTGGTGGAAACCGTGTGGGCGGCGCACTGTGCCGGCGAGGACGCCCTGCCGCGCCTGGCGGCGTAAACGGCTGCGCCTTGAACTGTATACCTTGAACTGTACGCCCTGCGTCAGACACCGAGTTTCGCAAAGAAACTCGGTGTCTGCTTGTTTGGGCTTAGCCCTCGACCGCCTTCAAGCTCTCAATAATCGGCTGCGCTTCTTGCTCCAGCGTGGCCTGCACGTCGGCGAAGACAGTTGCCACATCCTCGGACTGCACCGTGATACGTTCCAACCCCTTGCCAATGATCTGGTCGCCATTGGGCACGAACACGCGGGCGGCGTCTTGCGGCTGGGTCAAAGGCAGCTGCTCGGTCGCCGTCTTGAACTGCGGGAATTCGACAAAGTAGCTCTGCATCGCCTCACTCTCCAGGGCGCTTTTGCGCACGGGCATGTAACCGGTGCTCTGCGCCCAGAAAGCGGTGCTCTCCGGGCTGCTAGCAAAGGCCAGATACTGCATGGCAGGCTGCTGCTTCTCGGCCGGGGTGTTGCTGAGGATGGACAAGCCGGCGCCGCCGGTGCAGCAGCCGAAGTTGGTTTCCTTGGGCAAAAAGGCCGTGCCGAAGTCAAAGGTGGCGTTGGCTTTGACGCCCCCCATCGAGCCGGTGGACATCATGGTGGCGGCGGCCAGGCCATTGATGAAGTCGGCGCTGATGTCTTTGGTCGGCTGCGCCCACTTGAACTCGTGCACAGTGTCGGCATAGAACTGCCCGGCGCGCACCGTGTTCTCATCGGTCATGTGCATGGTGAAGTCCGGATCGCTGAACTTCCCGCCAAACTGCCAGGTGACAGGCTGGAACAGCCAGGCGATATAGGAGGCGCCGTCAGGATGGGCGAAGGCCGCCGTGGCCATCGCATCGCCATCCATCTTCACCAACTTGGGCGCCCATTCGGAAAATTCCGCCCAGGTTTCCGGCCCACGGTCGGGCAGACCTGCTTCGCTCCATTTCTCCTTGTTGTAATAGAAGAGCGGGGTGCTGCGGGCAAAGGGAATCCAGTAGTGCTTACCTTGGCGCACGCCTTCGTTGATCAACGAATCTTGATAGTCGGCGAGATCGACATTCTCGGCGGCCAGCAGATCATCCAGCGGCAGCAGCACCTGGTTCAGATAAAACTTAAACCACCAGACGTCGCTCAGCAGCGAGATTTCGGGGGCCGTCTTCGCCTGCAAGGCGGCGGTCAGCTTCTGCGCCGTCTCTTCATAGCTGCCCTGGAACTGGTAATCGAGCACGACATCGCTCTGGCTTTCGTTGAAGCGCTTGACCAGTTCGGCTTCGGCTTCGCCATTTTTGCCGGTATAGCTGCTCCACAGCGTGACGGTGACAGGCTGGCGCGCCGAGGCGGCGGCATCGCCGGCCGCTCCCTCTGCCGGCGCGGCGGCGGGCGTCATGACCGGGGCGCAGGCGGCGAGCGCCAACATGCCGGCCCCGGCTGCCATCCCCTGCAAAAGTTGGCGGCGATTCAAAGCATACTGTGACATTGGTTTTGACTCCTCGTGTCGCAAAATTATGGGTTCATTTGCCAAAGAAAAACGCATTTTTCATCCCTTAACTGCGCCGGCGGCAATACCGTCCACGATATAGCGCTGGGCATACAAAAAGATGAGAACGATGGGAACCACGACAAATAGTGTGCCGGCCATGATCACACCCCAATCAATCGACCCCTCCTCCACACGCAGCCAGTAGATGCCGATCGGCAGCACACGCATGTCACGCGTGTTGGTGACAATCAACGGCCAGAGAAAATCATTCCACTTGGCTACCACGCTCAGCAAGCCAAACGAGATAATGGCGGGCTTGGCCAGCGGCACGACCACCGCCATCAGCGTGCGCAGGTAGCCGGCCCCGTCCACCTTGGCGGCGTCGATCACCTCGAGCGGCAGCGTGCGGTAGTATTGGCGCAGCAAGAAGGTGCCATAGGCCACGGCGGCCCCCGGCACAATGATGCCGGCGTAGCTGTTGACCCACCCCAGCTGCGCGACCGTCAAGTAATTGGGCAGGATTGTGACTTGCGCCGGCACCATCAACGCCGCCAGCAGCAGCACAAACAGCCACTCTTTGCGGGGGAAACGCAGAAAGGCAAAGGCATAGGCGCTGGTCACAGCAAAAACGATCTCAAACGCGCTGCCGAAAATGGTCGTGATCAGAGTGTTGACATAGTAGCGGCCAAAAGGCGCCGAGTTCCAAGCCTTGCTGAAGTTGGTCAATGTCGGTTCCAGCGGCAGCCAGGTGGGAGGAATGTGGTAAATCTCACTTGACTGCTTAAACGCCCCAATCACCATCCAGTAGACCGGCAGCCCGATGACGAGCAGGCACAGCAGCATGGCCAGATAACCGGGCGCCCGCTGCAAAAAGCCGTGGCGCTGTCCAGCCCAATAGATCTGTTCTTGCGCGTGCGCGCTATTGGTTTGCAGATAGTGGTCGGTTGTCTCCAGTTGCGCCATAGGTGCAGTTCTCTAACGGTTTGACGCTCCAGCAGGAGCCTCAGGCTGGGATATCAGGCAGGAATACCGGTCAAGAGTAATGGACATGGCGCTCACTCGTGCGCATCTGCACCACGGTAAATGCAAACATCATCACAAACAGCAGGACGGCGGCGACACCGGCGCGGCCGGCGTTAAAGCCGACAAAGCCCTCCTGATAGAGGTAGTAGATCAGCGTCGTCGTTGCGTCCACCGGGCCGCCGTCGGTCATCACTTTGATGATGTCAAAAGCCTGAAAGCCGGTCAGCGTGGTGGTGAGCAGCAAGAAAAACAGCACCGGCGACAATCCCGGCAGCGTGATGTGGCGCAGGCGTGCGCCCGATCCGGCGCCGTCGACCACGGCCGCTTCATACAGTTCGCGCGGAATTGCCTGCAGCCCCGCCAAGAAGATCACGACGGCATAGCCCAGGTTCTTCCAGACATGTACGATGACGATGGCTGTCATTGCCCAGGCGGGGTCGAGCAGCCAGTTGGGCGACCGCAGCCCTACTCCACGGATAAAAATGTCCAGCAGGCCGTAGCGTGGGTCAAAAATGTAAATCCAGACCAGCCCGATGGCGGCGCCGCTCAACATGACCGGACTGAAAACCACGGCCCGCACACCGTTGCGCCCGCGCAGCGGCTGGTTGAGCAGCAGCGCCAGCAGCAGCCCCAGCCCGCAGATCAACGCCACCGTCGCCACCGTAAAGACCACCGTGTTGACGAGAATGCCGGCAAAGGCCGCTGAGGTGAAAAGTTCGCGGTAATTGTCCAGCCCTACCCACAGTTTGACGGGCGCCAGCAAATCCCAGCGCACAAAGCTGAGATAACCGTTGTAGAGCAGCGGCCAATAGGTGAAAACAGCAAACAGCAGCAGGTTGGGGCCAACCAACAATGCAAACAGCAGCCACTCACGCCGCTCGGCAGGCGCAGCGCCGCGGCGCGCTCGGGCCGGCGGCAAAGGTTTGCTGGACGGTGTGCTCGACATACCGGACACGATACAGGCAAACCGTTATCGGCATATCTACATTCGGCAAAGCGTCTGTTAACGGCTGGTTAAATTACATCTACAAAGCCGGCGCTGCACAGTTCCGCTGCTCAGGCCGGCGCGGATAGAGCCGGCGCCGGCAACGCCGCCCACTGCTTTGCTTGGCGCCCGCTCATGCGTTCGAGGGTGCCGTTGAGAAACTGGACGGCAGGCACGACCGGCTCTGCTTTATCCAGCAGCACGCCGGCGGCGCGGCCTGCCACGACAGGGCCGCTCAGTTCAGCACGCGCCGGCTGCCCATTTTTGGCCATCCCTTCCAGCACTTGCGGCCCCCAGATCAGCGGTGCGTGGGCGGCTTCGCACAGCCGCAGGATACGCTCCTCCAACTCGGCCAGCCGTTCAATCCCCACCTCGCCGGCCAACTCGCTGCGCTCCACCAATACCGCAACGGCAGGGCGCTCATGACTTGCCAGCAGCAGGTTGCCCAGATTGTCGTAGGCCTGGACGTTGTCCACCTTCAGCATGATGGCACTGTTTTCAGCCTGCAGCCGGCGCAAATGGGCGTACAAGCTTGCGACATCGCCGGCGGTGCAGGTGTGAGACATGCCGACAATATCAATTTTGGCGTGCAGCGCCTCCAGCGCATCCATATCCTTGGGCGTCAGCGCCGGCACGGCAATGGCGCTGTCGGGCAGGTGGATACGCATTCCCTCACGCAGCCGGCCACCTTCCACAGGCGTCTGCGTAACGGTCACATGAATTTCCTCGTCGTCGGTGTCAGCGATGATGCCGGCGATTTTGCCGCCCGCAAAGAGAATGCGTTCGCCGGGCATGACGGCGCCGAAAGCGCCGGCCAGCGTGCAGTGGATATGCGCCGGCTGCTGCAGCCGCCCTTTGTCGGTATAGGTGGCAGCCTGGCCCAGAAGCGGCTGGCGCGTGAGAACCAGTTGGTCGCCGATACGCAGGCGGATGGGCAGCACCAACTCAAGCAGCGCGCCAAACCGGCCGGAAGCCAGCTTTTCCCCATCCCGTTCCAGATGGCAGGGCAAACCGGCCTCCAGATAACAGGTCTGGTTGGTTTCCGCTTTCCAGGCGCCATCCACCCGCCCCCGGATGGCAAATGTGCGCTTGCGCCCGCCGGCATCCTTGAAGCGGATCAGATCGTTGAGGCGGATGCGAGCAAAGAATTCGGGCGGCGCCAGCAGCACGTTGTCGTCGCCCGGCGTTCTGCCGTCGTCTGCTACAATCCAGCACTGGGCAAGTTCCAGCACCTGGCCGCGTATATTGCGCTTGGGCTGCAGCTTGCGCAACTGACCTTGCGGCGCAAGCGGGCCGCTGCACAGCGAGGGGCCGGCAAGATCAGCGTACACCAGGCACGGGCGGCCCAATTCCGCCTGCGCCCGGCGGCAGTGGTCGATCATGGCCAACCAGGCCGCGACGTCATCCTGGGCGCAGTTGATGCGCATGATATCCATGCCGCCTGCGAGCATGGCGCGCACCAGGCTGGGATCGGTGGCGGCTTCGGATGGGGCCGTCACGACCATGCGAATGCTGCGTTTGCCGGCGGGCCGGCCCAAGACGGCGTGGCTGTGTTGTTCCAGCAGCAGCGGCCCTGTTTGAAAATCGACCGGCGGCGCCACATCTTCGTCTTCACTGAGCGGCTGCTGCGCCAGGCTGCGCAGCACGATCAGAAGGGCATTGAGGCTGGCCATCGTCACGGCCTGTGGGCTTGCCAATGGATTGAGGCCAAGCGCAGCCAGCTCCTGCTGCAAGGGCCGCAGGTTATTCTCGCTCAGCGCCAGATAGTGCAGCAGGTTGCGCACACTCTGGCGGCGTTCCGGCGCAATTGACGCCATATGTTCATCGAACGCTTCTTCCCGCGCCGTTGCGCCATTGCGCAGTTCTGCAACGGCAGGCAGCAAGCGTTGGGCTGCAGTCGCTAAATCCATCATCTGGTCTGCCTCTTTTCTTTTAACAAATGCAGTAACATACAGATAGTCGGCAATACCATTGCATAGATGGTTTAACAAGAAAGTAAGGTCTTGTTAACAATCTTGCGCAGCCATGTTGCCCACAAAAACAGGCTAAGCGCCATCTTTCCATCAAGGCTGTTTGACCGTGACGCCTAAACCCGATATTATCACCTGCAAAACAGACCCCTGCGCAGAAGCCGCTTTGCGGCGGCTTCCATTTGATCCATTTTTTTATTTACCTTTTGGAGGCTTACCGATGACACGCAGATTGTTTGCTGCGCTTTCTTTGTTGCTGTTCATCACCCTCGTGGCCGGCGCTTGCACCGCCCCTGCCGCAACGCCGGCGGCGCCGGCAGCCGATACGGGTGCAGAGAGTTCGGGCGAGACAGCCGCCACCCCCGCTGCACCGCTCAAGGTGCTGCTCTTTATCAACGGCTCGCTGGGCGACAAGTCCTTTTTCGACTCGGCCAAGCGCGGCATTGATCGCGCCGTGACCGAGCTTGGCATCGAAGCGAACACCATCGAAACCACCTACGACGCCACGCAGTGGGAGCCGGCGCTGGTCGATGCCCTGGCCAACGGCGACTATGATGTTATTGTGCTCGGCACCTCCAACATGGTCGAGTATGTGCAGCGGATTGCGCCGCAATACCCGGACACCCGCTTTATCTTCTTTGACGACACGGTGGACTATGCCGCCTGCGAAAACAAGTGCGCCAACGTCTACTCCATGCTCTACAAGCAGAACGAAGGCTCTTATCTGGCAGGCGTCTATGCTGCGGCCATGACCACGCAGGAAATGGACGGCATGAACCCGGAAGCCGTGATCGGCTCCGTCGGCGGCCAGGAAATTCCCGTCATCCTGGACTTTATGCTCGGCTACGAACAAGGCGCCAAAGACACCAATCCGGATATCCAGGTGATCCGCCAGTTCGCCGACGGTTGGAACGACCCGGCCAAGGGTAAGGAGTTGGCCAAGGCGCAGTACAGCCAGGGCGCCGACATCGTCTTCCAGATTGCCGGCGGCACCGGCCAGGGCGTGTTTGAAGCCGCTGCCGAAGACGGCAAGTACGCCATCGGCGTAGACTCCGACCAGGCATTGGCGGTCTTGGACGCGGACCCGGCGCAGGCCGCACGCATCCTCACCTCGATGATGAAGAATATCGACACTTCGATCGTGCGTGCGCTGCAACTGGATATCGCCGGCACACTGCCCTATGGCCAGGTTGAGAATCTGGGCATTGCCGAGGGCGGCGTAGGTCTGGCCCGCAACGAAATCTATGAAAAGAACACGCCCGACAGCGTAAAGCAGCTTGTGGATGAGGCCGAAGCCAAGATCACCAGCGGCGAGATTGTGGTCCAGACGGCGTTCCAGTAAGCAAACCGCAGGCAGTGACAAGGTGACAGCCACCGGTGACAGTTAGCGGGTCGCTAACATCACCGGTGGCTGTCACCGATGGCACATTCACCTTCCGCCTGCAAGCAAGGCAGACTGCGCATGGCCGGCTATCTTGAAATGCGTGACATCGTCAAAGTCTACCCTAACGGCATGGTTGCCAATAACCATGTCGATTTTTCTGTGCGCAAGGGGGA
>JBBRBX010000178.1:0-7461 GCA_038205395.1 Caldilineales bacterium
GTTGTTTGGCGGGTTATTGGCATCGCCCGCCCTGTTGATGTTCATCCCGCTGCCAGGGGTGATTAGCCTGCTGTTGCCATTGGCTTTGGCTGCACTGGGCATCTTTGTCCAAGCGCGCCTAATGAAATAACCAACCGGTGGGGTCGTGCCCATCACCCCGCCCATGCAGCAACTGTAGCCAAGTCTATGCAACCATTCGCGCACTCTTCCGTTTGCGTCCACTG
Organism: Caldilineales bacterium; assembly: GCA_038205395.1. GTDB lineage: Bacteria > Chloroflexota > Anaerolineae > Caldilineales > Caldilineaceae > Fredericiella. Next base: position 225 of record JBBRBX010000178.1, read on the forward strand.
CGGCGCACTGCTGCGGCGGCCAGATGCCCACTTTTGTGGTGCATGCGGCAAGCAGCAGCCTGCCAGGGCGACACAGGTTGCGCCGCCAATTGCGCCGCTGCCGCCAACGCAATATCTGTCAGGTGTGGGTATCAACGGTCCACACCTGCTTATCCATGAGCCGGGTGTCCAGCCGCGCCGCGCAGAACTGCAGTCATTTCCTATTTTATTGGGTAGCGCAGCGGCACCCGGCGTTATTGCTCTTACCCATCGCGCTGTAACGACGCGCCATGCGCGGATCGATGAGAACGGAGGTAACTGCTTCTTCACCGATCTCGGTTCGGCGAACGGCACAAGCTTGAATGGGCAGCGTCTGGCCCCACATATAGAGCGCCGCTTGAACGACGGCGACATTCTACGCATCGCCGATGCCCAGGGCAATTCCATCGGCATTGTCTTCCGCAGCGGAAGCAATGCGGCTGCCTCCACCAGCATCCCAATCGGCAATCTGAGCTTGGGACAAAAGGGAACTGCTACGTTGGGGCGCGATTCTGCTAACACCGTAACATTGGACCATCCGGCAGTATCACGATTGCACGCCGAAGTGCGGCGCAGCGCCCAGGGCGACATGTTGTTTGACCACAGCAGCAACGGCACTTTCGTCAACGCCCAACGTATACGTGGACGGCAGCTCCTGCACGCAGGTGATGTTGTTCAGATCGGCCCGTTCCGCCTCACCTATGACCAGGCGGCTTTTACTCAAATTGCCGCCACTACTTCATATCGGCTTGATGCCCTTCATCTGACGCGACAAATTATCACCGGCAGCCGGCTGCCTCTCGCCAAAGGTGCGTTTGCAGCGACAACGCCGGCCAAATTGATCCTTAACGATGTCAGCCTGTCGATTTACCCGCGCGAGTTTGTTGCCCTTGTGGGCGGCAGCGGTGCAGGCAAAAGCACCCTGATGAAGGCACTGAGCGGCGTTACGCCCGCTACTGGGCATGTGCTCATCAACGGCGACGATCTGTATCTCAACTTTGCCGCTTACCGCAGCATTCTTGGCTATGTACCCCAGGACGACATCGTCCATCAGCAGCTCACTGTTGCCGGCGCACTAGCCTATGCTGCGCGGCTGCGACTGCCGGACGCTACGCCGGCGGAGATCGACAAACGCATTGACGACGTGCTGGGACAGGTTGAACTAAAGCAGCACGCCGCCAAAAGTATTCATCAATTGAGCGGCGGTCAACGAAAACGTGTCTCTATCGCAGTTGAACTACTCGCTGATCCGGGGCTGTTTTTTCTTGACGAACCAACCTCTGGGCTGGATCCCGGGCTGGAGAAGAAGATGATGCACACCCTGCGCCGGTTGGCCGATGCAGGGCGAACTATCATTTTAGTGACGCATGCTACTGCTAATATCGACCAATGCGATCATGTGGCATTTATGGCGGATGGCGTCCTGGCTTTTTATGGGCCGCCCAAAGAGGCGCTGGCCTTCTTCAATGCGCAAGACTTCGCAGATATTTACACACGCCTGAATTATCCCATTGATCCCATTCTGAACCCGCCGCCGCCACAGTGGCAAATGCCTGCCACATCTGCCGCCACAGGGGCCAAGGCAGACTTTCCGCCCGCGGCCCAGGTATGGTCACAGTGCTATCAAGCCTCCGGTTACTGCCGCCAATATATCGATCAGCGTTTGCAGTCGCTGCCGGCTCCTGTCGCCGCTCCAGCGGCGGTTACGAGGCATGCAACACGCCAGAAAGATTCGCTGTGGCGGCAGTGGGGCGTGCTGACACAGCGTTACCTGGATTTAATCCGTCGCGACGCAATGAGTTTGGTCATTCTGCTGGCCGTGATGCCTTTGATTGGCCTCCTGCTGTTAATCATGGCGAACCAATACGATTTTACAGGCTTACCGACCTATGCAATCACCACCCAAGTACAGCAGAAAATCGATGATGCCTGGCTTAAAGAAGATGATGCCGCCAACAACAACGATCAATTTGACGGCACGTATCAAGTCGCGGGTGCAGCACAGACGCTGCTTTTTATGCTGGCTTTGGCAGCCAATTTGCTGGGCGTGTTTGGGGCCGCCTATGAGATCGTAAAGGAAGAACCAATCTACCAACGTGAGCGCATGGTAAACCTATCGCTTGCGCCTTATTTGCTTTCCAAAATAGGCGTACTCGCTGCCTTTGCCGCGCTTCAATGTTTGCTGCTGCTGTGGGTGGTGCAGCGCAAGGTAGAGTACCCACACGGGGGCGTACTGCTGCCTGCCTTTGGCGAGATGTACGTAACATTGTTGCTCGTCTCGCTGGCTGGTATTATCCTTGGCTTACTGCTGTCGGCTGTCGTGCGCAACCAGAACACGGTCATTTATCTGATGCTATTGGTGCTCTTCGTGCAGATATTGTTCGCCGGCGCTATCTTTAAGCTGCCGGAGGCGGCCGTTCCCCTTTCTTACCTCACCCCTACACGTTGGGCGCTCGAAGCACTGGGCAGTACAGTCGATATGGAATATCTTAACGAGCTGAGCGTGACCTGTGTAGAGCCGGAGAACGAACAGCAGCGTATGCTGATCGGCGAAAGTACGCTTCCTTGTGAAGAAGGCCAGCAGAAGTTGTCGCCACTGCTGGACTTTAATGTCAATTACCAGCACGATCCTGGCCATCTGCTTGCGCGCTGGGCCGTGCTGCTGCTGCTCTCCACTGTCTTTGGCATCATGACCTTTTATGTGCAAAAGCGCAAGGATATCATGTGAGCGACGATACGACCCTACGCCGTGACCAAATTGGGCCGCTGCTGCAAGAACTGGAACAACGCCAACGCGATCATTCGACGGCAAGTGGACCGCCGATCTGGGGGCCACAAATACAAGCGCAAGCGTTTTGGCAAGTTCAAGCGCTGGCTCGCTTTTGGGATCACTCTGCATCGCACCCACAAGGGGAAGAGGTAGACTATGCCCAACATATGGCGGACTTACTGACCGGCAGCCACGGCCCAGGCCGAACAATGCGCTTTCTAATAGCCAGCACAGGCAAGAATGTAGGCATTTATCTCTCCCTGCATGACGAAACCGCGGCTGCCGACCAGTTCCTGCCTGCGCTCCTGCACGGCACATTTCCCGGCATCGAACTGTCCCCAAAACCGTTAGCCAATTTGGGCAAAGCATTATATGCAAAGGGCATGTTTGCCCATATGGGCATGCTTACCGGAATTCCTACTCTGAAACTGCGCCCCAAGCCTCAGGAAGGCAGAGGCAGCGCTGAGCAAATCGAGCGTGTCCTACGCGGCCTGTCCGGCAGCAGTTGGGGTTATCTCGTTGTGGCAGCAGCGGTGCCGCAGCCTCGCACACTGAACCTTGCCCTGCAAGGTATGCAGCGCGTGACACAAGTTTCCGCACTTGTTCAAGAACAGATCAGTCGGCAGAGTGGCCGTGCCGAGTTGGTGGATAACTTGGTGCAGACTGTTACACGCACCGCTGACCAGACGCACTACGACGCCAAAACATGTCTGGAACTGCTGGAAAAAAATTTGGAGCGGCTGCAGATCGCGCGTGCGGAGGGGCTGTGGCAAGTGCAGTGCTACTACTTTGCATCCTCTGGACTTGTGCTTGCGCAATTGGGAGCCTTGTTGCGCGGCATCTTTGCCGGCCTAGACTCAGCGCCCGAACCCGTACGCACGATCGTGCGGCAGACGGATCCAAATGCGGCGGATCGCGATGCGGAGTTGCAGACTCTGCTCAACACCCGCGAGTTGGCCACCCTTGTACAATTGCCGCGTGAGGAATTCCCAGCATATGCGCTGCGTGACTACGTACGGTTTGACAGCGATCTACCCAAGCCTGAGCCAACCGACGGTGTAGTGCTCGGCGAGGTGCTGGATGGCAATCGATCCACCGGTTACACTTACAGCATAGAACGGCGAGAATTCACCAAACACGGGTTGATAGCCGGCGTCACTGGCAGCGGCAAGACGACGACTGTCTTTAGCTTGCTTGACCAACTCTATCAGCAGGGGCGGGGCACGCCTTTCTTGGTGATCGAGCCGGCCAAAACCGAATATCGCGCCCTACTGCAAGCTACCGGTCGCTTTCCCCAACTACGCATCTACACACTGGGAGATGAAAGATGCGCCCCTTTCCGTCTCAATCCCTTTGCATTTGCCATCGGCGACGCCCAGCACCGCATCCACGTGCAGACACATATCGACTTTCTAAAGGCTGTTTTTAATGCTGCCTTTGTCCTCTATGCGCCTATGCCTTATGTGTTGGAGACCTGTCTGCATGAGGTCTACGTGGACAAAGGCTGGGACTTAGCAGGATCTATCAATCAGCGACTGCCTTTTGCCCAGCAAGGAAACGAACTGCAGTGGCCAGTCTTTCCAACCCTAGGCGATCTATATGGGAAGGTGGACGAAGTAGTAGATCGCCTAGGCTATGAAGATCGCATTGCAATGGATGTCAAGGCCGGACTCAAGGCACGCATCGGCAGCTTGCGCTTGGGAGGGAAAGGCTTCATGTTGGACTGCCGCTATTCTGTTCCTATGCACGAACTGGTCGCTTGTCCCACTATCCTTGAAATGGCGCCTATTGGGAACGAGGACGAAAAGGCGTTTGTCATTGGCCTCCTGCTCACCGCCCTCTATGAACATTTGATTATTCGCCATCAAATGGCCGCTGCCGCTTCAACACCAGGAGGTAAGCGGGCGACAGGGCTGGTGCACTTGACCGTGCTGGAAGAGGCCCACCGCTTGCTGAAAAACGTCTCTACCGAGGTCAGCACAGAGAGCGCCAACAATCGCGGTCAGGCCGTCGAGACTTTTACCAATATGCTGTCGGAAATCCGCAGTTATGGCGAAGGTGTGCTGATTGCGGAGCAGATCCCAACCAAACTTGCTCCTGACGCTATTAAGAACACTAACCTGAAGATTGTCCACCGGCTATTGGCCGGTGACGATCGCGAGGTGCTGGCTGCTACTATGAACATGAGCGAGGAGCAGAGCCGCTTTCTCACCACCTTGCGGGCTGGGCAAGCCATCGTCCATGCCGAGGGCGCAGACAGGCCATATTGGCTGGCTTTGCATGATATCAAGACCAAGATTAGCGGCATGACCACGGACGCCGAAATCGCTCAACATATGGCTGGAGTGATTGCACAGCCGCTCTACGACCCTACGCCTGATTTTGCGCAACACTTTCCCGCCACAATTTTGCTGGGGCAGACGCAGACCAGTGCTTCGCTGTCGGCGATTCGCACATTAGCTATCAACTTTGTTGACCAACCTGGTTTTACACAAAAGTTTGACCGTTACGTACTGAGCATTGTCGAAGCGCCAGAAAGGGCCGCGGCCGGCTTCACTTGGCTGGCGCGACAGGCACAGCAGAATTGGATCGCCGATGCATTGGTTATGCCGGTCGTACTCTATGCGCTGTTGGTGGCAGTGGAAAGACACAACACCCAGCGCGGCCAGCAGTATGGCTGGCCTTATCACCGCATCAGCAACAGCTACGTCTATCTGCGGCAAGTTTTGGCGGAAATTGCCCGGAACTACCCGTATCATATTAGCGACTACAATCTGCGTAGCCAGGTGCTGCGCCAGCTAACTGCCGCAGTGCAACCTGCTGCCCTCCAATTTCAGACTGCCTACAGCAAGCTGACCAAGGCCCACGCTCCGTATGATTTGTGTCAAGCTTGCACAACACAATGTCGATTTCGCTTTGAAGCTGAATCAATTGTGCAGCGCGCCGACACGCAGCAGGCACTTCGCCGTATTTTCGATATAAAGGATGACAAAGAGATGTGGAAACAGCTTGCCGAACACTGCAGGACTGTTGCGGCACAGATTGTGCGCAATGCAACTGGACAACCGCCGCGCGATGCAGCGATCTGCGTCGCTGTGCACAGCGCCCTCGGCGCCAAATTTACTGTTCCCATGCAGACAAAAATGGTTCGCAACGTCGTCCAACTGCTGCCGTAAAAGCAGCTCAGTGACAGATTGCCTGTCTCTCATTCTATGCAAGCAGTGCACGCAACTGGCGCAGCGCGCGATGGCGGAGCGTCTGCACGGCGCTACAGCTCTTGCCGATCGCCTTTGCGATCTCCTTATCCGAAAGCTCCTCATAATAGGTGTACATGATTACAGCACGCCGTTGCTGGCTCTGCATTTGTTTGATCGCCCCAATCAGTTCATTGGCATCCATACAACCTTGGTAAGATGCAGCCTCGGTGTAGTTATTGTATGCGGCCGATCCTGTCGTGGAAGGGCAGGCTTGTACATCCTCAAAATCCATCGCGTCGCCGGCAAAGATTTCGCGATCCATCAAATCATGTGAGCGCGTGCAGCGTTGCAGAAAAATATTGCGAACAACTGTACGACACCATAAATCGAATGGGATATCCCAGGGGTACAATGCGGCGTAGATTTGCTCGCAAGCTTGTTGTGATAGTTCGTCCGCTTGGTCGCGCGCATATTGGCTGCACGCGCCACTGTGCAACAACATGCGCTGTGCAGCTTGTGCCAACTGGTAGGCGAGTATCTGCCAGGCATCCATATTGCCCTCGTGCAGCGCATCGTAACGAGCGTTTTCACTCTGGAATGCATGGATTACACGTTGTTGGTACTTCTCCCAGCTAGTAGGGGTGCAGGCTGTGTGCAGATCTTTACTACAGTCCAAAGTAAGCTCGGAATCGCACGTTGCTGGGGGCGAAGCCAGATAATGCGCCATCACGCGCAAGGCACGGCCGCTAGTGACATTCTGGATCAGGATGCCACGGACTCGCTCGTATTGGGCATCGTTCAAACCAGACGCCAGAGCGCGTCGCAGGGAATAAGAAATCCCGTTCAGTACAAATCCATCTGCAGCTTGGGAGGGGGCGCTGTCGACTTCAACAGTATCGCTTACTATTGTATTAAGGCAAGGAAATGTAACTCGATTAGACATAGGTACCTCGGGAGAACAGTGGCTATATCTTACCTACACTATAAGGTTTTTCACTGCTAGTGTATAGTAGAGAAAGCGTATTGTCAATTACAATTTGCTGACAAAAAGTCGAATTGCGCAGCTTATTTTTGAACAGCGTAAGGAATCCACCTGGAATAAAGACATACAAAGCGCAATGCCTTACCCACTCTGCAAAATTGCCGCGCCGGCAGCAACAATGCTATACTCGCACTATGTCAAGAATGCCTTCCAACCGCAGCGGCGAAAACTTTATTGAGTTCGCCCTGATCATCATTTTGCTTGCAATTG
>JBBRBX010000179.1:0-7411 GCA_038205395.1 Caldilineales bacterium
TCTTGCAGGTTGACATGATTCGAAATTCAGATCGGCATGAATCCTTGCGGCATGTGCCCGCAAAATGCAAGGTTGACAACCGTCTCGGACCGCCATGAACATCTGTAAGCAAAGTTCCAATCTCAAATTGAGAATTGCTGCCGCACCTACAGTTGGACCCCCTGGTAGCGGCATCGTGGTACAATAAGGGTATGGAGCTTATCACCCAACCCCAATCCATTACCATCGAACGCGCCGCCGGGGTGATGCATGTTATCTGGCTGGACGGACACACCAGCGACTACAGTCTGCGCTGGCTGCGCGCCAACTGCCCTTGCGCCACCTGTCGCGAGGAACGGCGCGCCGCCGCCCTGCAAACCGATCCACTCCATCTGGCCGCGGCGCCGGCGCCCAGTCTAGAGGTAGCGGGGGCTGAATTTGTCGGCCATTATGCCATCCGTTTCACCTGGCAGGATGGCCACGGCAGCGGCATTTTTCCCTTTGCCGGGCTGCGCGCCTGCTGCCCTTGCCCGCAGTGCAACCCGGATGGCCAGCCGCCGCTGACCGCCGAGTAAACGCGCCGGCCACCGAGCACTCTCATGCACTGCTCACCTGAACTGTAGGCTGGTTGACTGACCTGCGCGGCAACCACCGGCATGATGGGGGCAGCACCTATCGTTAACGAATAGGTTATACGCCAGCGAGGAGATCATGGGCAAAAATCTGGCCGAGTTCCGGCTTTTAGGCATTGATGTCAAGGTGCACTGGTCCTTTATTCTAGTGCTGGCCTTTGGCGCGTTTTTGTATGGGGTTGGGCCTGCCGGCTGGCTGTTGGGCGGATTGTATGGCATCCTGACCTTTCTGCTGCTCTTTGTCTGCGTCACGCTGCACGAATATGGCCACGCCCTCACCGCACGGCGCTTCGGCATCCAGACGCGCAGCATCCTGCTGCTGCCGATTGGCGGCGTCGCCAACCTGGAGCGTATGCCCGAAAAACCGATGCAGGAATTCCTGATCGTCATTGCCGGGCCGATCGTCAACTTTGTGATTGCCGCGCTGCTCGTGCCCATCCTCTTTTTGTTCGGCGCCGACGCTGCCGCTGCGCTCGGACGCAGCAGCCTGCTGCTGAGCAACCTGAGCCAGCCCAGCCTGCTCAACCTGCTGCTCTATCTCTTCCTGACCAATGTGCTGCTGGGGCTGTTCAACCTGCTGCCGGCTTTCCCGATGGATGGCGGACGTCTGCTGCGCTCGCTGCTGGCCATGGCCATGCCGTATACCCAGGCCACGCGCATCGCCGTGCTGGTGGGGCGGCTGATGGCGGTGGCCTTTGCCCTTTTCGGCATTTTCAGCGGCGGCATCTCCCTGCTCCTGATCGCCTTTTTTGTCTATGCCGGCGGATCGGCGGAGCTGGAGGCAGTCAGCAGCCGCGCCGTGCTGCGCAACGTACGCGCCAGGGCTGCCCTGACGCCGAACGCAGTCAAGCTTTACAGCAGCGAGCGGGTGGAACGCGCCGTGGAGTTGGTCATGAGCTCCTATCAAGCCGACTACCCCGTACTCGACCTGGGCGGGCGTTTTATCGGCGTCCTCACCCGCCAGCGGCTGATCCACGCCCTGCGTGAAGTAGGGCCGGAGGCGCGCCTGGTGGATGTTATGCTGCCCGCCACGGAAATCCCTGAATGTGCGCCCGATGCCGATTTGGCTACAGTCTGGGAGACGATGGCGCAGCGCGGCAGCCGCATCATGGCGGTGCGCGAGGGAACGCAGTTTCTGGGCGTGATCAGCATGGACGACATTAGCGAAGTCTTTCAAGTCGTTGGCGCGGCCATGGAGGGGCGGCAGCGCCGCCAGCCGCCCGGCGCGGCGGCCACCGGTGCGCCCGACCAGACGGCAAAGCTGCTGGCGGATATGTCAGTCGCGCCGGCGCCGGGCCGCGACTCCGAAGTGCCGGCGGAAACGCCGGCGCCGGATGCGCCGCTGGAAGCCAGGCAGGAGCGTGAGCGCAACAATGGCTGAATTCGCCACCGACAGCGGCGTCATCTATTATGAGGTCATTGAGCCGCAAGAGCCGTTGGAGCCGCCAGGGAGTGCACTGACGCTGACCCTGCTGCACAATTTCATGAGCACAGGCCACGCCGCCTGGGGACCGCTGCTGCCGCAGTTGCGCCGTCGGATGCGGCTTCTGCTGCCTGATCTGCCCGGCCACGGCCGTTCGCTGGGCCACCCGCACGGTTTTGACCACCGCCTTATTGCCGGCCAACTCAGCGACTTGATGCACGCCGAGGGTGCGGCGGGCGGCCATCTGGCCGGCTGCAGCAGCGGCGGCATGTTGGCGCAGCTGCTGGTGCAGCAGCAGTTGGTGCAGCCGGCCACCCTCACCCTCGTCAGCACAACCTACAGCGTTGACCCGCAGAAGACCGGCAGCAGCCACGCTCTGCTGCCGGAGCACTTCCAGGCGGCGCGCAACTGGATGGAAGCGACCGCGCGCCTGCATGACCCGCACCGTTACGCCGGCTATTATGAACAGGAACTGCTGCCGGCGTTTCGCCGTTTGACCCCGGAGACGGCCATTGATCTGCCGCTAGAGGCTCTGCGCGACTTTGGTATGCCCATGTGCATTATTCAGGGAAAGTTGGACGAGTTTTTTCCGCCGGCCATTCCGCAAGCGATGGCGGCCACAGCGCCCCACGCCGAGCTGCACTTGATCGAGCGCCAGACGCATGCCCTGCTTTTTCGGCAGCCGTGGCAAGTCGCCAAAATTATGTTAGAATTTCTCCACCAACATCAATAAGCCAGATAGCCGGGTGCGCTGTGTCTGAGACGGCCGCGCCTGCGGCTGTCGTCAGGGAAGCAGGAACCCTATGTCTACTCGCCATCCACTTAAACTGGCGCCCTCCATCTTGACGGCTGACTTCGGCCATCTCGCGCGCGAAATCGAGGCAGCGCAGGCCGGTGGCGCCGACTATATCCATCTCGATGTGATGGATGGGGCGTTTGTGCCCAACATCTCCTTTGGTCCGGTCATCGTCCAGGCGGTGCGCAAGCTGACGACCTTGCCCCTTGACGTCCATCTCATGGTGGAAGAGCCGGGCCGCTATCTGGGCGATTATGTCGCCGCGGGCGCCAACATCTTGACCGTACAGACGGAGGCGTGCAAACATCTGCATCGCACCGTCCAACAGATCACGGCGCTGGGCTGCAAGGCAGGTGTTGCGCTCAACCCCGCCACCTCTATCCAGGATTTGCGCGAGATTCTGCCTTTTGTCGATCAGGTGCTGGTGATGAGCGTCAACCCCGGCTTTGGCTCGCAGCGATTTATCGAAACCAGCACCAACAAGCTACGCCGCATGCGCAAACTGATGGACGATCTGGCTCCACTGGCCGATTTGCAGGTCGATGGCGGGATTGACACGCACAATATTGCCGACATCGTAGCCGCGGGCGCCAATGTCATTGTCGTCGGCAGTGCGGTGTACAACCAACGTGCGTCGGTGGCGGAGAATCTGGCGCGGCTGCGCGCCGCCGCCCTCAGCGAGGAAGAACTCTAACGCCGGCAGCCTGAACAGCAGCAACGATATACAACAACAAACAGAGACCCGAGCAAACAGAGCGTAACTCTTTTGCCTCCTCAGCGTCGTCATAGCTACAGAGTCCTGCGCACGCACAACTGCCCGGACATACAGCTCGACGTTGCGGTTCATCGATCCCTAGAGGAGGCACATTCCATGGCTGAGCTTATCAAAGTCTCTGCACAATCCCGTTCCACGGCAGTGGCAGGCGCGATTGCAGGCGTTATGCGTGAACACGGCTACGCTGAGATCCAGGCGATAGGCGCCAGTGCGATCAATCAGGCGATCAAAGCCGTTACCATTGCGCGCAGTTATCTGGAACAAGATGATATAGATCTGGCTGTGGTGCCCAGTTTCATCGAAGTGGAAATTGAGGGCAACGAACGCACCGCCGTGCGGCTGGCCGTCTACAAGCGCCCCGCCCTGCTGCAGACGCCCACCGTCAGCACCAACGGCAGCGGCTCCCACGAATAAACGCCGGCAGCCGCCGGATTTCGTAGCGAAATCCGGCGGCTGCCGTGTCATGCGTGTATAGACCCTACCAGGCGTAGGCTTTGGGGGCTTCGCCGCCGGGGCCGGGGAAAATTTCGTCCAGCTTGGTCATAAAATCGTCGTCAAAGGTCAGTTCGGTGGCGCGAATGGCGTCGTCCAACTGCTCCATGGTGCGCGGGCCGATGATGGGGGCCGTCACGACCGGGTTGTGCAGCAGCCAGGCCAGGGCAACGTTGGCCGGGTTCTCGCCAATCTCCTTGCACAGCGCTTCGTACTTCTCCAGCTTGGCGCGCTTCTTCTCTACTTGCTTCTGGAAATCCTCGCTGCCGCGGCGCCCGGCCTCAGCCTTGGCCAAAACGCCGCCCAACAGACCACCGGCCAGCGGGCTCCAGGGGATCAATCCTAACCCATAGTGGCGGCAGGCGGGGATCACTTCCAATTCAATCATGCGGTTGTCGAGGTGGTAGATGCTCTGCTCGCTGGCCAGCCCGGTCATACCGCGCTTGGCGGCCTCCTGACAAGCCGTAGCGATGTCCCAGCCGGCAAAGTTGCTGGAGCCGACATAGACAATCTTACCCTGGTCCACGAGCGCGCCAAAAGCTTGCCAGGCTTCGTCCCACGGGCAGTCACGGTCGATGTGATGCATCTGGTAGAGGTCGATCCAGTCAGTCTGCAGCCGCTTGAGGCTGCCCTCGCAGTGCTTCTTGATCTTGACCGCCGACAGGTTGCGCCCGTCGGTATTGGGTTCGGCATGGTTGCCCTTGCGCGTCACGGGGTTGTACACTTTGGTGGCCAGCACCACGGCATCGCGCCGCCCGCCGCCCTGCGCAAACCAGCGCCCCAGAATTTCCTCGGTGGCGCCGTGCCCGCTCGGCCCGCCATAGACATCGGCGGTGTCAAAGAAATTGATGCCCAGCTCCAGCGCCCGATCCATGATGCGGAAGCTGTCTTCTTCGCTGGTGACCCAGCCGAAGTTCATGGTGCCGAGACATAGATTGCTGACCAGCACGCCATGCTGGCCAAGACGCTTGTATTGTACTGCCATTTGTTTGCTCCTTTATGGCATAGGGGTTGAATAAAAGAAAAGGGTGCAGCCGCGCAACTGTGCGCACTGCGCCCTTTATTGTGCCATAGAATGCGAGTATAGACGATTTCCTAGATTATCGGGCTGCCGCCGGCTATCACCAATGCGTTTAAGCCTGGCCACGCCACACCAAGCTCATAGCCATAGCAGCTTGCCTGGGTTATACCTTCTACAGTTGTCTCAGCCACCGCGGCGCAGCAACTACGTGTCCACTGGCCCGCTTGCGCTTGCCATCTTGGATAGCGACGAAATTTGCATTGGCTGGACGTTATCGGCAATCTACCAGATACTGCGCCAGGCTGTAGCGCATCTGCCGCGCCACCAGGCGATGTTCCAGATCGCTCTGCAGATCCATCGAGCAGACCAGCAGCCGTCCGTTGGCTACCTGCGCTTCGTAGAGCAGCCCCAGCCGCCGCGCCTCGAACCAGGTGTCGATGACCTGCACAATGGGACGCAGGTTGGGCGCCAGATGGTCCAGCCGCATGGCCGCCGCGCCGTGGATCAACTCCCACCACTGCCAGTTGCTGTGGCTTTCGGTGGGGAAGTGGGCAAACAGCGGATGCGCCGGGTCGCACAGGATGCCCAGCGTGTGCGGGGCCTGGCCGCGCGTCCAGGCCGTATTCCAAAAGACGCTGGAAAAGCCGAGCACGGCGGGCGCATCCACTTCATCTGCCGGCGGCAGCATCAACACCGTGCGCCCAGCATCCAGCGCCGCCTGCGCCTCGGCATCCAGCCGCGCACAGACATGCACGGCGGGCGGCCAGGCCGTGGACAAAGCGTCGGCGTAGATCCACAGGTCCCAATCATTTTCAAAGCGCTCACTATTGGCGGATTCGACGCCCACCACCAGCCGCAGCTTTTGCGCCGCCGCCAGTTTGCTGAGCGGCTGGCGAATCGTGCCGTAAATCGTGCCCGCACCGATTGCCACGTCGCCGGCATCGATGACCCCGCTTGCCGCCACCGCCCCATCGCTCTCCACCAACTGCCAATCAAGCTTGGCGGCGTGCAGCGGCTGCGACCCGTAGTGCGCCACGGTGATGTCGGCGGTCAGCGTCTGGCCCACCCGCCAATAGCGCTTGTCCAGCAGCGCCAGCGGCACGGTGCTGTTGCAGAAGCGGCGAAATTCGGCGGCGCTGATATAGCCTTTTTCATCCCAGAAAGGATCGAGCACGCCCACCAGCGCCGTGCCCTGGCCGGGGAAGTCGTGCAGGTCGAGCAGTTGCAGACCAGCCATCCCCGGCGTGCGCAGCGCAGACTCGATCTCTTCTTTATAACAGAGCGCCTGCAGCTTGCCGGAAGCGATCAGGAAATCGTGCGCTTGGTCGCCCATGTGATTGGCTTCCAAAAAGTCGCGAAAGATCTCAAAATTCTTGGCTTTGAGCACACCGGTGTATTTGTCGATCTCAGCAAAGTTGGGATAGACGCACCACTGGCCGATCTCGTGGCTCACCACCGGTGCACCGGCGTTCTGGATATAGTCGCGGTAATCGGTGCGCGTTTCGGGCGGCAGGGCGTTGATGCGCGAGTTCAGCTCCGCGCCCCATAACTGGATGCGCGGCGCAAAGGTGTTGTGATATTGGTTCTCATCAATGTTGGGCCAACCGGCGCCGCCGGTGTAGACGCGGCGCAAGTCGCGCTTGCGCCAGTAGGTGTTCCACAACGCCAGAAACTCCCGATCGCGCCCGCCCGGCTCGTTGCCGTAGGCCATCAGCAGAAAGCAAGGATGGTTGCCGTAGGCGGTGACGATTCGGTCGCCTTCGGCGTAAAGCCACTGATCCAGCGGCCGTCCCTCCCCGAGCGCCGCCCCTTGGTTGGCCCAGGACGCGCACTCGATCTGGTAGTAGAAGCCCTCTTCGTCACCCGCCACAAACGCAGCCTCCGGCGGGCACCAGGAGTGAAAACGGATATGATTCAGCCCGTGCGCACGGCAGATGTGAATGATGCGCCGCCAGGCCTCCACATCGGTGGGAGGATAGCCGGTCAGCGGGAAGATGCAGCATTCCAACGTCCCACGCAGAAAGATAGGGCGGTCGTTGACCGCCAACTGCGTGCCCTGCACGCTGACCTCGCGCAGCCCAAAGGTGGTGCACTTCTGCGCCCGATAGTGGTGGCCGCCGCTTTCCACCTCGATCTGCACCGTCAGATCATACAGCGCAGGCTGGAACTCATCCCACAGCAGCGCATCTTCGCCCAACGGATATTCCACATCGATATGGCCGCCGCGCGTGGAGAAGTCAAGATCGGCCAACCCGCCCATCGCCGCAAAGTGCAGCGGAGCCACCAGCGGCGG
>JBBRBX010000180.1:0-7338 GCA_038205395.1 Caldilineales bacterium
GGTGGGCAACCTGCGCGCCATCTGCGCGGTGCTGGCTGCGCACGGCGTGATCGAGCATGTGTCGCTTGATCTGACCGAGATCCACAATCTGGGCTACTACACCGGCATCACCTTTGAAGTGCTGGCCCCCGGTGTCGGCTATCGGCTGGCATCGGGTGGACGTTATGACAACTTGGTGGGCAGCTTTGGCGAGCCGCAGCCGGCAATTGGTGTCGCCTTTGGGCTGGAGCGGCTGCTGTTGGCATTGGAAGAAAAAGAGGAGCGCGCGCCTGCGCCTGTGCCGGCGCATGTGCTTATCTCAGGGGGCGAGCAGGCCGAGTGCATTGCCGTGATCAATCGTGCACGGCGGCTGGGGCTGCACATTGCGGTCGATCTGGAACAGCGCCGGGGGGAAACGCTCCGGCAGCTGGCGCGCAGCCAGGGCATCGGCTGCGCCATCGACTATAGCGAGCAAAGTCTGCGCATCTGGCAAACAAGTGTAGAAGACCCCGGCGCAGAAGCCCCCGGTGTGGAATACAGCGGCGCAGCGTGCAGCCCGGATGCACTGTGGCAGACACTGCAGCAGCTTGCCTTCCAGCAGCACCCGTCTGCCATCGCAGGCCGGGAGACAACGCCATGATGCTCGCCGCCGCTGCATCACAGTCACTTCTGATGGCGCTGCCCAAAGGGCGGATGGCCGAGCAGTCGCTGGAGCTGCTGGCCGCCGCTGGGCTGGCGCTGCCCAGCGGCGACACGGGCCGCCGGCTGATTCTCAGCAGCGAAGATGAATCGATGCGTTATGTGCTCTCCAAGCCGAGCGACGTGCCGACCTTTGTCGAATATGGCGCCGCCGACATTGGCGTGTGTGGTCTGGACACTCTGCGCGAGAGCCGGCGCCAGGTCTACGAGCCGCTGCTGCTGCCCTTTGGCCACTGCCATCTCAGCCTGGCCGGCCCGGCCGCCGGCGCCGCTGCGCCGCTGCGCTATGCCAGCCAGCCGCGCGTGGCGACAGCCTATCCGCACTTGACCGAGCAGTTTTTCCGGGTGCGCGGGGTCAATGCGGAGATCATCGTGCTGCACGGTTCGGTGGAGCTGGCCCCGCTGGTGGGGCTGGCTGATATGATCGTAGACATCATCGAGACCGGCAGCACGCTGCGCGCCAACGGGCTGGTCGAGCAGCGCGTGATCATGCACAGCCAGGCCGTGTTGATCGTCAACCGAGCGGCCTATCACCTCAAAGCGGCTGCCGTGCAGAAGGTCATTCACCTGCTGCGCCAGGTCATCCAGCCCCATCAGACGGATGCTGCGCCGCAGGCAGCAGCAGGACAATCAACAGGGCAACCAACAGGGCAAGTACAAAGCGAGAACTGAAGCATGACTGAGATCGTCACTTCCACCCGAATTGCGGGCGTCAAGTTTGCCCATCTGCGCGCCTTTGGCGATGAGCGCGGGCGGTTTCTAGAGACCTTTCGCAAAAATTGGTTTCCGGAACGGGCATGGGACATTGTGCAGACCAACCGCAGCGACAGCAAAGGGGGCGTG
The DNA here is from genome assembly GCA_038205395.1 of Caldilineales bacterium. Taxonomy (GTDB): domain Bacteria; phylum Chloroflexota; class Anaerolineae; order Caldilineales; family Caldilineaceae; genus Fredericiella. The sequence continues at coordinate 1,522 of JBBRBX010000180.1, forward strand.
CTGCGCGGTCTGCACTATCATTTTCACCAGGTCGACTACTGGTACTGCCCGGCGGGCGTGCTGCGCGTGGGGCTGGCTGACCTGCGCCGTTCATCGGCGACCTATGGCGCGAGCGAAGTGATCGAAATCGGCGACAACCAGCAAATTGGAGTCTTTATTCCCTGCGGTGTGGCGCACGGCTTTTATGCCGTTACAGACGTCACGCTGACCTATCTGGTGGACAACTATTACAACGGCGGCGACGAGTTTGGCGTGGCCTGGGACGATCCTACATTGGCAGTGCCGTGGGACGCCGAAGCGCCCATCCTCTCCGAGCGAGACCGCAGCAATCCGCGGCTGAGCGCCATTCCAGAGCAGCAGCAGCCGGACTGACGCCGATTTCTTTTGCCAACTACTCATTCGTTTCCGGTTTTTCCGGTCTTTTAGAGCTTTTCTGGGGGAAGCAGCACATGACCACACCCATCCGTATTGGTGTCATTGGAGGCAGCGGCGTTTATGCCATCGAGCAACTGCAAAATGTCGAAGAAGTAACGCTGGAGACGCCGTTTGGGGCGCCGTCGGATGCGTATATTGTCGGCGACTTGGGCGGGCAGCGGGTTGCCTTTTTGCCGCGTCATGGGCGCGGCCATCGCATCAACCCCAGCCGCGTCAACTACCGGGCCAATGTCTATGGCTTCAAGCTGTTGGGGGTGGAGTATCTGATTGGCGTCAGCGCCTGCGGCAGCCTGCAGCCGCAGATCGAACCGGGCCACATCATGGTGCCCGATCAACTGTTCGACCGCACCCACGGGCGAGCCGGCAGTTTCTTTGACGATCCCAGCGCAGGCACGGGCGGGCTGGTGGTGCATATTAATGTGGCTGACCCCTTTTGCCCGCTGCTCAGCGACATCTGCTATCGCGCGGTGGGGATGACAGGCAATCCGGTGCACCGCGGCGGCGCTTTTATCACAATTGAGGGGCCGCGTTTCAGCACCAAGGCGGAAAGCCGGGTCTTTCAGAATTGGGGCATGGATATTATCGGCATGACCACCACGCCGGAAGCGCAGCTGGCGCGCGAGGCGGAGATGAGCTATGCCGTCATGGCGCATATCACTGACTATGATGTGTGGCACGCCAGCGAGCAGCCGGTGACGGTGGAAATGGTTGTGCGCACGCTGCTGCGCAACGCGGCTGTGGCCAAGCAGGCGGTCGTCAACGCCATCGCCTTGCTCAAGGAGGCCGGCCCTTCGCCGTATGCGCACGCCCTGCAGGACGCGCTGATCACCGACAAATCCGTGGTTGCGCCGGAAGTTGTGGAGCGTCTGGCGCCTTTGGTGGCGAAGTACCTGCGCTGACGGGTGAGCAGGCGAAGATGAGTAAATGAAGATGGACCGGATGAACTCTGTAGTAGGATGAACTCTATAGTAAGATGTCTATATTTTGACAAGCCGAACACTTGCGCTATACTTGTCTGTTGTAGCTAGAAACCGCTGTTAAGGAGAAATGTGAGATGGCTAAGAAGGGACCACGTCAGATCGTAAAGATGAGGAGCACAGAAAGCTCTCACATGTATCTGACGGCAAAGAATCGTCGCAATGACCCGACCCGCTTGGAACTGCGCAAGTACGATCCGACGCTGCGGCGCCACGTGATCTACCGCGAGTCCAAGTAAGGACGCCGGCAAATGCAAAAGTGGAGCGCGGGGTCATGCCCGCGCTTTTCTTTTGAACCGGCAATGGAAGTAGCAATCGGGACGTAGTAAAGGGGAACGCACGCGACACAGGCGACGTTGCATACGCATAGAGAACCCGTATCGCGCAGGCAATCCTGCCGGCCCATGTAGCGTCACCGTTGTACAAGTGTAGGCAGGCCACGCAGCAAGAATGTGTGCTGCCGAGTATAATGCAAGGATATACTACGAAATCTCGTTCCATTCCGCCTGCCGCTGTGCGCGGACGAGAGAAAACTCCTATGATCCGAACTCTAATTGCAGTTGCTTTGTGTGGAGCCGCTTTCTTCACAGCGGTTCCTGTCCACGCCGAAGGACAACCGACGGCTCCCGCAGCACCGACCACCGCCAATCCATCTTCCAGCGTCAAGTCTGCCGCCGCAGCGCCGGGCACAGCCTCCGCCAATAATCAACCCACAGCACCGCGCCAGCTTGGCGCCAATCCTGTGCTGACGGAAACCGCACCCATTACGGCTGCGGCCGCGCTCACGCTGAGCAATGCTCTTACCGTGACCGAGCCGGCCCCTGGGGCAGCCGTTGTGACGGATACTCTGACCGCCGGCGAGCCACTGACAGCGCTTGCTGAAATCACCGTCAGTGAGGTGCTGACACAGCCGGCTGCGCCGCTGCTGGACCCGTCGCTGGATACGCAGTATGCCGGGGTGCTGGAAGGCACGATTATTGCCAACCGCACCGAAGCCAACGTGCGCTTCTTTGTTGAAGGCCAGGTCTATGATCTTTCCCCCCTGCGTGCTTTAGGGCTGCCGCTGCCGCGGCCTACAGCCATATTGAACCTATTCAACTGCGATGCGCGCCAATCCGAGAGCGAAACAGGCTGCTTCTGGGATCCTTATCTGCTCAAGCAGGAAGGCTTTTATGAAGTAGTCAGCGGCGACGAAGCCGGCGCGCAGGTCAGCCTGATTTTGCGCGAGGCAGGGGCGCCGCCGGCCAACCAGATCTGGGTGCAAAACCGCACAGGCGAACGCGAGTCAATCATCGTCAACAGCCAGGTCATCGAAATTGCACCTGCCAGCATTCAGCAGTTCAGCATTGAAGGCGAAGGGCCGGTCGTCGTCCATCTGCGCAACTGTATTACGCAAGGCGCGCAGAGTGCCTGTGAGTGGGCGCCGCAGGGCGTAGACCCAGGCTATTACTACGCCTTGGTCAAGCTCTCCACCAATGGGGCCAACAACACCACCGTCACCAGCGCAAAGCTGGAAGGAGTCGTGGCCAGTTCCGGTGAAGCAGTGGAACGGCCGCCTCAGGCTTCCTGTCTGCTGCGCGTACCCACGCTCAATGTGCGCGGCGGCCCAGGGTTGGAATTTCCCGTAATCGCCAAGGTGCGCGGCAGCGAGGAGCAGCCGGGTTCGGTGGTGGTCATCGGCTATGATGCCAGCAAGCAGTGGATGCAGGTGAGTGACCGCATTGCCGCCAGCGGCTGGGTCACCTCCAACCCGGACTTTATCATCTGCACAGGCGATATGGCGGCGCTGCCGGTGGCCGGCGGGGCGGCTGCTGCTGAGGCGGCGCCGGGAGCCGATGCATTGGCAGCGGCTGAACCGACTGCGGATGCGGCGGCAACGGCGGATGCAACAGCAGCGGACGCGACTGCCGAAGTGCCTCAAGATACCTCTGTCGTCGAGACCACCGATCAGACGGCAATTGAGGAGACGCCAGTCACGACGGACGCAGAAGCGACCGTTGATGCCACGGCTGATGGCAGCGTGAGCGATGGCAGTGCTGCGGATACGTCTCAGGACGCGACCGGCGATGCGGCAGGGGCCGCGCCGGAAGAAACGCCGACTGTCGCCCCCATTCCAACAGGGCAGGCGCGGCTGGTCGTCAACAACGGCTTTGACCAGATAATTCGTTTCACGCTGGACCAGCAGTACCGCAGTGAGCGCGACAACCTGAGCGGTGAGTGGGATCTGCAGCCGGGTCAGTCAGTTTCGATCTTGGTCTTCCCCGGCATGGTGCCCTTCAGCGTCAGCAGCCCCTGGGGCGGCTTGTCCGGCAACGCCAACATTACGGTGGATGCAGAACAAGAACGCTCGTTGTGGCTGTACTTTATTCCAGACCCCGACGGGTCGGGTAAGTGGGTGCTGCAGTTCTAGAGCGTGTGCCTGGCGCAACCACTGGGCTGCCGGATAAGCAGGCGCGGATGCCTGCATTCCAGTTTTATGTAAATAACAAAAAGGTGGGCTTTGCAACGAAGCCCACCTTTTTGTTATGCCGATGTTATGCCGATAACCTGTTGGAGCGTGCGGCTGTTGAAAACAAGCGGCGGCTACTCCTGCCGGTAGCGAACATATAGCTCGCGTGTGTTCTCATCTTCCGTCAGCGTAAAAACCGCTTCCGGCCCGGCAGGTGCGCCCTGCGGGTCGAGCAACTGCACCCGCCATTCACCCGCCTGCGGCTCAACAAAGATGGCGCTCAAGTTAGTAAAGCGGCTGTAGGGGCTGGTGTCCTCACGCGTCACCGCCGGGATGCCGGCTTGCGATTGTTCCTCTACCACCAGCGGCGTGTCCAGGTGCGTTACACCAAGCGTATACCCTTCCAAGCCAAACTCCGCCGGAGAGTAGATATAGGCGTAGATGCGCACCACATTTTGCGCCAACGACTCGGTGGGGAACTTTTCCGCCGCCTCCAGTGTAAACGCATAGTCGGGTGTCGGGCTGGGCGTCGGCGTCGGAGCGGGGGTGGGTGTATCGGTCGGCAGCGGCGTCGGCGTGACGGTCGGTGTCTCCGTCGGCGGCGGCGTGTCGGTCGGAACGGGCGTGGCGGTGTCCGTCGGCAGCGGCGTCGGCGTATCCGTCGCAATGGCGGCGGCTACTTCGGCGGCGTCTACAACCTGGGCGCCGATCTCGCTGCCGGCAGAGGTGGGTGCGGCTTGCTCTTGCACAGCTTCGCCGCCGACGACAGGGGTCGGTGTCCAGGTGGGGACAGGTGTACGGGTGGGCGGCGGCTCACCACTGCCGCAGCCGCCTAACAACCACAAGAGCGCCGGCAGCAGCAGGAATGCCGCCCGATTGGGCACTGGTTTACCCCTTCTCCTGCCGCCGGCTTGTTTGGGTGTGATGTTTCGCACGATGCTTTTCTCCATGACGGCAGTCCCGATTGAACCGGCTGCCGCCGTCAATGGTAGCGCATCCCTGGTTTCTCTCCAAAATAGCCTGCTTAGAACAATGCGGCAAGCCGCTCAAAACAGGAGTGCCGCCATACTTCCAGCAAGCGCCGGGAGCGTTGTACAATGGATATGGAGACAAAAAGCCATGCACAAGAAGATGCGCCGTATTGCAGTTGCTCTTTCCAAGGGGGGTGTGGGCAAAACCACCACAGCCGTCAATCTGGCTGCAGGCCTGCTGCGGCGGGGGCGCACTGTGCTTTTGATAGACATGGACACGCAAGGGCAGGTAGCCAAAATGTTGGGTGTGCAGCCGTCAGCCGGTATGGCGGAGGTGATCAACAACGAGAGTTCGATGCGGGAGACGCTCGTGGAAGCCCGTCCGCAGCTCTGGCTGCTGCCGGGGGGCCGCACATTGGCAGGACTGAAACGCGTAATTGACCGCAAGGAGTTTGGCGGCGAACGCACGGTGAGCGAGACGCTGCGCGTGCTGGATGGCTGCTATGACTATGCCATCATCGACACAGCGCCAGGCTGGGACGTCCTGACCGTCAACGCTCTCTTTTACGCGCAAGAAGTCGTGGCGCCGGTGGCGCTTGAGGTTATGGCGCTGCAAGGGCTGATGGAGTTTGCACACAGCCTGCAGGCCATCCAGCATTACCACAACGAGCTGCAACTGCGCTACATCCTGCCTACTTTTCTGGACCGTCGTGTGCGCAAGTCGGACGAGATTCTGCGCCAACTGCAGAGTCACTATGGCAACCAGGTGTGCAATCCCATCCGCTATAACGTGCGGCTGTCTGAAGCGCCGGGACATGGACAGACCATCTTTGAATATGCCGGCGGCTCGCCTGGGGCCGCAGACTATGAGGCTTTGACGGAAAGGATTTTGCAGGATGAGTAACCGCAAAGAGACGCCCGACGTATTAGGCGCAGTGCTGGGCGGCTCTCCAGCGCTGGATTTAGCCGTCAGCGCGCCGGAGGC
>JBBRBX010000181.1:0-7316 GCA_038205395.1 Caldilineales bacterium
ACTCACGGTTCGGTCATTTTTCACGTTGGTATTGAGGAATTGGCGGTAAGACGATGATAGATAGCAGTTGGGATGCCAAGTAGAGCCAAGATCGTTTTCTGCAAATCAGACAAAGGAGTCAAATGGCGATGTCTTTGCTGATTGAGGACGAGCTTCGATAAGGTGATATTTCTGAAAGCCTCCAGTAACATCTCTGCGGTGGGACGGCTGGTAGTGCGTTTAGGATTACCGGCATAGAGACCGGCCAAGTGCTCATTGTTGTCAGCCAGACGTCGACGAACCTGGAATTCGAGCAAAACAAGAATGCGCAGGCAGATGGACAAGAGATGAATAAGACCCGTAGCGCGCTTGTCACTCTGGAGATACATGGGTGTCAACGAGAGTGGTCTGCCTTTAAGTCGTCCGAAGCCATGCTCGACTAGAAACTCCTCACGATAAGCCAATATAGCTTGTTCTAGCGACAAGCCTCGATTTGGAGAATTGGTGGCATAGATGCGCCAACCAAACGAGCGGATCGCCTCTTGAACGGCAACCTCATCGACCTCAGCCTGCAATGCGAGGGTGCGCTTGATACGAACGCTGGCTGGTCGCTCTGCGTAAGCGCGCACAGTGCGCTCCTTCACTTGTTCGGTGATTGTCAGCTTCACCAATCCATTGATGCGATGATGGTCGAGAATGGCCACTGCGGCATTGTCCATTTCTGTGCGGGTCTCCAGTCGCTTCTTGCCCTGCTTGTGCTCATTCAATTGAGCTAGTTCCGCTTGCGCTATCTCCAAGCGCATGCGCAAAGCTTGCTCAGATGCTTGGGCGAATTGGTGCGAGCGCACGACCAGATGGCGCTCTGTCCAGGTGAAGACTCGCTCTGCCACTTGATGCGTCACCGTCACCACATCTTCGAAGCCAACCGCAATCTCTTTCCGTTGTCCCGTGGCATCTTCACGGAAAATAGGCGTTGGCACGATCTCGTCGCTCCACACGGGTGCCAGATATTCGGCCATTGTCGCATCCGACAACTGTTTCTTGGACAAAGGGCACAGGTAATGATCTCCATTCTCTTGCACATACGCCCGTGTCGCTGCCGCTGCCATCTTGCTATCCCCCACATACAGCAGCCCGCTGACACCCAAGCTCTGGCGAACCTGCCTGATCGCTGGCACATACAGCGGATCGTCCGCTGTCTCTCCTGACACCACCTGCGTCGCTACCGGCATCCCAAGCGGATCCAACGCAGACAACATTACTTTTAGTTGCGGTAAGTCCGGTCGGTGATCCTTGCTGTGGTCAAACTGGAATAGCCCATCTTCGGTCACACCCCAGTATCCGCTTACCGTCGTGCTATCCACTCGCACCCTCTCTGCCTTCAAATCATACACCCGCAGCGTGCGGCGATTTAGCTCACCCTCAAACGCCTGCCATGCCGTTTCCTCGCTCAGTAAATCCAATATGATCCCCAGCCGGTCATCGCTCCATTCCGTCGCCAACACCATCTCGCCCGTGCTCTGCTCCAGCGTTTCCACTCGCTCGCCCACCCATTTTTCCACCCAACTCAACCGATGGTCCCCTTGCGACAGAATGTGCGCCAGCCATACCCCTGCCGTCCATCCAATCCCCGTCCCTACCCAGTTCCCGTGCGTTTCAAAATGCTTTCCCATCAACTCAGGAATTCCCATCCCCTCTATTTGCGCCAACAACACTGGTATATCGTCCACGCGTTCTGTTGCTATGCTCACCTCTTTTGCCATCCACACAGCTTACCGCATTTTGATTACCTCGCTAGTCTTTGACCGAACCGTGAGTGAATAGTTACGAAATAACAAAGATAGGCGGCGAAAACTGATTTTTAGAATTGGCCAATAGGGATAGGCGTCTACACGCCCAGCTTTGTCTCGGCGATCAGATGGTCCACCACTGCTTTGATGTCGCCTTCGTTGGCGTCAAAGACGCGCAGTTGGCGGTCGGCGCTGGTGCCGTGCATCAAGATGTCTTCGATCACTTTGAGGTGCGGGCGGATGCCCAGCTCCTCGATCTCTTCCCCAATCAGGTCGAGCAGCTCGCGCACCAGTGCACGCGCCGGCATTTCTTCGGTTTTGCCGAAATCGATCATTTTGCCGTCGATGCCATAGCGCGACGCGCGCCAGCGGTTCTCGTCGATCAACTCTTTGCGGTAGACGCGAAAGGTAATGTTTTTCTGGCGCAGCTTCCACAACCACAGCACCAACGCCTGAAACAGCCCGGCAATGGCAATGGCCTCATCCACTTTGGTGCAGATGTCGCAGATGCGAAATTCGAGCGTGGGATACTTGTGGTGCGGGCGGCAGTCCCACCAGATTTTGCTGCCGTCGGGGATGCAGCCGGTGCGCACCAGGGTGCCGATCAGGTTATCCCAGTCGCCGGCGGTGCGGCAGATCTCGGCGGTGCCCGAACGGGGGAAGTCCTCAAAAATCAGCGAGCGATAGCTTTTCAGCCCGGTCTTGCGCCCCTGCCAGAAAGGGCTGCTGCTGCTGAGTGCCAGGGTGTGCGGCAGCATGTAGCGCACAACGTTCATCGTATCGATGGCAAAGGCGCGGTCTTCGATCCCTACGTGTACATGCATGCCGAAGATCAGCAGCCGCTGCGCCAGCAGCTGCATCTCTTCCAGCACCCCCTGGTAGCGCGGCAGCGGCGTCACCGGCTGCTCCTGCCAGCGGCTGAAGGGATGGGTGGCGGCGGCGGCGACGGCCAGCCCTTTCTGCTCCGCCAAGTCCACTAGAAAGCGGCGCTGGTTGGTCAGTTCTTCTTTGGCGTGGTCCAGCGTAAAGCAGATCGGCGTGCCCAGCTCCACCATCGACTGGTGCAGTTCCGGCTTAAGTTCGCGCTCCACCATCACGACCTTGTCGCCGTCCAAAAATTGGGTGATGAACGAACGCAGTTCGCGCGTCTCCGGGTCGATGATCTGGTATTCTTCTTCAATGCCGATTGTGAGGGAGGGTCGCTCGCTCATGCTGTCTTCTCCGTTTCCGCCACCAGAAAATCAACGACGGACTTAATGCTAAGCCCGTTCTCTTTGTAGACCGCTATCTGCTGGTCGGCGCTGGAGCCGCGGTCAAGCATGGTGTAACAGTGCTCCAACTCATGCCAGGAATTCAGTTTGTGGCTGATCGGCTCCACGCGTTCGAGCAGTTCGCGGATCAGCGTGCGCGCGGGCAGCGACTGCTCGCTGCCGAAATCGATCAAGTTGCCGTCCAAGCCGTAGCGCAGAGCACGCCACTTGTTCTCGGCAATCAGCGTACGCTCATAGTTGCGAAAGGAGAGATTGCGCTGGCGCAGATCCACCATCCAGGCGACAGCGGCCTGCAGCAGCGCCGTCACCGCCAGCACATCGCGGTAATAGGGCATCATGTCACAGATGCGGATCACCAGCGTCGGAAAGCGATAGTGCGGCACGACGTCATACATGACCCGGCGCGCATCGGGGATTGAGTTGGTGCGCAGCAGCGTGTCCACATAGCTGCGGTAGTCATGGTAGGACGAGAAGTAGCCGGGGATGCCGGTGCGCGGCAGGGAATCCATCAAGACGGCGCGGTAGCTTTTCAGCCCGGTGTTGCGCCCCAACCAGAAAGACGAGCTGGTGCTGAGCGTGAAAATATGCGGCAGCACATAGCGCAGCGTGTTCATCACATCCACGGCCAGGTCGCGGTCTTCGACGCCGATGTGGATGCGCAGGCCAAAGGCGAGCAGGCGACGCGCCACCATCTGGGTGTCTTCGGCCATCTGGCGGTACTGCGCCAGCGTCTCTTCACGCCCTTCCCAGCGGCTGAAGGGGTGGGTGCCGGCAGCCAGCAGGCGAAAGCCGCCGGCCTCGGCCAGCTCCAGCATCTGGCTGCGCACACCCAACAGCCGGTCGCGCGCCTCGTTGATGTCGACGCAGACGGGCGTGCCGACACCCACCGTGCCGCTGCGGATCAGGTCAGCTAGTTCGGCGGTGGGCGCACGCTCATTGACCACCATCTTTTCGCGCGCCATTGACTGCGTCACATAGCCCAGCAGTTCACCCGATTCACCATCCACCACCTGGTACTCTTCTTCAATGCCGATGTTAAAGGAAGGGTGATACATTGCGTCTCCCGCTTAATTTTTGGCGTCCACCACAAACGCGGGCACGACTGAACCGCCGCCCGCCGTCACATTGAGCAGCGTCACCTTGCTCAACCGCACCAGGCAGCCGTCCACTGTGTCGCCGTTAAAAAGAAAGGGGTCGCAATCCACCAGCCGGTGGCTGATGTCGAGTTCACCATCCGGCAAAAAAGAGGGGAAATCCTCATAGGCGATCAAAGCGCGCTCTTGGACAATGGCCGGTTCGCCCAGCGCAGTCTGCAGCGCTGCGTTCCAGGCCAGCTGCTCGGTCTCCCAGCCAATCAGCACCCCCTTGCCGCCGTATTCGTCATTCGGCTTGAGCACCAGGTGATCCTTATTGCGGCTGGCCCACGGCAGCAGGTCGACGCGGCTGCCGTGCATATCATAGGTCATCCGCTCCTCCACCAGCCGCGTCCAGGGGATATGCTGCCGGATCGCCTCGCGCTCCTGTTCGTTGAAGAGATAGGTATTGCGCTCATCCGAGGCCACGGCAAAGCTGGCCTTTTTGTGCACCATCTTGCACGAAAACGGGTTGGCCATGCAGATGGCGCCGGCGCGCAGGGCGTGGATGATCGGATGGTTCAGCCCAAATTTCTGCAGCAGTTCGGTCGAAAGCACCCGCTTGTACACGTAGTCGACAGCTCTGCCGTTGGCATAGAGCACGCCGCCGCGCCATTCCATGTCGTGCGGGTCACAGACGGTGGCGAGAATGCCGTAGCGGGCAAAGTAGTCGACAAAGAGGTCAAACTCGGTGGTCGTGGGCACGCCGGGCCAATCGACGATGGCGATAGCGGGCAGCTTGTCGCGGTTGCCGCGCCAGGTGAAGTAGATGCGCAGCAGCGCATCGACGGCGTTGCGCCGGCTCGTCAGCATCTCCACGCTATAGCGCTCGCCAAAGCGCTGCATGAGGGGCGTTTCCAAAAACAGTTCGGCCAGCACATCGCTGTAGGCCATGCTAGCGGGGCTTTCGCCGTTCAGCTCCACATAGTTGAGCGTGTAGGCGCCGTCGTCGTGCACCGTCAGAAAGCTGTCCAGCCGCGCTGTGGGCAGCACAGTCGGAAAGCCGGTCGGAATCTGCACCAATTCTTCCTCTTCGGCGGTCAGAAACACCTGGGCGCGCAGCACAGGATCGGCGAGCATAGCATCGGCCATCTTGCGAAAGACACCCAGGATCAGGGTGGAGCGCCAGCGCAGATAGTGCCAATCCATCCCCGTGTGCAGAAGCGGGCGCAACACACTGCTGAGAGGGCGGCTGCCGAAGATCAGCCCGCGCGCGTTCATGCCGGGCAGGAGACAATCCCAGCTATCCTGCGCCAGCGAACCGGTTGTACACAGTTCGTGATAGAAGTCGATTGCGGCTTGTCGTTGACTCATGGTTGGGCTGACATCGGGTTGGGTTGAGTTGAGTTGACACCGAGTTGGGTTGATGGTTGCCAGCCGCCGTCACAGTGACGGCGCGGTTGTGGAAAGGAGCGTGCGGTGCGCTCCGGATACGGTTAGATTGCAGGGCTATTATAGCGTACAGGGGATTGCGCGCAAGCGGCGCAAAAGCGCAGACACGGAATCAAAATTGCGTTGTTTTACGCCGTAACCAATGTCCAGGGCGTGATGCACCAGGTGCACCACGCCCCACACACAAAGGAGGAGGAAGAAACAGCTACAGTTTGGCAGAGAATTGGCGCGCCTTCGGTGACGGGCAATACAGTTTTTGCGCAATGTTTGTGCAGTGTTGGCGGCAAAGAAAAGGCTGACGGCTGTGGCGCCACCCCACACAATGCGGGGCTGCCGTTTATGCTATACTGCTGTTAGACCGCACACACGATAGAAAAGGAGGCGCCGGATGAAAAAGCCCATCCTCAACGACAAATTTGCCGAGTCTGCAAAACGGCGGGAAAAGGAATCGGCACAGAAGAAAGTGCTGAATCAGGATGAGAAAAACGGCCAAACGTCCACCGACCCCATATCTATCTACCTCGAAACGGGCAGCAAACGCACCCTGGCCAGTGCACTGGCGTGGCCGGGGTGGTGCCGCGGGGGGCGCGATGAAGCGGAGGCGCTGCAGGCGCTGCTGGCCTATGCCCCGCGCTACGCAGGCGTGGCGAAAGCTGCGAAGCTGCCGTTTCCTATGCCGCAGACAGTTGCTGACTTTGTGGTGGTGGCGCGGCTGACGGGCGGTTCCGCTACGGATTTCGGCGTGCCCGGCGTCATCCCCGCCGGCGACGCCGAAGCGGTCAGCGACGAGGAGTTAGCCCGGTTGAATGCCCTGTTGGACGGCTGCGACCAGGCTTTCCAAGCCGCCATCGACGCAGCGAGCAGCCACGAACTGCGCAAGGGGCCGCGCGGCGGTGGACGGGACGTGGCTAAGATGATGCAGCATGTGCTGGATTCGGGCGCCGGCTATCTGCACAGCCTGGGCTGGAAGCTGAAGCTAGACGACGATGCGGACATCGTGGCTGCGCTGCGCCAAAACCGCCAGGTCAGGCAGGATGCACTGGCCGCCGCCGCGCAGGGGGAGATTGACCCCGCCGGCCCGCGCGGGGGAAAGCGCTGGCCCCCGCGCTACTATGCCCGCCGCGCCGCCTGGCATATCCTCGACCACGCCTGGGAGATCGAAGACCGGATTCTTGCCTAGCGCTTCCTTGCCTAGGGTGTTGTTGCCTGGCGTTCTCTCTCGCCGATCTGCGCCAGCAGCTTGGGCAGCGGCGTCACGCCGTGGTTCACCGCCAGCGGGCGCAGCTGCGGGTCCAGTATCACTGTCGTCGGCACGGTCATAATCCCGTAGAAGCGCGCCAGCGCCTCCTGTTCGACGGCATCCAGCTTATGAACGGCCACATCCACCTTGGCCGCCAGTTGGCTAAGGATGGGCGTCTGCTGCAGCCGGCACTGCGCGCACTCGCTGGTGGTGAAGTAGAGCACGGCGGGTCGTTTGCCATCCACAAGCTGCATTACTTCAGCCGGGGCGACCTGCTCAGCCACCGCCATGAGCCGGCTGCGCTGCCGGCTGCGCCAAAGGGCATAGAGCAGGGCAGCGGCAGCCGTTACGGCAGTCAAAATGAGGATTCGTTCCAACATTGTCCCGTTATCCTTGCGTTAAAATGGCGACCTTGTCCAGTACGCACGCCCACGTGCGCTCTGGCCGCTCTACCAAGAGGGCAGCGACGGCTTGATGCCGCGGCGGCTGAGCTGGTAGTAGAGAAAGCAGC
>JBBRBX010000182.1:0-7291 GCA_038205395.1 Caldilineales bacterium
ACACGCGCCATCGGCTTGAGCGGCTCGCCGGGGTTGGCGCTGATCAGGAATTCAACCTGGTCGACCCCCGAAGCATCAAATGCGACGCGCCGGCCATCGGGCAAATAGGCGCCGTCGGCGCGCTCGACCTGGTTGACGGCCACGCCGAACTGGGCGCGGGTCATCTTAAGGTCGCCCAGCTCGCGCTCCACCTGGCGCGCCAGCCGCTCGCCCACCTGCCGGCGCTGCTCGCTAAGCTCCGCCCCCAACTGGCCCAGCGTGCGCAGCAGCGTATCTTCGCGTTTTTCCAGATCCGCGGTTTTGACTTCCCAGTTGGCCAGTTCATCCAACTCGCTCTGCGCACGGCTGCCGTAGGCCACGATCTGTTCGATGGTGTCGCCATACTTGCGCTTGAGCGAAACGACCAGTTCCAGCCGCTCTTCCACCTCCGCCAGCCGTTCCGGGTTGAACTCCAGGCTGTCGGCATAGTCCTGCAGCGTGCGCGCCAGATCGCCCAACTGTTCGAGCAGCACCTGCGCCTCGTCAGCAGTCTGGCTCATATCCGGGTCAACGCGCGCCAGCTTTTCCAGCTTGCCCACAGCTTCGCCTACCATGTCCACTGCGCCGGGCAGTTCGCCACCCTCCTGTGTGAGAATAGCCTGCGCAGCCTGCGCAAACGTCATCAACGCCTCGGCATTGCCCAGGCGGCGGCGTTCGGACTCCAGTTCCTGCTCCTCGCCGGGGCGCAAATTGGCGGCGGCGATTTCACCGGACTGAAAGCTCAGCAGATCGACGCGCTGCGCCAGCGTGCGCGCATCCTGGCGCAGCCGCTGCAGTTCACTGCGCATCGCCCGCAGACTGACGGCTTGTTGGGCGACCTGGCTGCGCAGCGGCAGCAGCCCGCCATAGCGGTCGAGCAGCTGCACATGCGTCTTCGGTTTGAGCAGATTGAGGTGTTCACCCTGTCCATGCACATCCACCAGCAGATCAGCCACTTCACTCAAGGTCTGCAGCGATACACTGCGGCCATTGATGCGGCAGATATTGCGCCCGTTGAGCCGCACTTCCCGGCTGAGCACCACCCAATCGGGGCTGTCCGGGTCGTCCAGCCCTTGTTCCTCCAGCAGGTGGCGCAGGTGCTCCGCCAATTCGGGGTCGGCCGGCAGTTGAAAAGCCGCCTCGATTTCGGCCACCTCACTGCCGGCGCGCACGGCCTCGGCGCTGGCGCGTTCGCCCAGCAGCAGCCCCACGGCATCGATAATGATCGACTTGCCGGCGCCGGTTTCGCCGGTGAGGATGTTGAGGCCAGGCCCAAAGGTAAGGTGAAGCTGGTCAATAATCGCGAAGTTGCGGATACGCAGTTCGTTGAGCATAGCACAGGTATTCTAGCATAAAGCGAAGCGGCAAGCCCAACGCCTGCGCGCTGTGCGTACAAAAAACGGCCCCGTAAAGTTACCTGCAAAGTCACCTGGCGGGAGAATGGCGAGAGTGTGGGGGAGAGGAAACCCGCGCAGCATTTGCACCTCGCCCGCGCCATGCTATAATAGGCCCGTAAAGACCGTGCTTGCGTCTGGCCAATTACCACCCGCCAACGGTCATTCGTCTCTGGGTGTGAATGGGTGTGAAGGAGAATTCGACAATGCCTTTTAATTTGGGTCCGGTGGAACTTGGCTTGATCCTGTTGATCGTTGCCATGTTGTTTGGCGTCGGTAAACTCCCCGAAGTCTTTGGCTCAATCGGCAAGGGCGTGCGGGAATTCCGCAAGGAATCAGGGATCGAAGAGGGCAAGAGCAGCACCCCGCAAGTTCTTCCCCCACAAGCGCCTGTTGCACAGCTGCCGGTGACGCCTGTCGCGCAGGCGCCGGTCGTCCAGGCGCCCGTGGCTGAACCCACGCCGGTGGCGACGCCGACGCAGACAACGACTGAATAACACAATCTATCTGTATTCCGGTTGGATGGAACAAAAGGATTACTTCAATGGTGGTGCAGCATCTGCGCGCCGTTGAAGTAATCCTTTTCGTAATTCCTGCCGCCTGATCCGGCACACAATCTGCCCACTTTTTGTTCCATCAAAATCAGCCTGCCGCCCGCCCTGCCAATCAGCCGCTAAATTATGGTTCCTTTCCCGCGCATTCTTCGCCTGCTTGCTCTCGCTGTGGTCATAGCGGTCGCTTATTTTGCCCAATACATTTTTGATCACGGGACACTGCAAACTCTCTATCCGGCCTGGGCTACCGCGCACTTGCCGCTGCTCCAGCGCAGCACACTCTGGCTGGCCGGCGATCTATATACGCTGGCAATCTGGCTGATGTGCGGCTGCGCACTGCTCTTTGGGCTGCTCGTGCCCGGTTGGGAGGAGCAGCCGCTGCCGGAACAAGGTGCAGCCACCGATGAGGCCCCAAACGGAAACATAGACACGGCCCAGCCTGGCTCCGCTCAACGCATGGCCGGGCTGGCGCTGCCGGTGGCGGCGGCGCTGTTCCTGGCCGGTTGGGGCTGGACGAGTCTGCCGGTGGGCATTGACGCCACGGGCGCCCAGGCGGGGCTGCAGGGGCAGGCGCTGTTGGCGGGGCAGGGCAGTTGGTTCGCTGCCGGCGCCAACGGTGCGTCGCAGGTGGTCTATCTGCCGGTGGCGCTCGCCGCCGCTCTCCTGGGAAGCCTGTTGGACGGCAGCCACCTGATCGGGCTGCTGGCGGCATTGGCGACGGCTGCCGCCACCTATCTGGTGGCGAGCGAACTGTTTCGCAGCGCGCCGCAGCGACGTGCGCTGGCGGGCATGGCGGCGGGCTTTACCGCCTGCGCTGTGGCTCTACTCCACTTTGGCCGCATGGCCCCGCTGCTGCCGGCGACGGCGCTGGGCAGCCTGGCGGCCTGGGCGCTGCTGGCTGGACAGCGCCGGGCAGGACAGCCGCGGGTGGGGCTGACGCTGGTGGCGACCAGCGGCGCGCTGGCGGCTTTGGCTGCCTGGCCGGATCGCAGCGGGCTGATCTTTGTCCCGCTGCTGCTGCTGTGGTGGTTGGGATTGGCGCTGGTGCAGCGCGCCACCTGGCGTGCAGCGGGCGTATGGCTGGGCGCCACCTTCTTATTTGCCGCGCCGCTGATCATTGTCTGGCTGCTGAACCCGCCCCTGTTTCAGGCATACTTGCAAGGCGGAGCAGGGCGCAACGTGCCGCTCAGCGACTGGTGGATGAATCTGCGCGCCTCGCTCGCCACCCTGATTTGGCTCCCCGATGCCGGCGCGCTCGCCGACTATCAGGGCCATTACATCCACAGTGTGGTCGCCCCCCTGTTTATCCTGGCCGGCGGCGCGCTGCTGCTCAACCTGGATCGGCTTCTGGGCTGGTGCTTGCTGACCTGGCTGGGCGTCACGCTGCTGTTCAGCAGCGCCGTCAACACGGTCGCGCCGGATTGGGCGCTTCTGCTGCCGCTGCTGCCGGTGGTGGGGATGGCCATTGTCTTTGCGCTCGACCGCAGCGCGGCGCTGTGGAATGAAGCAAGTCAAGAAGCGGGCAGCGGTGCAGCGGCTTCGCTGGCCGGCGGGCTGCTGCTGGCCGTGGCCGCACTCACCTGGGTCAGCTACTATCAATTCGCCGCTGCCAACGGCGACCCCGCCAGCTACACCGGGCGCGCATTGGCGACGCTCTCGCCGGGCGCCGTCGCCGTGCTGGTGGCCTCTGCTCCCAACTACATAGTGCCGCTGGATGATCCGGTCATACAATTTGCAGCGGGCGCGCGCGCCAATCAGGCGCTCGCCGTGGGCATTGATGGGCTGCCGGCCACCCTGCCGCCGGACAGCCAGGTGATTGTGCAAGGCGCCGACAGCACAGCGCTCTCCGCCGCGCGCGCCCGCTACCCCGGCGCACAAGTGACGGTGACGCGCGATGTGCACGCCAATCCCCGGCTGTTTGTGCTGCGGCTGCCTTGAGTTGCAGCGTTTTCACCGCGCCCGTTTGGCTCAGCGGCCAAAACTTGATATACTGGCGGATGGCCTTTTGTAGGAGCGCCATGCGGTTGATAGACATGTATCTGGACTCAAATAGAAAGACTATAGATAAAGGCGAGGGTGGAGCATGAATTTGGGCTTTTTTCTGATGTTGGCGACCAACATCATTGCGATTGCATTGATCTCCGTCGTGGTGATTCAGGGGCAGACAGGTGCAGGGCTGGGCGCCGTGTTTGGCGGCAGCGACATCTATCGCAGCCGGCGCGGCATTGAGAAGACGCTGTTTCAGATCTCCTTTCTGCTGACGACGGTATTTCTGTTGATGTGTCTCATCACGGTCATCGTGATGTAGCTGACCAGTTCGCGCCGGGGGAACGGCAAGGCGCCGCTCGCAGTATGCCTGCGGCGGCCTCCCCTGGGCGCGACCTATGACTCCATGCAACCAATCCCATCCTATACCGACGGTCCCCTTAGCGAGAGCGGCGGGAGCCAGTCACCGGCTGATTCACTGGCCCGCCACTTTGCGTGGCTGCTGGGCCTGGCGCTGATCGGCATTGTTCTGCTGCTTGCCCTGCTGGCTTATTCCACCTACACCGTCGCCACCGTGCTGGTCCCCGACCGCGGCGGCGCCTTTCGCGAGGGAGTGGCCGGCGCCCCCCAATATCTCAGCCCAATCTGGTGCCAGGGCGATGATGTTGACCGCGACCTGTGTACGCTGATCTACCGCGGGCTGACCCGCATCGACAAAAGCGGGCGGGTTGTGCCCGATCTGGCTGCCGGCTGGACGGTGGACAACGACACCAGCTACACCTTCACCCTCAAGCCTGACCAGTTCTGGCAAGACGGGCGCAAAGTGACGGCGGATGATGTGCTGTTTACAGTCGGTGTGCTGCAAGACCCTTCCCTGGTGGATACACCGGGGCTGCCTCCCTTCTGGCGCAACGTCACGGTGGAGCGGGTCGACGATCTGACGGTGCGCTTCAGCCTGCCGCAGCCGCTGGCGCCCTTTCTCGATTACACGACGATCGGCCTGCTGCCCAAACACCGCTATGAAAATGTGCCGGCGCGCGACCTGGTCACGCGTTCGCTGGCCCCTGATCCGCTGGGGGCAGGGCCGATGCGGGTAAGCGAGTATGCGGCTGACCATCTGCGCCTGGAACCCAACAGCTTTTATGGCGGCGAAACGCCCTACATCTCCACACTGGAATTTGAATTTTTCCCCGACTATGCCAGTGTGTTGGCGGCGTTTGAAGCGGGACAAATCGACGGCATCCGCCGTATCTTACCCGCCGACATTGAAAACGCAGCAGCACGCGAAGACCTTCAGCTTTTCTCTTCGATCGAGTCAGGTTATGTCAATGTGCTACTCAACCTGGCCAACCCCAATACACCGTTTTTGCAAGACAAGCAGGTGCGCCAGGCGCTGCTCTACGCGCTCGACCGCGAGGCGGTTGTGCGTGAGGCGCTGGCGGGCCAGGGTGTGGTGGCCAACAGCCTGCTGACGCCGGAAAATTGGGCCTTTAATCCGGATGTACCAGCGTATAAGTACAATCCCGGCGAGGCCAGGCGGCTGCTGGATGAAGCGGGCTGGGTCGACAGTGGCGGCGGTGTGCGTGAGAAGGATGGGCAGGCACTGCGCTTTGTGCTGCTGGTGCGTGACGATAACCTGCACAAGGCCATCGGCGCCAGGCTGGCGGCGGACTGGGCGGCGGTCGGCGTCGATGCGCAGGTGACGCCGGTCTCGTTTGCTGGAATGGTGTCGGACTTTTTGGTGCCGCGCACCTTTGAAGTGGCGGTCACCACCTGGGACCAGGTGGGCGACCCGGACCCCTTTGCCCAATGGCACAGCAGCCAGGCAACCGGCAACGGCCAAAATTACACGGGCTGGCAGAACGCCGACGCCGATCTGTTGATGGAGCAGGCGCGGCGCACCACGGACCAGGAGCAGCGCAAGGCGCTTTATCAGCAGTTCCAGACCATTTTTGCCGATGAACTGCCTGCGCTGCCGCTCTACTATCCGGTCTACACCTATGGCGTCAGCAGCCGTGTCAACAACGTGCAGATCGGCTCGATCAACGACCCATCGGAGCGCTTCCGCAGCTTTGCCGAATGGTACATTGATTCGCGCCGTGTGCCCGCCAATCAAGTTCCAGCCGGCGCGCCGCCCACGCCACCGGGCGCGCCGCCCGCCGGCAGCCAAGAGTAAAAAGCAGGAGACCCACTATGAAAATTTCGCCCACTCTTCTCACCGGCGCGGGCATTGCCGCCGCCGTCTGGCTGCTGCGCCCGCGCGCGCCGTTTCCGCCCTGGGCGCGGCCCGAGCAGCGTGGGGGTGCGCAGGCGCTGATCACCGGCGCTTCGGCAGGGATGGGAACGGAATTTGCCCGTCAACTGGCCGGGCGCGGCTATAACCTGGTGCTGGTGGCGCGCCGTGCCGAGCGGCTGGAGAAGCTGGCCGCCGAACTGGAGGCCACCTACCACATCCGAGCCGAAGTGCTGGCCGCCGATTTGTCCAATGATGAGGGCGTGCGGCAGGTCGAGGAGCGCATCGGCCAACTGGCGCAGCTCGAGGTGCTGGTGAACAACGCCGGCTTCGGCACCGGCGGCTCGTTGGCCAAGGCCAATCCGCAGCGGCAGCAGGATATGCTCTATTTGCATGTAATGGCGGCGATGCGGCTGACACAGGCGGCGCTGCCGGGTATGCAAGGGCGCGGGCGCGGTGGAATCATCAACGTCTCCTCAGTGGCCGCCTTCACCCCGCTGCCGCGCAATGTCAACTATCACGCCAGCAAAGCCTACCTGGTCGCCTTCTCCACTGGCTTGCAGAGCGAACTCAACGACAGCGGCGTTTTTGTGCAGGCGCTGTGTCCGGGTTTCACCGTCACCGAATTTCACAGCACCGACGATTTTGAAGGCTTCGACAAGCGCAGCAGCCCCGCCTTTTTGTGGATGGATGCCACCGACGTTGTGCGCGAGTCGCTCAACGAACTGGGCAGCGGGCGCGTCATCGTTGTGCCCGGCCTGCTGTACAAGACGCTGGTGCTGTTTTTGCGCACGCCCCTGCTGGGAGACATGATGCTGCGGGTGGCGAGCCAGGCGCGCAAAGCTTCGCCAAAACTGTCTAAGCCTTGATCCGCATCCGCAAGGCTCAGAAAAAAGCAGGGGGAAAGCCCGGAAAAAAGCCCCGGAAAAAGTCTCAACCAATTTGACAGCGGTGGGGGGTGCGTGCTATATTGTGGGATAGATAGCCGAAGTGGCGGAACTGGCAGACGCGCTACGTTCAGGGCGTAGTGAGCATTAGCTCGTGTGGGTTCAAATCCCTCCTTCGGCACCTGCCAAAAGAAACAAAAAGAAAGAGGAGACGGCAAC
>JBBRBX010000183.1:0-7016 GCA_038205395.1 Caldilineales bacterium
TGCATCAGCGACGAGCAGTGCGACCAGCTTGCCTATCTCACCGACTTGATGCGGGAGGAAGGCCAGCGCGAAGATATGCTGGGGTTGACCGTCTACGATCTGGAATTTCACCGTCTGATCTGCAAATGGTCAGGCAACGCCACCTTGCTGCGGGCGTGGGACCCTCTCTATAGCCAGATTCAGCGCTTTGTTGTGCGCACCCACCGCAACTATTTTGCCAGCGTGACCGCTGTGGCCGACACCCACGACCCTATCGTCGCCGCCCTGCGCCGGCGGGATAGCGAGCAAGTTACGCCGCTGATCCAGCAGCATATTATGCTGATCTGGTCTCTGTTTGCCAAAAACGATTCCTATCAGGAGACATTATGAATTCCCGCCAACGCGTCCAACTGGCGCTTGCCCACAAGGAAGCTGACCGTATTCCCTTTGACCTGGGCGGCACGGTGCTCACCAGCATCCATGTCCATGCCTATCGCAATCTGCGCCGCTATCTGGGCCTGCCCGACAAAACAGTTGAGGTGATGGATGTTTTCCAGCAGATTGCGGTTGTGGACGATGATGTGCGGCGGCGGCTGCAGTGCGATGCGCGCAATGTGGCCCCGCGCTCGTCCGCCACTTTCAAGATCGAGATCGATGAGGAGTCGATGCCCGGCTACCGCTTCTTCTATGACGAGTGGGGGATCGGCTGGCGTATGCCCAAGGATGGCGGCTTCTATTATGACATGTTCCACCATCCGTTTAGCGGCTCGACCGATGTTGCCGACATCAAGCAGTTCCCCTGGCCCAATGCCACTGATCCGGCGCGTTTTGCCGGCCTGGCTGAGAGCGCCCGCTATGTAGCTGAGGAATTAGGCGAGCCTGTAATCCTCGGCGGGCTGGCCGCCGGTTTTGTCGAGTTGACTGCCTGGACACGCGGCTTCGCCCGCTTCTACCCCGACCTGGTCACCAACTTGGAGTGGATGACCTATCTGATGGACACGATCATCGACCTCAAACTCGCCTACTGGGAAATCGCCTTGCCGCTGGTGGGGGAGTATGCGGACGTCGTGCAAGAGGCTGACGATCTGGCCGGGCAATTCGCCCTGCTGATCAGCCCCGAAACCTATCGCAAGATTATCAAGCCGCGCCACAAAAAGATTATGGACTTTATCAAGGCGCGCACCAAAGCCAAAATCTTTTTCCATAGCTGCGGCGCCATCCGCGAGATCATCCCCGATATGATCGAGATCGGCATCGACATCATCAATCCCGTCCAGGTAAGCGCCGTGGGCATGGAGTCGAGCGCGCTCAAGCGCGACTTCGGCAAAGACATAACCTTCTGGGGCGGGTTGGTGGACACGCAAGGCGTCTTCACCACCGGCACACCGGCGCAGGTGCGCGACGATGTGCGGCGGCGCATCGATGATTTGGGGCCGGACGGCGGTTTCGTGGCCGCAACTGTGCACAACATCCAGGCTAATGTGCCGCCGGAAAACATTATGGCAATGTGGGAAACGCTGCAGGAGTTTGGCATCTACGGCGCCGGCGGCGTCGGGCAGCGGCCCGCCGATTATGTGCCTGCCCCACGCAACGACAAGCCGGTCATGGTACACGGCAGCCCGGATCGCCTGCCTGCCACGATGCCTGCACCTGATGAAGTGGCGCCGGAAGCGGATGATCTCATCCCCGAACTCTTCCTAGACATGCAGGACGCCATTATCGACGGCCAGCGTGCGCCGGCGGTGGCGGCAGCCAAGGCGGCGCTTGATTCCGGCTACACGCCGCAGGATGTGATCGGCGACGGCGTGATTCCCGCCATGACCATTGTCGGCGAAAAGTTTGAAACGGCGGAGTTTTTCCTGCCGGAAATGATGGCGGCGGCGCTGGCGGCGCGCGGCATTCTAGAGGTGCTGCGCCCGCGTCTGGCGGCGGCGCATGTCGAACCGGTTGGCCGAATTGTGATCGGCACAGTCAAGGGCGACCTGCACGACATCGGCAAAAATCTGGTCTGCATGATGATGGAGGGGGCCGGCTTTGACGTAATCGATCTGGGGCCGGATGTGCCGGCGGAAAAGTTCATCGCCGCCATCCGCGAGCACCAGCCGGCCCTGATTGGGTTGTCGGCTCTGCTGACGACTACGGCGCCCATGATGCGGCTGATCGTCGGTTCGCTGCAGCAGGCGGGTGTGCGCGACCAGGTCAAGATTTTGGTGGGCGGCGCCGCCGTCAGCGCCGAATTTGCAGATGAGATTGGGGCGGACGGTTACGCACCCGACGCCGGGGCGGCAGTGCGCAAGGCCAAGGAACTGCTGGCGCTGGCGTAGGAGTTCGTGTTGAGATCGGCTGCTTGCGCTTATGGCCGGCGCAAGCAGCTACTTCCAGCAGCTACGCGTTGTCTCTACTTCTGCTTTCTTCCGCATCGCGCTCTACATCTACCGCCGCCGTTGCTACAGCCCAGGCGATGACAAACCAGACGCCGCCGCCCAGCAGCAGCGCAACCGCAATGTTGGCAGGCGCCGCCGGCACTTGACCGCGTGCAATGCCGATCACGGTCAGCAGCAGTCCCAGCGCGCCAAAGAAAAGGCCCACTTTGATGGGAAGCGAGAGGCGGCTCCCGCGGCGTGGACTGTCCGGCAGTGCAGCGGGGGAAGAGGCAGGGTGTGTATCTTGAGTCATGGTGTTTATTGTAACGCAAGGCCACAGAATTGCGGAAGCAGATCCAGCCTTTGGTCTA
Organism: Caldilineales bacterium; assembly: GCA_038205395.1. GTDB lineage: Bacteria > Chloroflexota > Anaerolineae > Caldilineales > Caldilineaceae > Fredericiella. The sequence continues at coordinate 2,714 of JBBRBX010000183.1, forward strand.
GCGCGACTCCGCCAGCCGCACATCCTGCAGGTTGAGCTGCAGCCGCCGCTGGCCCTGCCATTCGTTGATTTCGGCCTGGAAGACGACGTCTACATGACTGTCCTCGTGCAGAGTTGCTTGCCACTCGCCTAAGCGAAAGCCCACCGCATCAAACACGTGTGTGCCGGGGCCGCTGTCAAGGCCAAGCTTGAGATGCTTGCCGTCGCCCACGGTGCGCACGCTGCGTACACGGCAGCCGCGCGCCAACAGGACTGGAGGGCGATTTTCCTCACCGGTCGGTTCCAAGCGTCCAAACTGCTCGACGACGCTCCAGGTCAACTCCTCCAATCCTGTCTCGGCGTCAATGGCCAGCGTCGGGCGCAGTTCGCTGCGCTCGCCCAATTCGGCGGCGGCCAACTGCATGAGCGCTGTGCGCAGCGCCGGCAGGTTGGCGCTCTTAACCGTAAAACCTGCCGCCAACGGGTGGCCGCCATGGCGCAGCAGCAGGTCGCCCACCTGGTCGAGTGCATGGCTGATGTTGAATTCGGGAATGCTGCGCGCGCTGCCGCGAGCGCTCTCTTCCTCGTGGCGCAGCACCAGGGCTGGACGATAAAAGCGCTCCGCCAGCTTGCCTGCCACCAGCCCGACAATGCCATGCTCAAAGTTGGCGCTACCAACCATCAGCAGCGGTGGATCGTCAGCCAGTTCGGCGGCCAACTGCTGCTCGGCTTCGATCTGCGCTGCTTCCGTCAATGTGCGCCGCCGCCGGTTGAGATCCTCCAGCGTCTTGGCCTGCAGATAGGCTGTCGTCGCATCGGTCGTGCGCAGGAGATCATAGGCCAGCTTGGCGTGCTGCAGACGTCCGGCCGCATTGAGCCGCGGCGCCAAACGGAAGGAGATGGCTGTGCTGTCCACATTGCCGCGTCCCAAGTCCGCCACATGCATCAGTGCCTCGATGCCGGGGCGGGGTGCGCTGTTGAGCAGCGCCAGCCCACGGCGCACCAGGCTGCGGTTTTCACCCAGCAGCGGCATTACATCCGCCACTGTGCCCAGCGCCACCAAATCGAGCAGGCTTTCCTCCACCGCCGCTGCCTCATCCGCCGACAGCCGTCCCCCGTCATTGGCTATGGCGCGCAGGACGGCCTGCGCCAGCCGGTAGGCTACGCCTACGCCCGCCAGTCGGTCGAACTTGGATGGGCAGTCGGCGCGGCGCGGGTTGATCACAGCCAGCGCCGGCGGCAACTGCGGCCCTACTGTGTGGTGGTCGGTGACGATCACATCCATGCCCAACTGATTGGCGTGCGCCACCTCAATGCTGCTGCGGATGCCGCAGTCCACCGTCACCAGCAGCGTGGCTTTGGTGGCGATGCGGGTAATAGCGTCCAGGTTGAGGCCATAGCCTTCATCCACACGGTCAGGAATGTAGGGGCCGGCCCGTCCGCCCGCCGCTTGCAGCGCCATCACCAGCAGTACAGTGGAACTGACACCATCCACGTCAAAGTCGCCGTAGACACAGATCGTCTCGCCACTGCGGATCGCGCGCAGGATGCGGTGCACGGCAGGAGCCATGCCGGCCAGTTTGTAAGGGTTGACGGCGCTGGCGTCTTCGCCGCTCAGAAAGGCGTTGGCCTCCGCCGCTGTATGCAGGCCCCGGTTGTAGAGCACCTGCGCCAGCAGCGGGTGCATGGGCAGCGATTGCAAAAAGGAGAGCGGTGCGGGCGGAGCGACAAGCCATTTTGGTTGCAGAAGCATAAGTTTCATTATAGCATGCGGCAAGGGAACGCCTGTCGTTGGCGATGCTCATTTTAATTAGGATGAAGCTAAATACCAGGGGCGGATAAACCTGTCGGCAGTCTAGCTTGTCGCGCCGCCTTGAGTTGCCGCTCTGCTCACAATAGGCTATGATCCCCCTATGAGTGCCACGCTCGACCGGCTGCGCCGGCTGCAAAGTCTGCGTCCCCAGCGCACGCGACCCGAACTGACCTATGCACCGCTTGACGAGGATCTGTCGCAGGAGGATGCCCGCCCGCCGCGCCGCGGTCCGCTCGAAGAGCTGGCGCCCGGCGCCGAAATCGCCACGCCGCTGGGCGGCTGCTATGTCGTCAGCCAATCCTTTGCGCTGGCCGAACTGCGCGGCAGCCGTGCACTGGGCGATCTGCTGGCTCTGCCCCCGCACGCCCTGGCTGCCTGGCATCCCGACTTCGGACTGGAAGCGCTGCAGGATTTTAGCCGCGCCGCCTTTATCGACACCGAAACGACAGGGCTGGGCGGCGGCGCCGGCGTCTATGCTTTTATGATTGGGGTGGGTACATTTGAAGCGTCCCCTACTTTCTCTGCGCCGGCTTCCGAGCATGCGGTCCCCACCCATTTTGTGGTGCGCCAGTACTTTATGCGCCATCCCGGTGAAGAGGGCGCCGTGCTGGCGGCCGTGGCCGCCGCGCTGGACGACAAGCAGTTGGCCGTCACCTTTAATGGCCGCAGCTTTGACCTGCCGCTTCTGCGCGGGCGCTATGTGCAGAATCGCCGCCTGTTGGCCCAGCACGCTGCTGTGGCCTTGCTGGCTGAGGGTGCACCCCACCTTGATCTGCTGCTGCCGGCGCGGCGTCTCTGGCGGCGGCGGCTGCAAAGCTGCCGCCTGATCAATTTAGAGCAGATGATCCTGGGTCTTCAGCGCACGCAGGAGGATGTCGCCGGTTCCTTAATTCCCTATCTTTATCTGGACTACGTGCGTTCGGGCAACGCTGCGGAGATGAGTCGCGTCTTTTATCACAACTGCGAGGATATTGTCTCGATGGTGTCGCTGGCGCAGCGGTTGATCCAGGCCTACAGCGCACCGGAAGCGGCGGAAGCCGATCTGGATGTGCAGGGCGAAGATTGGCTCTCCCTGGCCTCCGGCTACGCCCGCTGCGGCGACTTGCCGCGTGCGGAGTGGGCTTATCAACATGCGCTGGAGGTGATTGCCGACGACCGCCACCGTGCGCAGACTTTTGCTCAACTGGGCGATCTGCTCAAGCGCCAGGCGCGCTGGGATGAGGCGGCCGCGGTGTGGGAACTGTGGCTGACGTCGGTGCCGGGCGTAGACCCCACACCCTATGTAGAACTCGCCAAATGCTGCGAATGGCAATGGCTGGATCTGGAGCGCGCCGAGATGTGGACAGCCTGGGCGCTGCACAACCTGCGCTCCGCGCCGGCCTACCAGCGGCTCCCCGGCCAGGTGGCTGATTTAGAGCACCGCCTGGCCCGCATCCGGCGGCGGCGCGGCGGCACAGCGTAACAACTTGCCCAACACATAGGGCGGGCACAATAGTCATCCCAAAGGATCTATTTTCAGCAGGTGAGACTTCAGTCAATCGCTGACTCAGCAAAGCAATCAAAGGAGCATTACGGTATGAGCTATAAATTCCCCAGCCCCGAATGGGTCGATTCGTTTGAAACGCACATCAACAGCAGCGACGCCTATGCCAACGCGGCCAAAACCTGGGAGGGCGACATCACTCTGGTGATTGAGGGCGGGGCCGGCATCTATCTGGATTTATGGCACGGCAAATGTCGCGCCGCTGAATATCTGAGCGATCCCAACGCCAAATCGCCTGAATTCAAAATCACCGCCGACATGGAGAAGTGGAAAAAGGTGTTGGCCGGCAAGCTAGACCCCGTGCAGGGGATGGTCACACGCCAGATCAAGCTGGACGGCAACCTGGTCAAAATTATGAAAAATGTCAAGGCTGCCCAGGAACTTGTGCGCTGCGCCACCCGCGTCGACACGGTTTTCTAGACTGCATCCAGCACAGTAAGCCAGCACAGCAAAGGGGTGTCTTATGTGGTACTTTTCTTCACCTATGGTGGTCTATGGCGAAGATGCGCTCAGCCATCTGCAGCAGATTCAAGGCGAGCGTGCGCTGATCGTGACCGACCCCACGCTGGTGCGGCTGGGGATTGCCGCCCGCGTCGAAGATATATTGAAAGCCGGCGGCTTTACCACCCAACTCTTTGCTGAGGTGGAACCGGAGCCAAGCCTGCAAACGGTGCGCCGTGGCGCGCAGGTGGCGGCCGGCTTCCAGCCCGACTGGATTATCGGTCTGGGCGGCGGCAGCCCGCTGGACGCATCCAAAGCCATCTGGGCGCTCTATGAACGGCCCGATCTGGATCCGACCGACATCAACCCGATGGAGACACTGGGGCTGCACAAAGCCAAGCTGATCGCTATCCCCACCACCAGCGGCACCGGCAGCGAAGTCACCTGGGCGTTGGTGCTGACCGACACGGAGGAAAAGCGCAAGTTCAGCACCGGCAGCCGGGAACTAGTGCCGACGCTGGCCATCGT
>JBBRBX010000184.1:0-6933 GCA_038205395.1 Caldilineales bacterium
GCTGGGCGCTGATGTCGCTGCGCGCCGGCGCCAGCGCTGCGCCGTCCATCGCCATGACCTGCTCGGACTCGGCATCGCTCGCCACTGCTGCGGACGGGGCCGCGGCATCCGGCCCGGCAGGCGGCGCTGTCGGTGTGGGCAGGGCCAAGGCGCCCGGTACGCTCGCTGCAGCCGGTGTGGCCGCAGCCTGGTTGGCTGCGCCGGTGGGTGCCGCCGCAGGCTGATCGGCGGCGGAGATTTCGTCGTCAAAGCTAGTGTCGACCGGCAGGGCGGCCAGGTCAGCGACCTCTATAAATTCCGCCGCCACCCAGCCCCGGCCGTCGCGCAGGTCTGCACGCGCCACCCGCACCCAACGGCTGTCCTGGGTGCGCGCGGTGGCGGCCAGTTCTGCGCCCGGCGCGGCCTTGCCCAGAATGCGGTAGGCGGCATCCGGCCCCGAACGGATGTTGAGCCGCTGTTCGGTGATCGTCACCAGCGCCGGTACACCCGCTTCCACGGTTACGCTGGCCCCCGGCACGGCCGGTTCCGTCATGTTGGCGGAGAGCGCAGCAGCTTCGGCAGCGGCTACCGTCTCCGTCATTGTCCCTGTCATCGTGTCTGTCATTGCAGCCGTCATGCCGGCGGCCGGCGCGGCGGCTGTGTCCGTGCCGCCCAGTTCCAGCACCGGCAGTTGATCCAGCCCAAAGGCCACCAGCCCTGCGACCGGCGTCCAGCCGCTGCTGCCGTCATTGGTCGTCACAAAGACCCAATCGCCCGCCTCGTTGCGCAGCGCAGCCGTGACCGTGGCAGCCATCGGCAAATCCTGCACCTTTTCGCCGTTCGGCATATCATAGAGGCTGGCCCCATCACCGCCGACGACGGCGATCAGGTTGCGCACCGTGCGCGCGGGCGTGGCGGCGCCATTGGCCGCGGTGCGGGCGACAGTCGCCGTCACCGCCGCCGTTGCCGTCGGCAGCGCGGTCGGCGTGGCGGTGGGTGGTTCTGGCGTCGCCGTCGGCAGCGCGGTGGGCGTGGCCGTGGGCGGCAGCGGGGTCGCCGTGGCGGTCGGTGCACTGGTAGCGGTGGGCGCGCTGGTCGCCGCCTTGGTGGGCGCAGCGGCTACCGTTGTCGCCGCGGGCTGGGCGGCGCCTGCCACCGGCAGCTGCTCCAAGCCATAGGCTACGATATCGCCGACCTTCACCCAGCCCTCCTGGCCGTCCGCCGTCGTCACCTGCACCCAGGCCGTATCTGCCGTGCGACTCTTCGCCGTCAAGACGCTGCCCAACGCCAGGCTGCTCAGTTCATCGCCCTGCGGGGCGCTGTAGAGCGTTGCGCCTGAAGCGCCGCCGACGACTACAATCTGGCCACGCCCGCCCGGCTCCGTTTGCGCCTGGGCCGTCTGTGCGGCCGGCGCCACGAACGCCAGCAGGGAGAAAACAATCAGGGTGGCAGCCAGGATCATTCGAATGACCGGCTGCGCTTTACGCCATTCCATCTTCATAAAAAGGCTCCAGAAAATTCTGTTGCAATATGTGCACCTACTAACCGTGCGGTAAGTATTGTAACAGAACTTTGCCAAACGCATGCAATACAAGTTCCTAAGTTCCGTATCGCTTTCTCTGGCCGCTTTTTGTGGCCGGTCAGCGCCGCGCGATCTCCACGGCGTCGCCGGGCGGCTGAATCAGCGGGAGCCGCACTCCGTCGTCACCATACAAGCCCACGATGATGCGTCGCCAGTTGTTGACATCGTCAGACCTGCCCCCATCACCCGACCAGCGCAGGGTGTCGCTGATCATGTCGCCCGCGCGCCAGGTGGAGGTGGGGTAGCCGCCGCCCTGCGGCCGGCTGTCCACCTGCGCCAGGATTTCGTCATCTGCGCCCAATACCTGGACAAAAACCGTGTACTCCTGCTGGATGATGGCCTGCGGCTGCCAGGTTAAAGTGACGCCCAGCGGCTGCCCCTGCGTGTCGCTGATCGGTGCCGCCGCGGCCAGCACGATGCCGTTGCGCCAGACGCCGGCCGGATTGTCCACTGGATCGACCTGCGCCGGTTCCTGCGCATGCAGCCGAAGCTGCGCCAGCACCAACCGGTCGCCAATCGGCTGGCCGGCGCTGTCGTAGACTGCCACGCGCGCCTCGCGGTCGGCCAGCGGGTAGAAGCCCAGGCTGAGCGTCGCCAGTTCGCCCGCGCCGGTTCCTGCGCCGCCAGGGAGATCATCAGGGAGATCATCAGGGAGCTCATCTATGCGGATGGTGTAGCTGTCGGCAAAGACTTGGCCCGGCAGCCATTGCCGCGTTGGGTGTCTGCCGGCCAGCGGCACGCCGTCGAACTGGTAGAGCAGCCGGTTTTGCGCATCTGCCACATGCAGAAAAAGGGTGTAGTCGGCCGCGATCGGCGCATCCGTGCTGAAATAGATGGTCAGCGGCAGCGGTTTGCCCGGCTCGATGGCGGCGCCGGCGGGCAAATCCACCCCCAGCACGCGCATCCCGCCGGCAAAGCGGGCATCCACGACGCGGTCGGGCGCAGTTTGGTCTGCCGCCAACGCCGGCGGCAGGCCAAACTGCGCCTGCAAAAAGGGCATCAGCGCCAGCGCCGCCGCCAGCGCGGCCGCGGTCAGCAGCCAATGGAGCGCCGTCCGCCAGCGGTTGGGGAACCAGCCCTGCCAGCCCGCCGCCATCAGCACGCCAAAGGCCGAAGCGCCGATATGCGCCAGCCGCCCCTGCTCGCCGTATTCAATCGTGCGCGTCCAGTAGAGCACACTGGCCGCCACCGCTCCCAGCCAGGGCAGCAGCACGGCGTAGAGGATCACCTGCTCCACAGGCCAGCCGCGCAGCTGGTGACGTCCCCGGTCGCGCAACCGGTCGCGCCGCATTTGCCAGACTGCGGGGAGCAGCCCCAGCAGGCCGCCGATCAGAAACCAGCGCGTGCTGTCCAGATAGAGCGGCGGCGTGATCACGGCCACAAATACGCCCCAGAAGGAGGCCACCAGCCACGGCACATGCGCCCAGGTCTGCTGCCAACTGTAGGGCTGGGCGCGGCGCATACTGGGCAGCACTTCGGCCATGCGGTTGAGCGGCACGATCTCCCCATACAGCAGCCAGTTGCGCACAAACCACCAGCCGGCCAGCGCGGCAAAGCCGAATGCGGCAAAGCCGAATGCCGCCAGCGCCGCCCGCCCTCCCTGCCGCCGCCAGTAGAGCAGGTAGAGAATGGCGAGCGGCAGCAGCAGCGCCAGCGTGCTGTACTTCGTCAGCGCGGCGACGCCCAGCGCCAGCCCCACCCACAGCCAACTGCGCGGCCTGCGCCCCGCCACGACCACATCCACCGCCGCGGCCAGCGCCAGCGCCGCTGTGCCTGCGGCCCAGGCATCGTTGGAGATGGTGACGGCGGTAAAGAGAAACTGCGGGTTCAACCCGGCAATGGCGCCGGCGGCCAGGGCAAAGGTGGGGTGGGCGGGAAACAGCCGGCGCGCCGTCCACCAGGTGCAGACGACCAGCAGCAGCCCGCCCAGCGCCGCCACCGCGCGCGCGACCCAGGCGGGGGCCAAATCCGGCCAGGCCAGATCGGCCAGCGTCACGCTCTGGCGCGCTGAGAGGGATTTGTCAAAGTAGGCGTTGACGCTGCGCTGTGCTGCCTGCGACGCGCCCTCCAGCGGCAGCCCGGACGCGGCGACAGCGGCGGCGGCGTAGTAGAGGGGTGGGTGGGGAACCAGCTCGTAGGAGCGTTCGACCAGGGCGGGGGAGAGCACAGGCAGGCTGCGCTCGCTGCGCAAATACTGGATGGCCGCAAAGTGGGACTGGGCGTCAAAGCCTTCGTAGACGGGAATCAGCCCGGCGTAGATGACGGCGCAAATCGTGTAGAGCGCAATCAGCAGCGCCGGCAGCAGCGTGCGGCTCATGCGCGGCTCTGCGTGCGAGAGGCGTGGCGTTCCGGCATCTTGTGGCCTGCCCCTGTGCGCTCTGCCCCTGTGCGTGCGTAGTGGGCCACATGGGCGCGGGCGATGGCGTCCCAGGTGAAGAGCCGGCTGCGCTGGCGCGCGTTGCGGCGCAGCCGCTGCGCCAGGGCGGGGTCGCCGGCCACCCGCAGGGCCGCTGCGGCCAGCGCCGGCGCATCTTCCGGCGGTGCGTAGAGCAGATCGCGCCCTTCCTCCAGTTCGGGCAGCGGCGCCGCAGGCGTGGTGGTGACGATGGCGCAGCCGTTGGCCAGCCCGGCCATCAATGTGCCGCGCCGCAGGCTCGCCCCATCCACATACGGCATCAGCAGCACATCACAGGCGTTGAGCGCCGCCGCCACCTCGGCCTCTGGCAGGCTGCCGCTCCAGCGGACGCGATCCTGCAGCCCCAGCCCCGCAATCAGCGTCTGCACTTCGCTGCGATAGCGGTTGTTGGTGGCGTCGGAAGCGCCCACCTGCTCGCCGATCATCAGAAGCTGGGCGTCGGGACGCGCCTGTACGATCCGTTCCAGCGCCTTGATCAGCGTCAGCCCGCCTTTGCTGCGGTTGAGAAAGCCGAAATAGGCCAGGAGCAGGTCGTCCGCCGCATAGCCTTGGCGGCTGCGCCAGTCTGCGCGCTCCGCCGCTGTCAGCCACAGCCCGCTGATGTTGGAGCCGATAGGGATGCAGGCGGCCTGGATGCCGGCGGCCGCCAGCCGCAGCCGGTCGTTTTCGTTGGTGGCGATGGTCAAATCCGCCGTCTGTCCCGGCCGCATGGTCACCCAGGTGCGGACGCGGCTGCCGATTTTGGGCAGGAGATAGGGCGGCAGCAGGTCGTGATAGGTCCAGGCGACGGCCCGCCCCTGCCGCTGCCAGAAGCGGGGCGCCAGGTTGACGGCGGGGTGCATGGCAAACGCCGCCGTCTGATATTGGACATGCAGCCAATCGCACTGCGCTTCCTGGGCCAGGTTGGCCGCCAGCCGCCACAAGCTCCAATCCCAGCGGCGGGCCACCGGCAGGACGCGCACCCCTTGCGGATTGGCGGCCACGCTCGGATCCGCGGCGGCTTCCGCCGTCAACACGCTCACCTGTACGTCCAGCCCGCGCAGTGCCTTGGCCAGTTCGTGGGTGTAGGCGCCCACGCCGCCCGGCATGGGGGGATATTCCCCTGTAACAAACATGATATGCAGCGGCTTCATTCGGCCAGCTCCTTTTCAAACGAATAGCCGCGATAGTTCAGTTCGACAAAACCGTGCTGCGCCAGCAGATTGAGCGCCGCCGCCTGCTGCAAGGGCACATGCACGACCAGTTGGCTCATACCCTGCTGCGTGGCGTCGTTAATCATGCGCCGCAGCAGCCAGCGGCCAATCTTTTGGTTGCGCCAGCGTTCGTCCACCTGCCAGCCGCCGATGTAGGCGAACAGGGCGGGCGTGTCGGCGCTTTGGCTGCGGCATTGGAGCAGGCGCGCCTCGGCGATCAGTTCGGTGCGGCGAAAGAAGAGCTGATAGCGGCGGTCGCCGATTGCGCCGCGAAACGCCAGGCTCAGCCCGCCCTGCGGCACGCTTTCTTCGCTCAGCTCTTGCAGCGGGCGCATCAGGAGATAGTAGCGTTCGACAAAACGAAATTCGCGTTCCGTCAGCACCCGCACCTGGTCGGACCACTCCCCCGGCAGCAGACCGGCGCCGGCTTGAAAGCTGGGGTAGCCCGTGCTCACATGGTAGGCCTTGATGTGGCCGACGCCGCAGCTGCGCCAAAAGGTATGCGCGGCGGCAAAGAGGGCGGCGGCGGTTTCATTGACCAGATCGGCGCGCTCCGGCAGCAGCAGAAAGCGCAGCAGCCCGACCGGCAGCGCATCAGGGAGCAGCAGCGTCTCAGCATCAAAGCCGCTGGCGGCGTCGAGCAGCCCCAGCAGTTCGCCCGCCCGCCATGCCCCCAGCAGTTGGCGCCGTTCCCAACGCGCGGCAAAGACAGTGGGCGGCGCGGCGCCAAACAACTGTTCGCGCGCGTCGGCGTCTACCAGCGCGGCGCTGTAGGGCGCGTGCAGCAGCAGGCGGTTGACGGCGCCGGCGGCGACCTCGCACTCCGCAATCGCCAGGGGGCGCACGCTCAGGCTGGGAGCGAAAGGCAGCATCAGTGCAGCGTCTTTGCCTCCAGCAGTTCCAGCAGCTCCGCCTGTTCTTCCAGCGCCGGCAGCGACTGGCCGGCGAGCGCATCCAGATCGACCAGGCCATCGGCGCGCAGCGGATAGTAGAGCAGGAGGATCACCCGCTGCAGCCGGCCCTCTTCCGTGACTTCGGCCAGTTGGCGAAACTGGATGCGCAGCGGTTTTGCCAGCGGGCGCACCAGGGTCAGCCCCTGCGCGTCCAGCGCTACATGGCTGCCGAGGGAGCGCAGCGCGGCGAGCAGCAGCAGCACGGCCACCGCCAGAAAAAAGAGCGCCGCAAAATCGAGCGTGGCCAGCGAAAACCAGCCCAGCAGCAGCGCGCAGATAGCCGATACGCCCGCCATCAACACATAGCGTGCATGGGGGCGGTAGATGGTCGCCGGCTGTACGCCGGCAGTCAAGTCATTCATAGAGATACACAACAGTCCACAGACGCTTAGCCCCCCTGCTGTACAAAGCTGACCAGCAGCAGGAGACCGAAGAGGCAGAGCAGCAAGCCCGTTCCTTGCAGCATACGCCGGCGCCACAGCTCAGTCAGATAGCGGCGGCCACCGGCGACGGCCAGGGCCACTCCAATTTTACCACCGACCAGCAGCAGATAGAATCCGGCCAGGAAGGCAACGGCAAAGGGCCACCCGCTCTGCCAGGCGCGGCTCAGGGTGGGCGCGCCGATCACCAGCCAGAAGAGCCAGGGGTGCGGGCTGAGAATGTTGACCAGCGCACCCTGCCAGACATCTACGGATACATCCACGGAGACAGGGGCCGGCGCAGCCGGATCAGCCGCTGCGTTGCGCTCGATTGACAAATCGGCATGGCGCGCGCTGCGCAGGGTGTCGATGCCCAGATAGATTACAAACA
>JBBRBX010000185.1:0-6923 GCA_038205395.1 Caldilineales bacterium
GCCACCTATAAACCGCTACATGTCACCCCTTTGCCGGCTGTCCAGACACGACCTCACCGATCATTCCGCAGTTCTTTCACCCAGCCCATAACTCCCCATTGCCATCTCCTCTGTCCTGTTCACTCAATTTGAGAATTGCTGCCGGACAGGAATTCGTCAGCGCGCGCGGCGCAAAACTGTGATATGATGATCGCAGCGGATAATATTGTAGTGACAGGTACTGGATAATACGGATGGATTTACAGATGATGCGCCGCTGGTTAGCCCTACTTCTGCTCACACAACTCGCGCTGCTGCTGCTGGCGGCGCAGCCGGTTCTGGCGGTCGATGCCGGTTCGCTCGCCGGCTCTGTTTTTGTGGATGCCAACGGCAACGGCCTGGCGGAGCCGGACGAGGCCAGCGTGCCCGGCGCGGTTGTCTCCGTCCGTGCGCAGGCGGATGGGGCGCAGCTTTTCACGGCCACGACCGACGCCGGCGGCTTGTTTCTGCTCGACGCCCTGCCCTACGGCCTTTATGATGTGTGGGCCGGCGCCGACGGCAAAGCTGCCAAGAGCGTGGCCGTCGTAGAAGTGGGAGAGGTCAACGCCCAGGTGCTGCTTGACCTGCCGCTCTACAACCAGGGCAGCAGCGCCCAGCCGGAGGCAAAGCCCATGCTCTACCTGCCGCTCATCACGCCCTGATTTGCTTACATCCGGCGCAGCCGTGCGCGGTGACTTCCTCCCTTTCGGACTGAAAAAGCAGCAGCCCCGCCGGCCGGCGGGGCTGCTGCTTTTCTGCATTACTTGCCGCATTACTTGCCGCGCAGGCGCGCCTTGAGCGCATCCCAACGCTTGGGCTTCAGCTCCTCCACCGGAATCTCCTCGCCCACCGGAATGGCAAAGAGAATGTTGAGCCGGTCGCCCTCATACTTGGCCCCGCTCACATCCAGCTTGGCCAGCCCTGTCGGCAGCACCAGGTTGCGCTTCCAGTTGCCGATGCGCACGACCAGCTCATCGAACACGCTGCGGTGCAGATGAACCGCCTCCCGCTCGGCCAGCGGCAGCGGGATGCTGAGCACGTACTCGCCGTTGCGGCGGAAAATCTCCTGCGGCTTGCCGATGTAGAACTTGCGGGTCGGGTCGCCCGCCCCACCTTTGACCGGATTCGCCCCAAACACCGTGTCGGCCATACGCCGCAGCATCTCGACGCCCGTCACTTCCTGGTCAAACAGCGGAATCTCAAAGATGGGCAGCGGGTGGAAGCATTCGTTGACCAGCTCGATATTGGCCGCCTGCGCCTTCTTCCAGACATCGAAGTAGGGGTCTTCCAGGTCGCGCGGAAAGACTCGGTTGCAGATCACGGCATCGACCGAATAGCCGTACAAGCTGAGATAGGTGTAGGCGCGCTGCGCCTCTTTGACCACCATCTTTTCCGGGTTGAGCACGACGCGCATACTGCTGATGTTGCCGTCGCTCAGCAGCTGGCTCATGCGCTCCAGGTAGACGACCAGTTCTTCAATGCTGTCAAAAATATCGTCGTCGGGCAGCGGCATATCGGTCATGCGCCGCACCATCGGGCGCGCAAGCTGGAGGGTCTTGCGCTGGAACGGAAAAATCTTCTCGATATACCAGCGCGCCATATCGGGAAAGCTGAGCAGCTGCAGCGTGGAGCCGGTGGGCGCGGCGTCGATGATGATGACATCATAATTGCCGCTGTCGGCCAGCGCCGTAATTTGCAGCAGGCTGGCCAACTCTTCCATCCCCGGCAGTACCGCCGTCTCCTCCGCCACCAGGCTGTCCATCCCCTGCCAGGCAAACAGGGCATTCAGATAGCTCAGCACCGTACCCCAGTACTGATCCATCTGGCTGAGCAGATCGATCTCCTGCCCCCATAAATTGGGCATCAGCTCCACCAACTGGCTGCCGATGCGGCGGTCAAAGCTGTCGCCCAGGCTGTGCGCCGGGTCGGTGCTCAGCACAGCCGTGCGATAGCCCAGTTCGGCGCAGCGCACCGCTGTCGCCGCCGACGCGCTGGTCTTGCCGACGCCGCCTTTTCCTGTGTACAACAAAATTCGCATGAATCTCCTCAATTCCCATAACCTGCCATCAGGCGGCAATGCAGCCCGAAGCATCGAGTATAGCACAGCCCGGCGCGCCGCTCAGGGTACTTTCCTACGATCCGCCCTGCTGCCTGCAGCGGCTGGCCATTCTCAATTTTGTGTTTGCCGTGCGAGATGACAAAATACGGGTCATATCGGCCCGCGACATGAGCCGGAAAGAGAGGGGGGTGTATGATGCAGCAAGTTCCTGAGTTCAAAACTGAAGAGGAAGAACGCAATTTCTGGCAGGAGCACGACTCCACCGAACTAGATACACTACCCAGATGTGGCTGCTCGAAGTACGGTATCCCGGCCAGATGCCAATCGAGATCGATGAGGGCGAGAGTCGACCAAACCGATAGAACACGTTGCGCGCCTTACGTGTATTGAACTGGTATTCAGCAGGAAACTAACCCAGATGCCGCTGGAAGGGAACTGGCAGAGAGTGTGTCACCTTTCGCGGACGTACTCCAAGTACGCATTGAGGCGGCGTTTTCAAAAATCGGTCAATCAACCTGACAAGCGTTGTATAGTTTGACTGGTTTTCATGACGATCTCAACTTGAATTATTGGTTAAATAGTTGATGCGGATTTGCGCCGTTCACGCCTTTTCATGATTATGCGTCGAGAGACACTTTCTGTGTCTAAATATATAGACGGATAGCCGCGAAAAAGTGTGATAGTTTTCAGCAAATGGGCTGTGTATGAAGGTTTTTATGGCCTTGCCTATAAAATTCGGGAAGCTCACGATAGATGAGCCTCCACGCAATTTTCTGGTTAGGCTGCCTGCAAAGCTATTCCCTCTCTGCTTGCAGGGCCGCTATTGCTTTCTCGATGCGTCGCTGCCGCGTTTCAGGGGTTTTGGCCTGCTCGATAGGAAGCGTATACTGCTGCTTTTTGCTATAGGACAACCTGTCGAAAGCGGCTTTGGCTTCCGCGTTCTGACCAAGCGCTTCGGCGAAATCTACCGGAATAACCACCTCACGCGGCGAATCATCAAGCGTGACTTCGACTTCCACCGCGTCACCCGCCTCCACCCCAGCCCCTTGCCGATGTTCGGCGCTGACCGGAATCAAGAACAGACCGTTCATTGGGGCGATACTGCTTCGGTAGCTGTAACTACCAATTGCGACCACGACTTTGGGCCGTTTACTATCGCCCAGTTGCTCGACGACCTCTGCGGGAACTGGAATCCCGGTCGCCGTCTTTCCACCAAGTTGAATCACAGACTGAAATTTCATCATCGTCTCCGTTCTAGAAATAAGCAGCAAGTCACCCGATTATGCGCCTTTGAAGAATTCGACCAGAACCGGCGCGAGGGCTTCCGCCGCGACGTTGTGACCCTGCCCATCCAGATAGCGAAGCTGCGCACCGGGAATGACTTCTACCAGCGCGCGCGCCGTGTCACGCATCCAGGGCATATCCTGACCGCCCGCAATCACCAGCGTCGGTGTGGCGACTTTTGCGGCGTGTGCAGTGGGAAGCGTATAATCGCCCATTACGGTCGCATCGTATTCCAGTGTATGCGCGAGCGCTTCCTGTGCAGGCCACCAGGGTTGGCTACGCGCAGAGGCGACAAATTCCGGCGGCATCCCGACCACTTTTGCCATGAAATATTCGACGGCATCACCACGACGGCCAGCAGCGACGAAATCCGCATAAACCGCCGCGGTATTTGCGGGCGGACGCGGGCGGCTGTTGTCGACGATATACGGCGCTTCCCAAAGTGCGAGTTTGCGGATAGGAAGCCCGCTCGCTGCCGCTTCCATCGCCAGCGCCGCACCCGACGACGACCCGTACAAGCAAGCCGATCCGCCAGCGGTTTCGATGACGGCGGCGATGTCTTCGATCTCGCGCTCGATCGCATATGGCGCGGTGTCGCCGCTTATCCCGCGCCCGCGACGGTCGTAGTTGTAGACCGTGAACGAGTCAGAGAGCAGCGCGGCCAGTGACGCATTGGACATCCGATCCACCGACCCTCCGCTGACCAGAATCACCGGCGACCCGTTTCCAGTTTTATCGAAGCCGATTTGCGTACCGTCCTTGGAAATTACGTTGGTCATGTTCGCTTCCCCTGTTGGTTGCTGATTGAATGACTACAGTTTAGTTCAACCGGCAAGCAGAGTCTTGAACAAAAACGACAGCGGTTCTGCTTTTAGCGCAATCTGTGCAGGTGTTTGCCCAGTATATAGCTTCAGGGATCGTGTTAGGTGCGGTTGATCGGAATAGCCAGCTTGTTCGACAGTATCAAGGATGGAGACGCCCTGCTTAAGCAGCACCGTTGCGTAGCGGGCGCGTTCAATCTGGGCGATAGCACCGCGCGTTAACCCTGTCACCTGCGTAAAGCGCCGCTGTACCGAGCGCAATGAGATAGATTGCGGTTGAAGTTGCGACTGTAACGCGGACTCGACAATCGGTTCGCGCGCAACTAACCCATCGTGTACCAGCCGCTCAACAAAGGTATCAGCATTTTCAAACGTCGGGACTTCCCATGCGCGACTGTGCAGCCACACCGATTTGCTATTGGCAAATGGAAAGGTGGCATCGGCATCAACCAAAGTTGTAGCAGGTCGGATCGGCATAAACGTCACAAGTTTAAAAACAATGCTGAAAAACTCGGTCTCTGGAGGGCAATTCACCCGTGTCGCTTTGGTTTCCGGTCCGCGCATTGTGAGATTGATTTTATCGTTCTGCTTCCAGACACACATCTGCCAATGACTAAAAGCGAGCGAAGTAAACATGCCGCCCTGCTCACTTTGCGTGCGCCAAATTCGTTCCACGAGGGGCGAGTCGGAGAGCTTTTCCTCAAAAACGAGTTTTATATGGCACCGCCTTCGATAATGGACGAGAGTTAGATTCAGAACCCAAGTTTCTGGTCAGGCGATAGGCCGCTTAAAGTAAAACTGCTGACCTAAACCATCATCCAGATTTATGGTATAAAAGCCACACATTTCCCAGCCTTCGACCCCAAGCTGTGCGATAGCGATCCCCAACTGGATTTCTCCCAGACCCCGGCCTTCTGGAGGACGCCCAGCCTTCAGAATGGAGACCATCAGCCGACGGTTTTCCATCGTTTGGGTCGCCACCATTGTACAATATTCCCACTTTTGGTTCATCACAATCTACCTCGACTGTTGGTTGCATTTTCCTGGATCGTAACCCAACAGTCAAGAACAGTATTGAACAAAAACGACACCTGAAAAAATCGATACATGCGCTATCGTGTAATTAACCCAAGTTACTACCATAGGGAGGTAGTTTGAAAAGTCCATGAAGTTCCGTTACTGTTGAGTTGGACAAACAAAAACAGGGGACGAAGGACTTCATGGACACGTGCATTGTACTTGTATATTGCCTTTGCGACGATTTGCTGAAGTGGCAGCATCATCGGGACGATCCGCAGTGTGTATTGAGTGACGCCGAGATCATGACGATAGCGATCGTAGCCGCATTGTACTTTGGGGGCAATCAGGCGCTGAGCCGGACGTTTCTGGCGGAACAGGGCTACATCAAGCATAAGATCAGCCGCAGCCGCTTGTGTCGGCGGCTGGCGCGGGTGCGACATCAGTTTATGACCCTTTTCCAGTTGCTGGGCGAGGTAAGCAAGGAAGAGAATGCCGAGAACATCTACCTGCTCGACAGCTTGCCGATAGCAGCGTGTGACAACTATCGTATTCGACGCTGCAAGCTCTATCGCAGTGCGGAGTACCGCGGCTATCAGGCCAGCAAGAAACGCTACTTTTATGGTCTCAAGATTCATCTCGTCGTCACCAAAGCCGGGCTGCCGGTCGAGTTCCTGCTCTCACCAGGCGCTTGGAACGATGCCGCCCTGCTCGACCAGTTCGACTTCGACCTGCCGCCCAACGCTCAGATCATCGCGGACAAAGCCTACAACGTCTACCTTGTCGAGGACATCATGGCTGAATGCAAGCTCGCTCTGCTGCCCATTCGCAAACAAAATTCCACACGCCCCAGACCAGGCTGGCTGACCTATCTGCTTTCCACCTTCCGCAAACAAGTCGAGACTGCCGGCAGCCAGATCGAACGGCTCCTGCCTAAGCACATCCATGCCGTCACCCCAGGTGGCTTCGAACTTAAAACTATGCTCTTTGTTCTCGCCTCCACCATTGACCGCCTCTATGCTCTATAGGTGGCAACTTGGGTTAATTACTCACCTTGCGCAGGCACAAACCGGCCCGAAACGGCCATAAACCGGCCCCCTGACCCTCTCTCCCCCGGATGGCTACCCACCGCCGCCACAAAAAAACCGCCTCACGGCGGCGGAAAATCACCTTACAATATTCTGCGACACTCTCCTGACGAGGATTCATCGATCTCTGACCATGTGGCGCTCGGGCCAGGCTGGTGAGGGCACTTTTGGTCTCAATCCCCTGACGGAGAGTGTCGCAGAATATTGTAAGGTGGTAAAGAACGAGATACCATAGGCGGTGAAGCGACCGACAAAGGCGTTACCGTGTAGATAACTTTCACTCCACCGCCTATGCAAACCAGTATAGCACAACCCACCTCTTTTTCTACAGCCGATTTTGGCGCAGTGGCCACGACGCTGGTGCAGCGCTATCTGGCCGAAGCGGCGCAGGCGGAGCGGTGGGCGCAGGCGCACCCCCACCAGCCGCGGCGGGCGCAGAACCAGGGCTGCGGCGCGGCGGCGCTGGGCGAGTGGCTGCTGGAACTGGCCAATGCCCAGATCCTGGCGCAGCTGCTGGCGCATGAGCAGGAGAATCTGCTGGTGCGGGTGCGAACGCGCTTTGTCCTTGATGACCTGGTGGCCGCCTGCGCCCCCTACCAGCACGAACGGGGCCGCCCCGGGCAGCCGCCCACCTTC
>JBBRBX010000186.1:0-6763 GCA_038205395.1 Caldilineales bacterium
AGCCATTGCTTGTACAGTAACTTCTGCGGCGATTAGCATTCCTCACCCTCCTTGGTTTTCATCGACCTGGATTGTGACCTGCTAATCGTCGTTTGTCATTTCTCTACGCACTTTGATGCACTTTTACCGGAAACTAAAGTAACCGGGTCTGTGGTGAAATGGACGGCGCCGGCGAACCAGAGTGCAGTCAGCTTGGCGGTGCTTATGGCGGGTACAGACAACAACGGCGCCTTCTATTATCCAGCCGTGCAGGCGCAGTTCGATGAGGCTGTAGACCCGGCTAGTGTTAACAGCCAGACTGTGATTGTCACTGATGCAGCAGGCAAAGCTATGCGGGCGGATGTACGGTACGACGGTGTGGCGGATCAACTGCAGTTGCTGCTGCGGGATGAGCCACAGACGGGACAGTCCTATGCCGTGACCATCACCGCGGGCGTGAAAGATTTGCGTGGCAATGCGATGGCTGCCAACTATACTTGGAGTTTTACCATTACGGACGTGCGCCAACCGGGCGGGCAGCTAAAGGTGTTCCTCCCCAGTATCCAGCGCTGAAGTAAAGTGCAGAAAACACCGGCTGTCGCTGAGGCAGCCGGTGTTTTTTTGTAAAGCGCAGGCAACGAATTTGGTGGAGAACAACTATAAAACGGCTAGCAAACGCTTTCTGTAACGCTTCTCGTAACGCTTGAGGATCGCCTCATTTGCTATTCTCTTGGCGACAAGTCCGTTCTGTTTATCGAGAGGAGTGAGAGATCATGAACATACGTAGTTGGTTAGCCCGCAATGCAATTGCTTTATGCCTGTTGCTCAATTTGCTGGCAGGATCCATCGTCACAGCGCCGGTTGTGCAGGCTGAAGGCGCCGCCGTGCAGGCGGCAGGCGATGAAGCGTGGGATAACCGCTTTGGTCTGCCCGGCGTCGAAGGTGGCGAGGTGGATTCGGTGGCTGTGGCGGCCAATGGCGACATCTACATTGCCGGACGCTTTACCAAGGCCGGCAATGTGGAAGCCAACCATATTGCTCGTTGGGATGGGCGGCAGTTTCATCCTTTGGGTGAGGGGCTGAATGATGCTCCCGCTCAGATCGTTACCGATGGCAATGATGTTTACGCTGTCGGCGGCTTTAGTGCGGCCGGCTTTGTCAGCGCCAATGGGATTGCGCGTTGGGACGGCACGGAATGGTCGGCTGTCGGCGCCGGCGAAGGCGCTACAAATGAATATGGCGATCACGGCTGGCTGTATTCGGCGACGATCTATGCAGGTCAATTAATTATTGGCGGCCAGTTCCGCGCCGTGGACGGCGTTGCCGCCAATAACATCGCTGCTTGGGACGGCACAGGTTGGTCGGCTCTAGATATGGGCGTGGGTGAATTAGATTGGGACGGCAACTGGATCCCACAGGGTGAAGTGCATGCCCTGCTGGCCGTGGGTGACAAATTGTATGTCGGCGGCAGCTTTGCGCTCGCTGATGCCGTCACCGTCAACTCGCTGGCAGTCTGGAACGGCAGCCAGTGGGCAGCTATAGGCGGCGGCGTGCAGATGCGTGAAGACGGGCAGACAAACCTTGGCAAAGTAGTGGCGTTGGCCTATGGCGGCAACACCTTGTATGCCGGCGGCTATTTCAACCTGGCTGATGGCAAGTCTGCCGATTATGTAGCCCAATATAACGGCGGCGTATGGAGCGCTTTGGGTGCGGGAGTCAAGCCGAAACAATTTTCTACCGAGTCTCCGATCAGCACGCTGCTCTATATGGATGGGCTGCTTTATGCCGGCGGCGATTTCACGGCTGCGGGCGGCAAGAATGTTGACCTGATCGCAGCCTGGGATGGCGCGAACTGGAGTGAAGTGGCCGGCGGCATTGCCAACGAAGGCTATGATAAGGTGTACACCTTGGCAGCCGGCGGCGACTTCGTGGTGGCGGGCGGGTACTTCCGTGTGATCAGTAACAAGCGGGTAGAGAGTGTTTCCATCTTATCTGGCGGCGACTGGCTTGCATTGGGGCAAGGCGTCTCCACAGATTATGGCGATACACCCGGTAAACCGCATGCGTTGGCGGCGGATGAACAGGACAATATTTATGTCGGTGGTGAGTTCACTCGCTTGGGGGGTCTAGCAGCCAAAAATATCGGCATGTGGGATGGCCAACACTGGCAGAACATTGGTGATGCTGACAGCTATGTTACGGCGCTGGTCGTGGGTGATGGCTTTCTCTATGCGGGTGGCAATTTCACCCAAATTGGCGGCGTAGCAGCCAGCCATGTGGCCGCCATGAATTTGCAGACCCGCCAATGGTCGCCGCTCAGCAGCGGCATCAACGACACTGTCAACGCGCTGGCCTACAGTGACGGCATCTTGTATGCCGGCGGCGCCTTCAAATCAGCAGGCAACGTCAATGCTGAAGATGTAGCCTACTGGGATGGTGCGGCCTGGCACGCCTTTGGCGCCAAAGCGCGTATCTTTGAAGTCGGTGATAAGGGCGGTGAAGTGGGGACCTATGTCAATGCGGTGGCAGTCGCTGGGGACAGCGTCTATATTGGTGGTCACTTCCAGACCATTCAGTTTGGAACCAATACACAGGATTTAAGCAGTTTTGCCGTCGTGCACAATGTGGTGGAGTGGAATGCGGCCACAGACAGTTGGGGTAGGGTGGGTACGCCAGCGCAGCCTGGTGTCACTACAGGCGGCTACAGCGGCTTTGGCACCGATGTTTATGCATTGGCTCTAGTAGGCAACTCGCTCTTTATCGGCGGCAAATTTAATCAGGCCGGCGGCGCAGCGGCGGCGGGTGGCCTAGCACGTTGGGATCGAGCGGTCGAGCAATGGATTTCAATTGACGGCAGCTTGGGTGGCTTGGATGATGCGCATGTGCGTGGTCTCGCCCCTTCCGGAGCTGATCTGCTGGTGGCGGGTAAATTCACCAGCGCCGGCGCCGCCCCCGCACGCTACATCGCTCGCTTGGACACGACGACCAACCAGTGGACTGCATTGGGCAGTGGTCTGCGCTGGTATAACGACATCTATACACAGGCAGACACCGTACTGGCCGCACCATCAGGTGTCTACGTGGGCGGCCAGTTTGATCGGGCAGGAGAGAAGGGATCACTAGGTTTTGCCCGCTGGAATGGTGCAATGGGCACACCCAATCTGACACCTGGCGAGGGAGGGGCAGTGCAGGCGGATGGCATCCGGGCTACCTTTCCAGCCGGCGCCGTGGGAGAAGATAGCGTTGCCATACTGACGCGCAGCCCACAGCCCGGCTATGCTTTGCCTGAAGGCTGGGCCGGACTTTACGGTATGCGTGTGGGCGCCACAACCTTGAGCGGCAAGCAGTTGGCGCAAACAAATAAGCCGTACACCGTGCAGGCGCAGTTCACGGATGCAGAGTTGGCGGCGGCGGGGATAGCGGATTCGGCGACACTACAGTTGGTTGCCTGGGATGGGACAGCGTGGCAGTCGATTCAAAGCTGCAGCGGCTGCGGTGTAGATTTGCAGGCGAAGCTGGTAACAGGCGTCACTGAGCAACTGCAGCCGCTGGCACTGGTCGGACAAGTTCCTGAGGGACAGCAGTCGGGCAGTAAGCTCTATCTGCCGGCAGTTACGCGCTAACCAAATATTAGTAAACAAGCGCCGAGGGTCTGTACAGCTCTCGGTGCTTGTTTGTTAGCGCGGATTCTCCACCCCAACCTGTGCACACATAGCCAGCAGAGGGCAGGTAGAGCAGTGAGGACGGCTGCCGGTGCAGATGTGTTTGCCGAATGGCACAAGCAGCCGGTTAATTTCAATCCAGTAGGCGCGCGGCAGCTTCTTTTCCAGTGCTGCCATCGTCTGCTCAGGCGAGCGGGCGTCTATATAGCCCCAGCGGTTGGTGACTCGGTGTACGTGCACATCGACACTAATACTGGGGATGCCGCAGGCAATGCCCAGTACAAGATTGGCGCATTTTGGGCCAACCCCGTGCAACGCGGTAAGCAGCGTGAAGTCGCATGGCAGTTCACCGCCATACTGGGTCGTGATGGTTTGGGCGATATCCCATATCTGCTGCGCTTTGGCCTCATGAAAGGTGCAGGGCGAGATGAGCGCATCGATCTGCCTCGGCTCCAGAGCCAACAGTTGGGCGGGGGTGCGCGCGGCGGTAAAGAGTCGTTGGGCGCAGACAATGGTCGTTTCGTCGTAGGTGCGAATTGAGATCATACAGGCCAGCAACTGCTCAAAGGGTGAGCGATAGCCGTCATCAGCCAACGCAAAAAGCGCAGCCGGTGGATAGGGTGACACTGCTTGGCGCAGAAGTGCTATGGCGTTATCGATGTCAAATGGCATCTTTATCAAAGCCTATCCGTTTTCTGGCAACAACACATCTGAATGTCGATAGGAAATGACCTTGAACTGGTTTTGGCATAAGCGTGCATTCCTTTCTTTTTGCCCCATAGTGTGGAGTAAAGCGGTAGTTTAGCAGCCTGCAAGGTATGCTATAATCGTTCGCGGAGGAAGATATGGATCTAGAATATGGCACATTTGCGACCATCAGCGATCTTCAGCGGGCGGAAGTGGCGCTAGCGATCCGTCTGCGCTATGAGGCCGGTCTCTCCGCATTTTCCACAGCGTTAATTGAAGCGTCACCTGGCGATCCCAATACTATTCATCAAGCGCTGCACCACCTGTTGGCAGCTGCGGACAGCAGCCGCGTCTACATTGCTGAAAATTTTGTTGATCAACATGAAGATGGCACTACCTGCGTCGGCATGAAACTTATCTACGAAGCATGTGTCGAAGGTATAGAGCCTGAGATCGATAACCCAGCTTTACAGCATGGCTACTACCACGATGGGTTTCAACGTTGGTATGACACGTTATCACAAGGTTTGCCGATAGCCGGTTTGGTGACGAATTTTCCGGATAGCGAACGAATCTTTCTGCAACTGCAATCCATCACTTCCATATTGGTGCTGCCGATCTTTATGGGCGGCTCTTTTTACGGTTTTATTGGCTTTGACCATGTGCAAGCCGAGCGCGTGTGGGAAGAAAACGATGTACGTCTCCTACGTACGGCAGGAGAAATTCTTTCGGCACATCTGCAGCGTCAGCGCGCTGCGGCGGAATTGGTGCGCAAGTACGAACAATTGCGAGCCGTTTTTGTGCTCAGCGAAACTGCCGCGCGAGCTGGCTCTCTCTCTGATATTTATACAGCGGCATTAAACGCCTTGCATCAAGCGCTCGGTGCTGATCGCGCCTCCGTGCTATTGTTTGATACGGATGGGGTGATGCGCTTCAAAGCAACCTTGGGTCTATCAGCTACCTACTGCGAGGCGGTGGAAGGGCATACTCCATGGGCGCCTGATACGTACGGTCCGGAACCGGTTTTGAGTGCGAATATAATTGTGGATCACACGATGGCGGCTCCGCTGCCGCGCACGGGGGAACCGCTGCGAGATGTTGTTGCACGAGAAGGGATTCTAGCCCTGGGTATGATTCCTCTCGTTTTTCAGGGGCGGTTGCTGGGCAAATTTATGGTGTATTATGACAGCCCCCACCAGTTTCCGCCTGAAGAAATCCAATTTATGCAGACGCTGGCCAGCACGCTCGCCAACGCGATCGGGCGCAAACACGCAGGAGATGCGCTGCGGCAGAGTGAGCAGCGCTATCGGCTGTTTATGCAGAATTTTACGGGTATTGCTTATCAGATAGAATGGGGAAGTTCTCACCCTACTTTGTTTGAGGGTACGGTGCCGGAGATTATCGGCTATACCGCCGAAGCGATTTTAAGCGGCGAAATATCGTGGGCTGACTTGATGGATCAGCAAGATCGCGAGCGTGTGCTGGCGTTGGGGCATTGGCTTTTTGACACGACAGGCTCCAGTACGGATGATGAATACCGAGTGTTGCACAAGTCGGGTGAAATGCGTTGGGTGCGCGATATTGCCCGGCATGTAGTGGATGAGGAAAACGAGCGCAATTTTATCCAGGGCGCTATTTATGATATGACGGAGCGCAAGCGAGCGGAAGAAGAGCAATTGGAGATGGAACGGCGCTTGTTCCATGCTCAAAAGCTGGAGAGTTTGGGTGTACTGGCAGGCGGCATTGCGCATGATTTCAACAATCTGCTGCTGGCCATAAGCGGCAACCTGGAGGTGGCGCAGCTGCATATAGGGCCGGATGCACCAGCCGCACCATTTATCGAGCGCGCGATGAATGCTATCCACAGCGCCGCCGGCCTGGCGCAGCAGATGCTGGACTATTCTGGGCGCGGCCACTTTATCGTGGAACCGCTGGATCTGAATCTGCTGGTTGAGCAAAACTGCGAATTTGTGCGCGCAGCCATTGCGCGCAGCCGGGTGCTGGAACTACAACTGGCGTCAAATATACCAGCCATCAACGCCGATTCCAGCCAGATCCAGCAGGTGATTATGAACTTGATTACGAATGCAGCCGAAGCCACTGCGGATGTGGATGGCAAAATTCTTGTGTCCACGGGTGTGGCGCAATATGATGCAGCTTATCTTGCGCTTAGCCGCGGTGTGGAGAAACCGCCGCCTGGCCTCTTCGCTTATTTTCAGGTGGAAGACAACGGCAGCGGCATGTCTGCTGAGGTGCAGCAGCGCTTATTTGAACCTTTTTACACCACCAAGTTTACGGGACGCGGCTTAGGAATGGCGGCGGTGCTGGGCATTGTGCGCGGCCATCATGGTGCGATTGTTGTGGAGAGCAACGTAAATGAGGGGACGTGCGTGCGTGTGCTTTTTCCGCTGCCTGTGAAGCACGCGCAGCAGCAG
>JBBRBX010000187.1:0-6613 GCA_038205395.1 Caldilineales bacterium
TGCTCAACGGTGAAAACGGAACCGGCTACAATCTGCTCTCCTACGCCGCCCTGCTGCTGACGCCGGTGGTCAGCGTCTTTCTATACAAGATGCGGCTGGGCATCCATCTGCGCGCCGCCGGTGAAAATCGCGACGCCGCCCAGTCCGTCGGCATCAACGCCAAGCGGACACAGTACATCGCCCTTTATTTGAGCGGGGTTCTGGCTGCGCTGGGCGGGCTGTATCTCAGCATGGGCTATCTGACCATTTTTCAGGCCAACATGACAGCGGGACGCGGCTTTATTGCCCTGGCTATCGTCAACCTGGGCAACCGGCGGCCTGCTGGCGTCTTGATCGCTGCGCTCATCTTTGGGGCAGCGACGTCGCTCGGCGCGCAGTTGGGTACGCTCAATGTGCCGGCGCAGTATATTGAAATGATCCCGCCCACCATCACGATTTTAGCCCTGGTGATTTACCAACTGCGCCGTCGTGCCCAGACAGCGGCCAACGCTCGCCGCTTTCAGCAACAGCCAGCCCAGCAGCAGCCGATCCAGTAGAAAAGTGAAGCTTATGCCAAAAAAGATCATTATCGACACCGACCCAGGCATTGACGATGCGATGGCCATCCTCTTTGCGCTCAACTCTCCCGAAATCGAGCTGCTGGGCCTGACCACCATCTTCGGCAATGTCCACACTACGCAGGCGACGCAAAACGCGCTGCGGCTGCTGGAATTTGCCGGCCACCACGCTGTTCCCGTCGCACACGGCGCCGAACAGCCGCTCTATGGCAATTTTAGCGAGGTGGCGGATTTTGTGCATGGAGCCAATGGGCTGGGCGACATCCCGCACGACAATCCACAGGGCCAGCCAGACCCGCGCAGCGCCGCCCAGTTTATTGTGGATACGGTGATGGCCGCTCCCGGTGAGGTGACGCTGGTGCCTATCGGCCCGCTGACCAACATTGCGTTGGCGCTGGCCATCGAGCCGCGCATTGTGCACAATGTTGCTGAGGTGGTGGTGATGGGCGGCGCGGCCACAGTCAGCGGCAACGTCAACCCGGCAGCGGAGGCCAACATCTACAATGACCCGCACGCCGCCGACCGCGTCTTCACCGCCCGCTGGCCGATGCTGACGATGGTGGGCCTGGATGTCACCGAACAAGTGATTATGGATGAGGCTTATCTGCACGCGCTGGCCGTCACCCGCACCGGCGCCTATATCGAAGAAATCAGCCGCTTCTATCTCGACTTCTATGAGCGCAGCAATGGCCTGCGCATGTGCCACACGCATGACCCATCCGCCATCGCCTATGTGATCGACTCCACGCTCTTCCGCGCCCGCGTCGGGCCGATGCGCGTGATCAGCGACGGGCTGGCGCGCGGGCAGACGCTGTGGGACCGCCGCCAGCACTGGTATGGCCCGCACGCCTGGACGAACTGCCCGGCCATCAGTGTCTGTGTTGAGGTGGAGGCGGAGCGCCTGCTCTATCTCTACCGGCAGCGGATTACCGGCGGCTGAACGCAACAGGGGCCGGCGGCATGATCGATTACTTCACCTTTTCGCTGATCATTGACGACGTGGTTCTGCCCGATGGCCGCACCCGAATGGGGCTGTTGGGCGGCGGCGGGCCGCAAACGGCGTTCGGCATGAAGCTGTGGGCGCTGGGCGGTGTGGGGCTGTGTGCGCATGTAGGCGTTGATTTCCCGCCGGCGGCACAGGCCTGGCTGGAGGCGCTGGAAATCAACACGGCGGGGGTGCAGCATGACCCGCAGCACCCGACGCTGCGCGCCTGGCAGATTCTGGAGGAGGATGGGCGGCGCACCCAAGTCTGGCGCACGCGCAGCGAGTCGCTTGCGGCGCAGTTGCGCTTTCGCCCGCAGCAGATCCCACCCGCCTATCGCCAGGCAAAAGGCTGTCACTTGGGCGTGCATCCGGAACAGCCCAACCTGGCGCTTGTGACGGCGCTGCGCCGGCAGGGCGCGGCCATCAGCATCGAGCCGTTCCGCCCGGCTGCGCGCCCGCTACACGCGCAAGAACTGGCCGCCCTTCTGACGGCGTGCGACCTCTTTTCCCCCAATGTGGAAGAAGCGTCCTCACTGGTCGGGGAGGGCGACCCGCAGACGCTGGTGCGGCGGCTGGGCGACGCCGGCGCGTCCATCGTCGCGCTGCGGATGGGGGGCGAGGGGTCGCTGCTCTACCGCACGCGCACGCAGGAACTGCAGCACATACCCGTCGTTCCCGTTCCACTGGTAGACCCAGTCGGGGCCGGCAATGCCTACTGCGGCGGGCTGCTGGTGGGCTGGCTGGAAAGCGGCGACCTGCGCCAGGCCGGCCGCTGTGCCGCCGTGGCGGCCAGTTTTCTGGTCGAACAGTATGGCCTGCCGGCCCCGCGCTCCGATTTGCGACAGGAGGCGCAGGCGCGGCTGGCCGCGCTGCCTGCATAGGGCGCTTCCTCTACAAAAGCGCCAGCGCTGCGGCCCACTCTTCCGGGGTATTGGTGTTGAAAAACGACCGCAGTTCGGGGTCGATTGCGCGCAGCTCCGCTTCCGGCACATAGCGGGTGCGCACATCGGGCATAAAGCTGATCACCCGCCGCTCTCCCGCCGCCAGGCGCGCGACGATGGCGGGCAGGCAGCGCCGGTGATAGAGCGCGTGCAGCGGCTCCGCATAGCCGGCCACCTCCGGCACAACCGCATCCCAGCGGTCTTGGCCGTCTTCCTGTTCGCCGGCCAGCGCACACAGGTGGGCGAACAGCGCTGCACTAACAAGCGGCAGGTCGCAGGCCACCACCACCGCCCAGCCCGCCACCTGCTGCAGACCGCTGGCAATGCCGCCCAGCGTGCCCGTGTTCGGATAGGCGTCGGCGACAAAGACGGTCTCCGGCGGAAGCTGCGCCAGCGTCGGAAGCTGCGGGTCATTCGTCACCACGACCAGCCGCTGCGCCGCCAGCGGCGCCAGCCGCGCCGCCACATGCGCGATCAGCGGTGCAGCCTGCGGCGGCACGGGCAGCAGCGCCTTGCTCGTCCCCATGCGCCGGCTCTGGCCGCCGGCATTGATGACCAGGGTGAGATTCATTAGCGAACTATTTTCATAAATCAACATTGCGACCAGGTGAAGTGTCTCTGACATCAAACAATTCCGGCTCGATGGCAAGCTCCGCAAAATCCGCCGAAGCACGAAATCGCAATCGGCCCATTTTCTTCCGCCTCATGCACAATGGCAGCAAAATTATGCCGCGCCTCTGCAATTGTGTATTGTACCGTTATTGTCCGCCTCCTCTATAGGACTATCCGCGCAACCCACTGCATTCCTCACAGCAGCCGCAGTTGGGGGTCTTCCGCCTTCACCTTGCGTCGCACTTCCGTCAACTGCACCTGTTTCAGCACCTGCTCGATGTCGTCCAGAAACGGCGAGGGCGGCGGCGCCGACTGTTGTCCAAACAGAAAGCGGCTGCGGGCGTGCGTCAGCAGCAGCCGCTGCTGGGCGCGGGTCATCCCCACATAAAAGAGGCGGCGCTCTTCTTCCCTATCGGCGTAACGCCCTGCAGGCAGATAGGGCAGCAGCCCTTCTTCGCAGCCCACAATAAAGACAACCGGAAACTCCAGACCCTTGGCAGCATGCAGTGTGCTCAACGTCACCCGGTCAGCGCGCGGGTCATAGGCGTCGGACGCGCGCGCCAGGGCGGTGGACTCCAGAAACTCATCCAGGCGTGCGCCGTAGGGGGTGGCGCGCAGCAGCAGCGCCCGCATCCACGGCGTCGCCCCCTCTTGCGTCTCGGCTTCTTCCGCGTCTGCAGTGCGCAGCCCGGCTAACAGACGATAGGCTTGCGCCAACAACTGCGTTATGGGCTGCCCCGCCGGCTCTTGCGCCAGCAGCCGCCAGCTGCGCGCCAGCGCCGCCAGCCGCACACGTTGCACGGGACGGAATGCATGGTCAGCGGCGGCGGCCTCCAAGCCGGCCGTCAAATCAAAGTTGTGCTCGGCGACCGCGGCGGCGACCTGCTCCAGATAGCCGGCGCTGGGCGCCGTCCGCCCTGCCGACAGCAGCAAATCCAGATGGACGCGCGAGCGCGGGTTGTGCAGCAGCCACAGACAAGCCAGCACTTCACGCACCGGCCTGGCGGCAAAGGGCGACGCCTGCCCGACGACCTGGTAGGGGATGCCGGAGCGATCCAACGCCTCGACCAGCAGCGCCGCCTGGGCGTTGAGCCGGTAAAGCACGGCGAAGTCGGCAAAGCCGCGCCCGTCTGCCTCCCCGCGATCATCCACCCGCCCCGAATCCAGCGAAAAGTAACTAGTGCCGCCCACCATCTGCTCGATCTGGTGCACTACATACTCGGCTTCGGCCTTGTCGGTCGGCGCAGGGTGGACATCGATCTTGACCTGTTCCGTGTACTCCGACCACAGCCGCACGGCCTCCCGGTCGGGGTTGGCAGCCAGCACCTGGCCCGCCGCATCCAATAGCGACTGGGGCGCACGGTAGCTGCGGCTGAGCAGCAGCCGTTTGGCGTCGGGGTAGTCGTCGCCGAAAGCCAGGAAGAAGCGCCGGTCTGCCCCGCGGAAGCCGTAGATCGCCTGGTCGGGGTCGCCGATGACGCATAAGTTGGCGCCGCCTGACGCCAGCAGCCGCAGCAGACGGTACTGCGCCAGGTTGACATCCTGGTACTCGTCAACCGATATCCAGCGGTAGCGTGCGTGCACGGCCGCCTGGAACTCGGCCTGCGTCTGCAGCAGCCGCACGCTGAGCAGGATCAGGTCGTCGAAATCGACCGCCTGCGCCGCACGCAGGGCCGCTTCATACTGCTGATAGACGGCCGCAAAGGCGAGGCTGCCCTTGGCTCCCGTCACTGTCTCGCCCGCCAACTGGGGGTCATCCGGCGTCAACAGTTGGTTCTTGCAGGTGGAGATGCGGCTGAGACAGCTTTCAAGCGCCGTCTCACCCAACTTGGGCAGGCTGCGCTGGAGCAGCGCGGCGCGATCCGGCTCGTCCAGGATGACAAAATCGGGCGGCAGCCCCACCCCCTCGCCGGCGCTGCGCAAAAGCTGCGCACCCAGGGCGTGAAAGGTTTTGACGGTGACTTGCTCCGCCTGCGCTGCGCCGGCGATCTCCGCCAGACGTCCGGCCATTTCCGCCGCCGCCTGGTTGGTGAAGGTGATGGCCAAGATGGAGTGCGTCGTGGCCAGCCCAGATTCCAGGAGGTGGGCGATACGCACGGTCAGCGTGCGGGTTTTGCCGGCGCCGGGGCCGGCGACAATCATCAGCGGCCCGCGTGTATAGAGCGCCGCCTCCCGCTGCTCAGGATTGAGGCGGGCAAGCCAGTTTGCGCCTATGGGAGGCGCGGCCGCGGGCGCAGACGGCGCGCCGGGCGCCGTCGCAAACAGGTCCTCTTGCGCCCAGCCCGCCTCCGTTGCCCCGCTCGTATCCGGCGCAAACTGCGCCAGGGGAACTGTGGTCTCGTGTAAGGCTCTGCTCTCGCTGGGGGCCGGTGCGGCGTCTTTCACATCGAGCAGCCGTATCTGCGGCGCGCCGTGGCCATCGTCCTCGCGATAGCCGTCCAAGAGCCGGATCACCCCGTACTCGCCATCATAGCCGGCGGAGGCCTGGATTTGCCCGGCGCGCATCCGCTTGATCGCTTCGCCCAGGCGCGGGCCGCCCACGCGGCTGATTTCATCCAGCGGCGCCTGGCGCAAGATAAACAGTTCGGGGCCGATGCGCTCCAGCAGCTTGTCATATTCCTGCTTGACGCGCCGGGCCGTGGGGCCACAGCCGTGCACCTCACACAGCACCTCCGGCAGGGGGGCCAGGCTGGTGAAAGGATGTGTGCGCGGCGGGTGCGCCCCCAACGGGCGGTCAGCCAGCACCTCCACGCGGTGGAGGACGCCCACCGTAATCTCCTTGCCGCAGACGGGGCAGATGCCGTGATGGGCAATGGTGGCGGGCGGCTCCCAACAGACGCCGCACTTGCGATGGCCGTCGAGGTGGTACTTGCCTTCTTCGGGAAAAAATTCGATGGTGCCGCTAAACTGCTGCGGATCGCCGCTGCGCAGCGCGTCAAAAAGCGCATCATAGCGCAATTCGATATCCAGCAACGTCGCCTCGCGCCCCAGCTTCTGCGGCGAGTGGGCATCCGAATTGGAGACCAGTGTGTAGCGATCCAGGTTGCTCACTCGCCAGTTCATCGGCGGGTCGGACGAGAGTCCCGTCTCCAGCGCAAAGATGTGCGGCGTCAGATCGCCAAAGCATTCCTCCACCGAGTCAAAGCCGGACTTGGAGCCGAGCATCGAAAACCAGGGCGTCCAGATGTGGGCGGGGATCAGGTGGCAGCGTTCGTCGATCTCCAGGATGATTTCCAGCAGGTCGCGCGAGTCCAGACCCAGAATGGGGCGTCCATCCGAGCGAATATTGCCGATGCGCTCCAGTGCGGTCTGGATGCGTTCCACCACCGCCAGCGAAGGGGCAAAAATGACGTTGTGCACCTTGCGCGTAGCGCCATGCCGCTTGTAGATGTTGGAAATTTCGCCGGCCAACACAAAACGGGTCGTGCCCCGGCAGCTTGCCGGCGTCTGCTGCGCCACATGCGCCGCCACCTCCGCCTTGAGCTGGTACAGACCGTCTTCGGCGGGTTCCAAATTGG
>JBBRBX010000188.1:0-6528 GCA_038205395.1 Caldilineales bacterium
CTCCGCCAGCCACAACAGCCCCTTTGTCCTGGCGCGGCTGGGGATCAGCAGCCTCTTTGATGTGGTGATCGCCGGCCCCGAAGCCGATGCGCCGGCCGGCAAACGCCGCCCCAAACCCGCGCCCGACCTCTTTCTGCTGGCCGCCGAACGGCTGGCCATCGCCCCCGCCGCCTGCCTGGTGGTCGAGGACGCCGAAGCCGGGCTGCTCGGCGCGCGCGCGGCGGGGATGGTGACGGTGGGGCTTGGCCCGCAAGAACGCGTGGGCGTGGCCGACCTGGTGCTCCCCGATTTAACCGGCGTGCGGCTGGCCGATCTGCTCTACGCCGCCACCTGGTCGCTGGCGGAGACGCATTTCAACCCCGCCCGCCTGCAGCAATGGGAGAGCGCCTTCACCATCGGCGGCGGCGCCACCGGCACACGCGGCAGCTTTGAAGAGCGCTACCCCGGCGACCAGCCCGCCACCCTCGTGCATGGGCTGTGGGACGATGTGCCCATCGTCTACACCGAGCTGGCCAACGCCTTTGACTGGACCGCGCTCGACATCTGGGTGGACGGGCTGCCCTTCCGCATGGACCGCGGCCAGATGAGCGACTACAGCCGCCGCCTCGACCTGCGCACGGGCGAGCTGCGCCGTCATCTCACCTGGACACCCGCCAACGGCGCCGCGGTCGAGCTGACCTTCGCCCGCATCGCCAGCCTGCGCGACCCGCACGCCTTCGCCCTGCGCCTTACGATCACCCCGCTGGCGCGCCCGCTGGCGGTGCGCGTGCGTGCCCGCATCGACGGCTTTGTCGAAAATGAAAACTACCTGCACTGGCGCGAACTCCAGCCGGGCCGCCTGGGCGATGTCGCCTATCTGAGCGGACTGACGCGCACCACCGGCAAGCGGCTGGTGGAAGCCATGCAGCTGCATCTGCCCAGCGCGCCCACTGCGCCTGCCGCCCCCATCAGCGGGCCGCGCTACACCGACAGCCCGCTCAACCCCGGCTTTGAGGTGGAGACGACGCTGGCCGTCAACGAAAGCTGGACGCTGGACAAGACGGTCAGCCTCTTCACCAGCCGCGACAGCGAAGACCCGCTGGCGGCTGCGCTGGCCCATGCCGCCGCCGCCCGCCCCTACCCGCAGCTTCTGGCCGACAACCGCCAGGCCTGGGACGCCTTCTGGGATGAGGGCGATGTGCTCATCGAAGGCGACAACCTGGCGCAGATCGCCGTGCGCCACGCCCTCTTCCAACTGCGCATCGCTGCACCACCGCATGATGAGCGGGTGAGCATCGGCGCGCGCTTGCTCAGCGGCTTCGGCTACCGCGGCCATGCCTTCTGGGACACCGAAACCTTTATGTTGCCCTACTTCATCTACACCCAGCCGCAGCTGGCGCGCAACCTGCTGTCCTACCGCTTCCACACCCTGCCCGGCGCACGCCGCAAGGCCGCGGGCAATGGGCTGCAGGGGGCGCAGTTTGCCTGGGAGAGCGCCGAAACGGGCGACGAAGTGACCCCGCGCTGGGTGCCCGGCCCGCAGGGGGAGGAGCTGGTGCGCATCTGGTGCGGCGACATCGAGCTGCACATCAGCGCCGATGTGGCCTACGCCCTGGTGCAGTACTGGCAGATCAGCGGCGATGACGCCTTTCTGGCCGGGCCAGCCATGCAGATCATCCTGGAGACGGCGCGCTTCTGGGAGAGCCGCGTCGAGCCGGATCGCCCCGCCCCCGGCCAGTTCTCGCTCTCGGATGTGATCGGCCCCGATGAATACCATGACCATGTGGACAACAACGCCTACACCAACGGCATGGTGCGCCGCCATCTGCGCACCGCCCTGCATCTGCTGGAATGGCTGCAGGGCTATCAGCCGGAACGCGCCGCGCAGTTGACCGCCGAACTGGATCTGACGCCCGCCCGCCTGGCGCGCTGGGAGCAGATCGCCGCCAATCTGCTGCTCCAGCGCGACCCGGCTACGGGGCTGATCGAGCAGTTCGACGGCTTCTTCGCCCGCAAGGAGGTGGATTGGCCCGCCTATGCCATGCGCAGCAAATCCATGCAGGCGCTGCTGGGGATCGAAGGGGCCAACGAGCACCAGGTGCTCAAACAGCCGGATGTGCTGCTGCTCCAGCTTCTGGCCCCCGACGAGTTCTCGCTGGAAGAGCTGCGCACCAACTGGGACTATTACGCCCCGCGCACCGACCACAGCTATGGCTCGTCGCTCGGCCCCTCGATCCACGCCTGGGCCGCCTGTCGGCTGGGCGACGCGCAGACAGCCTACGCCCACTTTATGCGTGCGGCGCTGGCCGACATCGACGACGTGCGCGGCAACGCGCGCGACGGCATCCATGCCGCTTCGGCGGGCGGGCTGTGGCAGGCGCTGGTCTTTGGCTTTGCTGGGCTGCGCGTGCAGGAGGGGCGCTACACGCTCGACCCCTGCCTGCCCGACCACTGGCGGCGGCTGGCCTTCCGCTTCCGCCTGCGCGGCGAACTGCAGACGGTTGATCTGCATGGGAAAGGAGTTTAACGCAGAGGCGCTGAGTTTACGCAGTGGTCGCAGAGGAAGAGAGAGAGGGAGTTTAACGCAGAGACGCTGAGGGTACGCAGAGGTCGCAGAGAGGAAAGACAGAGAGGAAAGACAGAGAGGAAAAGCCTGTAGGTCACGCTTGCAGCGTGACATTCTCTCCTCTCCTCCTCTCCTCTCCTCCTCTCCTCCTCTGCGCCTTCTCTGCGCCTCTGCGTTGAAGCATTAACGTCGTTCTTGGTAACTTTCAAAGGAGAAAAACGCTATGAAATCGCACGGAACACGCTTGGTGGCGCTGCTGCTGCTGCTGGCAATGGTGCTCTCCGCCTGCGCTGGGGCCACCACCGCCCCCGCCGCGAATGCACCCGCCGACACCACAGCCGCCGACACCACACCCGCTGACACGGCGACAGAGACCGCCGCCGACACGAGCGCAGTGCCGGCCGGGGCCTTGCAGTTGATGGGCTGGGCCAGCTCCGACGCCGAAAACACTCGGCTGCAGGAGATCATCGACGGCTGGAATGCACAGAATCCCGACACCACGGTGCAGTTGAACCTGGTGCCCGACTATGACACCAAGCTGCAGACGGCGCTGGCCGGCGGCAGCCCACCCGATG
Organism: Caldilineales bacterium; assembly: GCA_038205395.1. Taxonomy (GTDB): domain Bacteria; phylum Chloroflexota; class Anaerolineae; order Caldilineales; family Caldilineaceae; genus Fredericiella. The sequence continues at coordinate 3,121 of JBBRBX010000188.1, forward strand.
TCTTCTATGTGGACAGCTTCAAGCTGCCCGACCTGGTGGCGGCCAACGCCCTCGCCCCCATCGGCGACCAGTTGACCAACCCCGATGATTTCTACCCCTCCATGCGCAATGCTTTCACGGTGGACGGCAGCTTCTACTGCCCGCCCAAGGATTTCAGCACGCTGGGATTGCAGTACAACAAGGATCTGTTTGACGCCGCCGGCGTCGACTACCCGACCGTCGACTGGACCTGGGACGACATGCGCGCCGCGGCGGAGAAGCTGACCAACAAGGACGCCGGCGTCTATGGGCTGGTGCTCAGCCCCGACTTTGCTCGTCTGATCGCCTTTATCTACCAGGCCGGCGGCACGATCACCAACGCCGACTTCACGCAGATGACGCTGGACAGCGACACCGCCAAACAGGCGACCGATTACTATGTGGGGCTGGTCACGGACGGTTTCGCCGCCCAGCCTGCCGACCTCGACAGCGGCTGGCCGGGCGAAGCCTTCGGCAAGGGCCGCGCCGCCATGGCGATTGAAGGCAACTGGATCGTCCCCTTCCTCAAGGACCAGTTCCCCGATGTCAACTACGGCATCGTTGAGCTGCCCGCCGGCCCCGCCGGCAAGGCGACGATGGCCTTCACCGTCTGCTATGCCGTGCCCGCCAATGGCAAGAACAACGAAGCCGCTGTCAAGCTGGTGGACTATCTGACCGGCGCCGACGGCATGAAGGCGTGGACCGACCTGGGGCTGGCCATGCCCACGCGCGCCAGCCTGGCCGACGGCTGGCTGGCGCAGTACCCCGACCTGGAGCCGCTGCTCAAGGGCGCCGACTATGCCCAGAAATGGCAGTTCCGCCCCGGCTTCCAGGATGTGCTCGACACGATCAACTCTGGCCTGCAGGAAGCCTTCACCGGCAACAAGCTGCCGGAAGCTGTGCTGCAGGACGCGCAGGATGTCGGCCAGCAGGTGCTCAGCCGCTAGGGAGTTTACCGCAGAGGCGCGGAGGAGGAGAGGAGCCTGTAGGTCACGCTTGCAGCGTGACGGGGCAGCCTGTAGGTCACGCTTGCAGTGTGACGGGCCAGTTCCTCTTCCCTCCGCCGTTCGCACGAAGCCTGTAGGTCACGCTTGCAGCGTGACAGGCTTCAACGCAGAGGTCGCGGAGAAGCCTGTCTCCTCCTCTCTGCGTCCTCTGCGCACCCTCTGCGCCTCTGCGTTAAAGCATTTTATAATCGAGTAGAAGGTGAGCCAATGGCAACAGGGATCAAGGAACAGGACAGACAGGATGCAGTGGCGGGGTGGCTGTTTATGTCGCCCACCCTGCTGATTCTGGGCGTCTTTGCGCTCATACCCATCCTGTTTGCGCTCTACTTCAGCGTGACGGACTGGAACGGGATCAGCCCGCCCGCCTCCGCCCGCTATATCGGGCTGGAAAATTTCCGCGTGCTCTTGTTCGAAGACGGCATCCGCCGCGCCGACTTCTTCAAAGCCTTCAAAAATACGGCCTACTTCTCCTTGGGCGTCGTGCCGCTGCAGACTGCGCTCTCGCTGGGGCTGGCCGTGGTGGTCAACCAGCGCCGGCTGCGCTTCAAGGACTTCTTCCGCACCTCCTACTATCTGCCCGCCATCACCTCGTCGATTGCGATCAGCATGCTCTTTCTCTTTCTCTACCAGAAGAACGGGCTGATCAACCAGGTGCTGGAGTGGGTGACTTTCGGCGCCTGGCAGCCGCTGGCGTGGATGAGCGAATCGCAGGGGCTGTTCCATATCATCCTGAACTGGTTCGGCGTCACGCTGCGCAGCGGGCCGGCCTTCTTGCAGAACGAAATCCTCAGCCTCACCATCTGGGACTGGATCAGCGGCCCCAGCATCGCGCTGATGGCCATCATGTTTATGAACACCTGGACGACCATCGGCACGATGATGGTGATCTTCCTGGCCGCGCTCCAGGATGTGCCGCTGCCGGTCTATGAGGCGGCGGAGATGGATGGTGCCGGCGGCTGGACGACCTTCACCAAGATCACGCTGCCGCTGGTGCGCCCCACGCTCTTTTTTGTCGTCACGCTGGGGCTGATCGGCACCTTCCAGGTCTTTGACCAGATCTATGTGATGAGTTCGGGCGGCCCGGCCAAGACCACGCTCACGGTCGCCTATCTGATCTATCGCAACGGCTTTACCAACTCGCAGATGGGCGTGGCGGCGGCGATTGCGCTGCTGCTGTTTATCATCATCTTCACCCTCACCATGCTGCAGCGGCGCATCACTGAGGGGAAGCCGGAAGAGGAATAGAGGAGCAAACAAGATGGCTGCCGGCACACGGGTTACCTCAACAGGTCCCACCAAAACAGGGGCTGCCAAACCTGCCCCGCGGCGCGACTCGGAAAACCGGCTGACTGCGCGCATCCGGCTGCTGCTCTCCTATGGGCTGCTCTTCCTGATCGCGCTCGCCTTTCTCTACCCCTTTGTCCTGGCCATCTCCACCAGCTTCAAGACGCTGCCGGAGATCAACGTGCGCCCGGTCAGCCCCATCCCCCAGACCTTTACGCTGGAGGGCTACCAGCGCATGTTTGCGCTCAACGTGGGGCGCTGGGCCTTCAACAGCTTTGTGATTGCGGCAGCGGTGACGGTGAGCACGGTGCTCTTTGCCGCGCTGGCGGGCTATGCCCTCTCGCGCATCCGCTTCCCCGGCAGCCGCGCCGTCTTTCTCTCCATCATCGGCACCATGATGATCCCCGGCATCGTCATGCTGATCCCCATGTTTATCATCCTCAAGACGCTGGGCATGATCGACAGCTACACGGGGCTGATCGTGCCCAAGATGGTGACGGCCTTCGGCATCTTTCTGATGGCGCAGTTCTTTGAATCGGTGCCGGTGGAGATCGAAGAGGCGGCGCGCATGGATGGGGCCAACCGTTTCCGCACCTTTTTCCAGGTGGTGCTGCCGCTGGCGCGTCCCGCCGTGGTGGCGCTGATCATCTTCAGCTTTCAAGGCAACTGGAACGAATTCATGCACCCGCTGATCGTGATCACCACCAGCCAGGACCTCTACACCCTGCCCTTGGGGCTGGCGCTGCTGCGCGGCGGGCTGGGGCAGAACCTGCAGTGGAACGCGCTCATGGCCGGCTCCATGCTCACCACCCTCCCCATGGCCCTAATCTTCCTCTTCTTCCAGCGCTACTTTATCGAAGGGATCAGCTACAGCGGGGTGAAAGGGTAACCTGTAGCTTGTAGGTCACGCTTGCAGCGTGACGGGCCGCAGCCTGTAGGTCACGCTTGCAGCGTGACGCTGGAGTTTGGCTTTTTTTGGTCTCGTTTGGCACGCCCAAGCAGTAAGGAAAGGCGCCAGGGACAGGTTCAAGCCCTGGCGGCAGCGGTAATGGCGTTCCAAAGGGCGGTGGCGGCGGTCTCCTTATCGAGCCAGTTGTTG
>JBBRBX010000189.1:0-6185 GCA_038205395.1 Caldilineales bacterium
ATATGAACGACAAAGGCTTTGCCGTGCTCGATGCGCTGGACGCCGTCGCCGCTGCGCGTGGGGTCGGGGTGCTGCCGCTGTCGCTGGCGTGGCTGCTCAACCTGAGCTACATGACCGCGCCCATCATCGGGGCCAACAGCGTCGAGCAGCTGCAGGAAAGCCTGCGCGCCTGCGACATCAGCCTGTCGGCGGAAGAGATGGCGCAGTTGAATGAGGCGAGCGGCTGGGAGTAAGGCGCGCCCGCGGTGTCGTGATTGTTGTCAGGAGAACAGGGGGGCCGGTCACAGCGACCGGCCCTTTTTTGATTGGGAGCGGCTGGTTACCGTTCGACAGCATGATCAAGGTATGGCGTAAGATGAGAAATTAGGTATTATAATTGGAACGACATCATTTGGCCGTTGGTTTGGAGTATTCAGATGAACCCTATCCCCGATCCGAACACCATTTCCAGCGTCAGCGGCGGAATTGTGATGCTGGGCAATGAAGTTAAACCGACCTTTATACTGGATGGCCAGCCGGTGACGTTGCCGAGCCGATCCGATCTGCTCGCCTACACCTCTGCTGTCGAACGCAGCCACCGGCGTTGGGCTGACCAGCCGGAGGAGCCGCAGCCGCCTCTGTATGATCTGGCCCTGCCGCTTGACCAAGGGCCGAACGCTTACATTGACACCAGGGGGCTGCTGCTCCCGATGCGCGTCTCCGAGTTCAGCCGGCAGGCAGCAGAAGTAGAAGCGGAGCCAAAGGATTTGGTCGGTGTCATTTTAGCCGCATCGCGCACCATTCTGGTGGGTGAGCCGGGCAGCGGCAAGACAACTGCGCTGGAGCGGCTCGCCTGGCTGCTGGCCGCATCTACAGTGCAGACCGCTTTGCGGCAGCCGGAAGCGGCGCCTGTCATTCCGCTCTATATCGCGCTGAAGCAGTACTGCGGCGAGGCTGACCTGATCCCGCTGGTTGAAGGTGCGCTGAACAGCGCTGCCGTATTTGCGGTCAACACCACTTCGGCTCGGCTGCTGCTGCACGCCCAAGATGTGCGTTTTGTGCTGCTTCTCGACGGCCTGAATGAGTTTGGCCGCTATACCAAAGAGGGGCGTACCGCTATCCAGCGGATGCTGGCCAATTATCCGCAGCTTGCGGTGCACGCCACCTGCCGCACAGCAGATTTTAATCCCGACCTTGAAACCAATCCGGAAACGGCCTGGCTGCCGACTGCGCAGCATTGGCAGGTGCAGCAGCTGGTCGATAGTATCCGCTACTGGGACGATGAAGAGGGGGAAAGTGACGTGCGTCTCTATTTGCGCCGCCACTTGGGCAACGGCAAGGGCAAGCGGCTGTGGGACCGCCTGCATGGTGATGAGCGGCTGCGCACGCTGGCGCTCAATCCGCTCCTGCTTTTTATGCTCAAGGAGGTAGGCGGGGCGCAAGATGGCGATTTGCCTGCCGATCGCGGGGCGCTGGTGCGCAGCTTTGTCCATTCCACCCGCACCTTGGGGGCAATTGACGACAAGCACGAGCGGCGTAAGACTCTGCTGGTGCTTGAGTCGCTGGGGTGGCGTCTGCAGCAGGAGCGCACGTTGCAGTGTTCTGTGGCTGTCTTCGATGCCGTGGCTGGGGAAATCAGCGGTGTGGAGGTGGAGCAGGTGTGCCGGCTGCTTGTGCAGCACCGGCTGCTGCTGGAAGATCGAGAGCAGTACCGGCTGCTCCACCAGTTGGTGCAGGAGTATGCGGCAGCCGCACATCTAGTGCGCCAGCCCGACGCTGAGCAGAAGTTGGCGGAACTGGCAGTCGACGAGTGGTGGCGTGAGACGGTTATCCTGGCGTTGTGGCTGGAGCCAGCGCTGCAGCGCACCAATTTTCTGCAAAACTTAATGCGAACGCCGGCTGTAGACCTGCGCGTGCGGGTTGCCGCCGCCACACTTTTGGGCCGGCGCGGGTTGCTGGCATGGCTGCAGCAGGAGGATGCCGGCTATATTGAGCCGCCCATGGTGAAGATTCCCGGCGGGCGCGCGCAGTTGGGTGGCGATGATCCTGACGCCTATCAAAATGAACTGCCGAGCTGTTGGGTTGCGCTTGAGGAGTTTGATCTGGCTGTTTTTCCAGTCACCAACGCCGAGTATGGCTGTTTTATGGCTGCCGGCGGCTACGATGACCCCAGCTTATGGACAGCGGACGGCCAGGCCTGGCTCAAGGGTGAACTGGCGCTGGACACGGCGACGGAAGAGCAGTATCGTAACGTTCATCGTGTTCTTCGCACTGATATCGAACAAGCGATTGCCAAACTACGGGAAGGGCAAAGCTTTAGCGACGAGGATGCAGCCCAGTGGCGTGTATTTGCCGGCTGGGATGAAGATGAGTTTGTTAAGGTTTTAGCGCAGGACATTGTAGGGGAGCAGCAGCGGCAGCCGGCTTGGTGGGACGACAGCCGTTTTAACCAGCCAACGCAGCCGGTGGTGAGTGTTACCTGGTATGAGGCAATGGCCTATGCTGCCTGGCTCAGCCGTGTGAGCGGTAGGTGCTACCGGCTGCCCAGTGAAGCGCAGTGGGAGTGGGCTGCGCGGCGCAGCCGGCGTCGCTACCCGTGGGGGCCGGCGTGGGATGAGGCTGCCTGCAACTGGAGCGGCAGCCGGCTGAATGCGCCGGCGCCGGTAGGTGTTTTTCGGCAGGGCGCCACCCCAGATGGTTTAGAGGAGTTGGCCGGCAATGTGTATGAGTGGACACTTAGCTTGTACCAGCCCTATCCCTACCTAGCTGATGATGGACGTGAGAACCTCAGCGCTTCGGGGCTGCGAGTTCTACGCGGTGGTTCCTGGTACACTTCCGCTCAGCAGGTGCGCTGCGCCTATCGCGACTGGCTCAACCCGGGGTTCAGGAACAGCTTCACGGGATTTCGTCTTGCCAGAATTCTCTCGTAAGGCTGTTGTCTTCTGTCTCCTGTTTGCTGTCTTCTGATCAAACCGGCTACGAACGGGAAGGAAGAGAGGAATTGCGCACGTATCGCGATCTATACCCACAGATCACATCATTCGCCAATTTGTATGCGGCCTACCGCAAGGCGCGGCGGGGGAAGCGCGACCGGCGCGAGGTGGCGGCGTTTGAGTTTGACCTGGAATCCAATCTGTTTGATCTGCAGCGCGAACTGGAAGAGGAAAGCTATCAGCCTGGCGCCTACCGCAATTTCTTTGTGCGCGAGCGTAAGCTGCGGCTGATCAGCGCCGCGCCTTTTCGCGATCGGGTCGTGCACCACGCCCTCTGCCGGGTGTTGGAGCCGATCTGGGAGCGCCGCTTTGTCTACGACAGCTATGCCTGCCGCCCCGGCAAGGGTACGCACGCCGCGCTGGACCGCTGCCAGCAGTATGCGCGGCGCTACCGCTATGTGCTGCAGTGTGACGTGCACCAGTTCTTCCCTGCCATCGACCACGCCATTTTGGCTCAGAAGCTGGCCCGCCTCGTCACCTGCGACCGCACCCTCGGCCTGATCGGGCGCATCCTGGCGAGCGGGGCCGGTGTGCTGGACCCCGTCTATACGCTGGAGTGGTTCCCCGGCGACGACCTGTTCACACCGCTGCGCCCGCGTGGGCTGCCCATCGGCAACCTGACCTCGCAGATGTGGGCCAATCTCTATCTTGATTCGCTCGACCAGTTTGCCAAGCGCGAACTGCACTGCGGCGGCTATGTGCGCTACTGCGACGATTTTTTGCTGTTTCACGACGATAAGGCGGTGCTGCACGGCTGGAAAGAGCAGGTGCAGGCGCATCTGGCCGGGCTGCGGCTCTCGCTCAACTGGCGGCGCTCAGTGGTCTATCCCACGCAGGTGGGCGTGCCGTTTTTGGGCTTTGTTATTTTTCAGGAGCACCGCCGGCTGCGCAGTGACAATGTGCGGCTGGCGCGGCGGCGTTTGCGCAGCCGGCAGCGCGCTGTGCTGGCAGGACGCCTGTCGCACAGCAAGTTTCGAGAATCGCTGCGGGCCTGGGTTGCGCACGCCGCCCATGCCGACACCTGGCAACTGCGGCGGCGGCTGATTTCGTCGCTGCGCTTCTGATCTTGAGAAGGGGCTGCCGCTGTGGATACACCGCTGTATGTAAAATATCACGATTTTATGCTTTGGCTGACGCCGGCGGTGGAGAAGTTTCCTAAAAGCCAGCGCTTTGTGCTGGCGTCGCGGCTGCTGGACACGGCGTTTGCCTGCCACACCCAGTTGATCCGCGCCCGCAAGGTGACGGGGCGCGCCCGCGGCGACGTGCTGCTGGAGGCGGATGTGCTGCTCGATTCCCTGCGTCTGCAGGTGCGGCTGGCGCACGAACTGCGCTGTCTCAGCTTGAGCCAGTACGAACATGCCGGGCGGCTGCTGGCGGAGATCGGGCGGCTGCTGGGTGCATGGCGCAAGCTGGAGGATCGGGTATAATGGCGAGCAGTGGGGCCGGTTCAGCAGGTGCGCTGCGCCTATCGCAACAGGAACAACCCGAGGAACAGGAACAACAACACGGGATTTCGTCTTGCCAGCACCTCTCCGCCCAGCGGCGATCGATGCCAGCGCCAGCAATGCCGGCGCTTTACGGAGCGCCGGCCGCGGTGCAACGAGAGGTTCCGGATCGGCTCCCGGTCTGGGTTCGCCTGGGCCAAAGATCAACCGGCGTCGCGCCTTTTAGTAGCGCCTGCCCAGCCGGGCCGGCGTGACCACCGGCGCGACGCCACTTCACTGATTACTTACCGGCAGGGTTCACCATGCAAAATTTTGATCTGCAGTTGGCAAAAACGGCCCAGGGGAACTTGTCCGCGGCCGTCATGGCTTCGCCGGCGGGGGAGGCGGGGCCGCTGGAGAGCGAATGGCCGGCGCTGACGGCGGAACAGGCGCTGCACGCGGGCGCGGCGGAGCAGGCGCGGCTGGGCGCAGCATTGGCGGCGGATGCCCTGCCGGAGACCATTGGGGCGCTGTGGCGTGAGTCGCTGGGGCGCGCCGGCGGCGCCGGTCTGCGCCTGCGTCTGCATACGGATGCGGCGGCGGCGGCGCTGCCCTGGGAACTGCTGTACGACCGGGAGCGCGGCGCTTTTTTCGCCCGCGACCCGCTGACGCCGCTGGTGCGCTATCTCGATGGCCCCATCGCGCTGCTGCCGTTTGCGCCCGGCCCCAATGCGGAGGTGCTGCTGGCGGGCGCGTCGCCTGCTGATCTGCCGGCCACAGGCGCGCAGGTGGCCTTGACCGCCATTGCCGCCTGCCTGGCGGGCAGCCCGCTGCACAGCGGCGCGATCCAGCCTCATCTCAGCGGCCACCAGTTGAGCGAACTGCTGGTGACACGGCGGCTTGTCCTGCTGCACTTCTACGGCCATGCGCGCTGGGACAGCTACAGCGGCGAGGGAGCGCTTGTGCTGGAAGATGCGTATGGCCGCAGCGCGCCGCTGCCGCCGGCGCATCTGGCCGCCACTTTGCGCAGCCGGGGCGTGCAGTTGGCGGTGCTGGCCGCCTGCGACAGCGCAGAAACGGGCGATGAACGCTGGCGCGGGCTGGCGCAGGCGCTGGTGCAGGCAGGCATCCCGGCGGTGCTGGCGATGCGCGGGCTGGTGACGGTCGAACTGGCAGCGGCCTTTGCGGCGGCATTCTACACGGCGTTGGCGGCCGGCCACTCGTATGATGTGGCGGCCAACCTGGCGCGCAACCGGGCCGCGCTGGCCGTGCTGGCTTCGCCGCAGCCGGGCGGCTGGCTGCAGCCGCTGCTGTTTATGCGCGCGGAGGAGGGGCGGCTGTGGCAGGCAGCGCCGGCTGCGGCTGCCGTCCAACCGCACTTTGGGCGCGGCGGGCTGAGCATCAACACAGTCAACGCCGGCGTCTTTATGAGCGGCGACCTGACCAACTCAACCATTGACCTGCGTGGGGCGCAGATTGGGGCGCAGGCTGCACCGCCACCTGCACTGCCGCCGAGTGAAGTGGCGCAGCTTCAGGCACAGGTGACGCAGCTGTTAGCCCTGCAGAGCGAGCAGCGCGCCGTGCTGGATGCCCTGGCGCGGCAGCAGTTGAGTGAATTGGATCTCAACACCGTGCTGGCGGGGCTGCAAGAGCTGTTTGTCGAGGTGCAGCGCCACAATGATTTGCTGCTGCGCGCGGGCGAAGCGGTGGATCTGGCGCAGACCCAGGCGGCGCTGGACGCGCCGGCTGCACCCGGCCTGGCTGAGTCCGGCGTCAACGTGCGCCAGCG
>JBBRBX010000190.1:0-6052 GCA_038205395.1 Caldilineales bacterium
ACTGCCGCCGAGCGCGAGGAGCTGGCCGCCCTGCGCCCGGCCCTGCCCGCCGCCATTGTCGCGGACTATCTGGGCGGGCGGGCGCGCAACCATGCCGTCAACCGGCGCATGATCGAATGGACGGCGGCGGGCGTCTTTGACTATCTGATCGTGCCGCAGGACGACACCGTCGCCTATGGCTGGAACATCGCCGAATCGCGGCAGCTGCGCCGGCTGGTGCGCAGCCTGCACCTGGAGCAGAAGGTCTCCATCTATCCAGGCGCGGACGAAACCGGGATGCTGCTGCTGGCCCGTTATGTGACACAGCGCGCCAACTGGCAGCCGCGCGTCTTTCTGCGCTACAGCGGGGCCGGGGCCGACCAGGTGATCACCGCCTACGAAGACCGCCCCATGACCGAGATGGTCAAGGCGCACCTGGGGCCGCTGGGCGGGGTCGTCGCCGCCACCCCCGCCGAAGCCGACCTACTGCTCTATATCAACGCCCCCGCCGAGGAGCAGGGCAACGGGCCGGAGCAGTACATCCTGGAACTGGACGAGGCGCAGTTGGCATCTCTGCCCGACCCGCTGCGCCAGGAGCTGACCGCCTGGCGCCGCCGGCCGCATGTCGCCGCCACGCTGCGCGAGATGCACACGGTGCGCCGCGACCTGCCGGAATTTGTGCGCTCGCTGGCGCAGATGCTCGACGTAGGGCGCACCTGCGCCGTGGTGGATGTGGCCTTTGTCAATGCCGGCGATGTAGCGCTGGGCGACCTGCTGTTCGAGCTGGAGACGCTGAGCCGGCTGGCCGCCTACGGCGGCTGGAACACCGCCGGCAACACCCTAGGCTGTGTGCTGGCGCAGGCGGTCATCCGCTGCGTGCAGCAGCAGGCAGGGGCGCAGCCGCAAGCTTTGGCGGCGCAAGTCCGCTTTCTCTTCTGGCGGCTGCTGGAAGACCTGCTCTACATGGGGCGGCTGCGCACACAGATCATGGTGGAGGATCAGCCGCGGCTGGGGCTGCCGCCGACAATGAGCAATGCCGGCGACCAGTACCCGGCCCTGCTGGCCATCGTCGCTGAACGGCTGGAAGCGGCGGCGGCGGAACTGGCGCAAAAACGCTTTGTCGGCCAACCGCTGGCGGGCGGCGACACCTGCATCACCATCGAGGGCGTGGCGCTGCGCGACATCTCCCTCCCCTGGCAACGGCTCTTTGACCTGACGTTGGATGTAGACCTGACCTATGCCGAACGCTGAAGCGCGCCTGGTCTTTGATATCGGCGGCACCAAGGTGGCGGCGGCGGTCTGGACGCCCGCCGGCGGCCTGGCAAGCCGCTGCGAGATGGAGACCCAGGCGCAGGCCGGCCCCGCTGTGGTGGCGCAGCGCATTGTGGAACTGGGGCAGCGCGTCCTGGCCCACTACGCGCACGCCTGCCCGCAGACGGCCGCACCGCAGACGGCCGGCGTCGCCAGCGCCGGGCAGATCGACTTAGCCAGCGGCGTCGTCAGCTACGCCACCTTTCACCTGCCCGGCTGGATCGGCTTCCCGCTGGGCGAAACGCTGCGCGACGGGCTGCAGATGCCGGTGGTGATCGACAACGACGTCAACTGCCATGCGCTGGCCGAGGCGCGGCTGGGCGCCGGTCGCCCCTATCGCCATTTTCTGCTGGCTGCGGTCGGCACGGGGGTGGGCGGCGGTGTGGTGATCGACGGCCGCGTCTACCGCGGGCGGCGGGGCGGCGCCGGCGAAATCGGCCAGATTTGCGTAGACCCGCACAGCGACCGCCCCTGCAGCGGCGGCCTGGCCGGCTGCCTGGAGGTCTACGCCGCCTCCAGCGTGATGGTGGCCGAAAGCGGTTATGCGACCATCCAGACGCTGGCGGCCGCCTACCGGGACGGTGCGGCGGTTCCAGCGGTGGAGCAGGCGGCCCTGTGGCTGGGCCGGGGGCTGGCGCTCATCGTCCCCGTGTTGGCGCCGGAGGCTATTTTGATTGGCGGCAGCGCCGGTCTGTTGGGGCAGCGCTACCTGGCTGCCGTACATACCGGCTTGGAGCAGCATTCGTTGGTTTCACACCGTTCGATTCCGCTGCACTTCACCCAGTTGGGTGCGGACAGCGGGTTGATCGGCGCCGGGCTGCTGGCGGAAGAAGAGGTGCGCGCGTAGGCTGATTGTTGTGTGTTTGTGTTTGGCAAGTGTGTTTGGCAAGACTGTGTAATTCGCAAGTAAAAGGAGCAAATCATGTCTGAACAAATCGTATCTGGGCACCGATCCTTGACGCGGCGCAACTTCCTGCAGATGATGGGCGCTGGCAGTGCGGTGATGGCGTTAGCGGCCTGTGCCGCACCCATCACGCCGGCCGGGGCGCCGGCGGCGGGCGGGGAAGCGGCGGCGGGCGGCGGCGCGCAGACGGGCCAGGCTTTCCTCAACTACTGGACCGGCTGGAGCGGTTTTGAGTATGACGAACTGCAGAAGATGGTCGACAAGTTCAACGAGGCGAACCCGGACACCTTTGTCAACATGTCCACCGTGTTCGGCCAGTATGACAAGGTGCTCACCGCCATTGCCGGCGGCAACCCGCCGGATGTGGTCTCGGCCATCTGGCTGCGTCAGCTTGTCTCCATGGCCGCGCGCGACGGGCTGCAGCCGCTGACGCCCTACGCCGAGGCCGCAGGCATCACCGGCGAAGGCTACTTCCCGCAGTTCTGGAACGCCTGGCAGTATGAAGGCGATCTGTGGGGCATGATGATCACCTCCAATTCGCAGGTCATCGCCTACCAGCCGGCGATCTTCCAGGAGGTGGGGCTGGACCCGGCGGCGCCGCCGCAGAATACGGCGGAACTGGACGCCGCTTCGCAGGCGCTGGAGAAGATGGACGCCGCCGGCAACATCGAGCGCGTCGGGCTGCTGCCCGCCGGGCTGACCTGGTGGGGGCGTGTCTTTGGCGGCAACTTCTATGACGAGACCAACAAGCAGATCACGGCCAACGACCCCAAGGTGGTCGCCTCGCTGGAGTGGATGAACACCTACCGCGAACGGCTTGGCCCCGAAAAGGTGGCTGCCTTCCAGAGTGGCTTCGGCGACTTTATGAGCACGCAGAATTCCTTCTTTGCGGGCAAGGAAGCCATGACCCAGGTCGGTGAGTGGTTTATCCAGTTCCAGAAGCAGTTTGCGCCCGACCTGGTGATGGAGTTTATAGCCGCGCCGGCGCCCGAAGGCGGGCGCGAGAACTGCACCGCCTTTGACGGCAGCGTCTTTACCATCCCGGTGGGTGTCAAGAACGCGGATGCCTCTTGGGAGTTTATCCGCTGGCTCAGCGAAGACCAGAACATGGGCGACTTCTGCTATGCCATTCAGAATGTGCCGCCCAAGCTGGCCCCGGCCAGCGAAGAGCGCTTTGTCGGCGACCCGCGCTTCCAAATGGCAGTGGACCTGCTCAACGGCCCCAACGCCTTTGGCCCCGACAAGATGCCGGTCAACGACCTGCTCTACACCCGCCTGGACGAGGCGCAGAGCGCGGTCTTTAACGGGCAGATGAGCGCCCAGGACGCGCTGGATCGCGTCACCCAAGAGGTGCAGGCCGAACTGGACAAGCAGTTGAAGTAGACGGACGGCTTGCCGGCGGGCGGCGGGCGGCGCAGAAGAGCACAGATGCTCACCGGCGCCCGCCGGCCCCGGCATTATCGATTGGGAGGTTCCGCATGGCAGCAGCAGCACAGGTGCAGCGTCCTCGCTTCAGCAAAAAGAAGTGGCAGTCGTTTTTGGTCGGGCTGGCCTTCATCTCGCCCGCCGTGATTGGCTTTCTGGCCTTTGCGGCCTGGCCGATCGTGCAGTCGCTCTATTACAGCTTTACCGATTACAACGTGCTCCAGCCGCCCAATTTCATCGGCCTTGACAACTATCGCGACCTGGTGAATGACCGCATCTATCACACGGCGCTCTTCAACACCTTCTACATGGTGGTGATCGGTCTGCCCATCCACCTGATCTTTGATTTCCTGATGGCGCTGCTGCTGGCCACCCAGATCCGCGGTCTCTCCCTTTATCGCACCATCTTCTATCTGCCCTCGATCACCCCGGTCGTGGCGGCGGCCATTGTCTGGCTGTGGATCTTCAACGGCCAGTACGGCATTCTCAACACCATCCTGGGCTGGTTTGGAGTGCAGCGCATCGGCTGGCTGACCGACCCCAACTACACCAAGCCGTCGCTCATCTTTATGGGCATGTGGTTTGGCGGCAACACGATCCTGATTTATCTGGCCGGTCTGCGCGATGTGCCGGTTTCGTTGCTGGAAGCCGCCGATCTGGACGGCGCCGGCGCCCTGCAAAAGACCTTCAACGTGACGCTGCCCATGATCAGCCCGGTGATCTTCTACACGCTGATCATCAACGTCATCGCCTACTTCCAATACTTCACGGAGGCGTGGGTGCTGACGGCGACACGCGACGGCGCGGCGGGCGGCCCGCTCAACTCGATGCTCTTCTATGCCATGTATCTCTACCAATCCGCCTTTCAGCAGTTCAAAATGGGCTATGCCAGCGCCCAGGCCTGGGTGCTGTTTGCGATTGTGCTGGTCGCCACCGCCGTCCTTTTCCGCAGCTCCGGCTGGGTCTACTATCGATCGGAGGAATAGCCATGAGCGCTGAATTGTTGACGCCGGCCGCACCCGCCGCCACCCGCCCCAGCGGGCTGAGCAGCCGCCGCAACCGCGAGCGGCTGACCAAAGCCATCGCCTATCTGATCTGCTCGTTGATCGCCGTCGCCTTTGTCTTTCCGCTCTACTGGATGGTCAGCACGGCGCTCAAGACGGATGCGGAGGTCTTTCTGGTGCCGCCGAGCCTGTGGCCGGCCAATGCCCAGTGGCAGAACTTTCCCGCAGCCACGAACTACATCCCCTTCTGGGGCTATATGCTCAACACCTTTGTCATCTGCGCCCTGACCATCGTGGGTACGGTGATCTCCTGTTCGCTGGTGGCCTATGGCTTTGCGCGCGTGCGCTGGCCGGGACGCAATATCGCCTTTGTCATCTATCTGAGCACCATCATGCTGCCGCCGCAGGTCACCATGATCCCGCTCTACATCGTCTTTCGCCGGCTGGGCTGGGTCGGCACGATGTGGCCGCTGGTGGTGCCCGCCTTCTTCGGCAATGTGGTCTATGTCTTCCTGCTGCGCCAGTTCTTTATGACCATCCCCAACGAACTGAGCGACGCCGCACGCATCGACGGCGCCAACGAGTTCGGCATCTTCCGGCGCATCATGCTGCCGCTGCTCAAGCCCGCCCTGGCCAGCGTGGCGCTCTTCACCTTTGTCGCCACCTATCGCGACTTTCTCGGCCCGCTGATCTACCTGACCGACGAGACACAGTGGACCATCTCGCTGGGTCTCAAAATGTTTCAAAATATGTATGGGCTGCAGTGGCAGTTGATGATGGCCGCTTCCGCCTTGACCATGATTCCCACCGTCGTGCTCTTTTTCCTGGCCCAGCGCACCTTTATCGAAGGCATTGCCCTGACCGGGATCAAAGGCTAGCCGGCTGCAAACCCGGTGTCAATCAATACCTGAACTACCTGAACTGTGAGGATGACCCAATGGCAAAAATTCGTGTGGCTGTGATCGGGGCCGGCGGCATCGGCGGCACACACCTGGAGGCATACGCCGCCTGGCCGGATCTGTGCGAGGTGGTGGGTGTCGCGGATGTGGATCAGGCCGCAGCGGAGGCCAAGGCCGCGCCCTTTGCCGCGCCCGCCTTTGCCGACCCGCTCGCCATGCTCGACCGCGTGCGCCCGCAGGCCGTCAGCATCTGCACGCCGCCCAAACTGCATCTGCCGCTGGCCGTGGTCGCGGCGGAACGCGGGATCGCCTGCCTGTGTGAGAAGCCCCCGGCCCGCAGCCTGGCGGAAACCGAAGCGATTGTGGCCGCCTTCCAGCGCAGCCAAACGCTGCTGCAGTTTGCCTTCTGCCACCGCTTTCATCTGCCGGTGCAGCAGGCGCAGGCGTTGATCGCCTCCGGCCAATTGGGGCGCGTGATCCAACTCTACAACCGCTTTGGCTTTCGCTTCAGCCGCGCCGGCCAGTCGTGG
>JBBRBX010000191.1:0-6044 GCA_038205395.1 Caldilineales bacterium
AGTTCGGCAATTGGCGGCGTCACGTGTCGACCACCCCCGCCGGTGAATCAATTCACCGGCTATCCCATGCGAAACCGGTTAAAACCGGTTGCCACAGGCGACGTTTCGCCGCACGCCAACCCACCTCGGTGGGTTTCGCATTTTGCTAGCCACCGATTTGAATCGGTGGCGGTCTGCGCAACAACATGGACGCCGCCGAGCGCGACAATCCGGCGCTCAAAGGGGTGTTGCCCAAAGACTATGCGCGGCCGGGGCTGGACAAGCCGCGGTTGTGGACGAAATCACGCGCAGAACGGAAGCGCGCCAGGCGGCGATGGGGCGGGGATGGGAAATTGTTTCTTGACGAACAGAATTGCCTTCCACCCAAGAGGCTTGGAGCAGTCGACATTTCCGGATCAGCCATGAGGGAGGATCCGCCTATGTATAACCGCTTGGTAGATCCCATTACCAAAGCCATACACGGCGTGCGGCAGTTGACACTTGAATCAGCAGCACTTTTGGATGCGCGAGCCGGCGGCGTCGGTGCGCAAGAACGTCACCATCGACTGGACGCTGCGCGAGAATGTGCGCGCCGGGCTGCGTATGCTGGTCAAGCGCATCCTGCGCAAGTACGGCTACCCCCCCGACAAGCGGGAAAAGGCCACGCAGACTGTGCTGGAGCAGGCCGAGGCGCTGTCGGCGCTGTGGGCAGCGGGGTAGCTTTCCGGAAGTGGCCGATCATGAGCGGCCTAGAAGCAATACGAAAAGTCACTTGACGCAGCGCCCACACCCTTATACTATAGATATGCTGAATTATGGTAACGATTTCAGGGAAGGATGCTGAAACTTTGGCTGCTGCGTATGAACCGGCGTGGAAAAATCGGCTGAGGCGGAACTTGGCGCATGCCCGCTTCCCCGAAACCGCCCCCTTGCTGGATCGCTACGTTGATCCGGCTTACTTTGGGCTGGTTGTGAACTACCTCGCCGGCCCCCAAAGCCGGCTCATCGTGCAGGAGGGTCATTTTGGCGGTATAGACCAACTTGCCCAAGATGTTGTACGCGCAGCACTTGTGCCCCGGCCTGTTGTTGAGCCGCAAAGCACCATTGCCATGTATACACTCGCTTGTTTGGTGCAGTTAAACGAAACCGCTGACAAGGGTCGGTATGATTACAACCCAACGCTTGCGTATGCGTTTATGCGCCACACGGCACGCAACCGCAAGCTTCTTCCTGAAGTGCAAGACCAGGCGGCAACCTACCTGACGCGCTACAGCCGGACAACGCAAGTTGATCTGCAATGCGTGCTTGATCTCGCTGTCCAACAGGATGATGCACGTGCGTACACAAGCGAAGCTCTGGTTGAAGAGCTATTCGCCGAAGTGCATGTTGTCCGCCACTTAACCTGGAAAGCGGATCGTCTGCTGGACGCCACAGAGAATCCCACCCAGGCCACTCGTTCTCCTCAGATAACGATTGTTCCCGACCAGGTGCGCAGCGATCTGAAAGCAGCAATGAATCGAGGTATCGCTTATCTCTGTGAGGCAGCAAAAGCGCCCAAATTGGAAGATGAAGAAATGAACACTACGTTTCTGAATCTTCAACACTACATCTGCGCCGTACACCAGAGCAGACATCTGACCGCTGGCGTAAGAAAACAGATTCAAGCGTTAGCTGAAGAAATTACTTTATTCCCCGCCACCTGGCGGTAGGCGGCCAGCGTCTGCGCTGCGGTGTCGGCCGCCACATCGGTGGGGTCAAAGACGCGCAGCGAGTGAAAGCGGGTGTGAGGGGAGAAAGCCGGAAGCGGTCACATTAGCAAGCAGAAGGCGACTGCACCTGGCGCCGTGCCACAATCTCATCACGATAGCGCGGCCAATCGTGCAGCGTCTCCGGGTCAAAGTCCGCACCGGTCGGCCACTCCAGACAGCCGGCGTAGTCGATGAGCCGCACCTGGCCGAACAGGCTGCGGTCGCGCAGCGGCGCAAAGACCGGCCCATAGAGAACCGGCTCAAAATCAATCGTCTGCTGCGTGCCGTCATCAAAGTGCAGATGCAGCGTGTAGTCGCCCACGATTTGAAAGCTGGTCACCCGGTACAGCTTGTGCTCCCTGATGGTCATCCTTCTTCTCCAATCCGCCGCAGCGGCAACCCTTCTCTCGCCCGCTGCCAGTTGTCCATTGTATTCTGCTTGGTGGCCCTTCCTCTATTGTAGCAAACTTTGCCGCCGGCCGCCTGCGCGGCAGCGGAACGGGTGCAGGCAAGCGTTGTCGGTGCGGTTTGGCAGCGTCACGCTGCCGTCACGCTGCAAGCGTGACCTACGAGAGCGCTGCGCGAGCGCGCAAGTGACGGCGTGTAGGTTACGCTTGCAGCGTGACAATTTTGCCTGCACCCCGCGGAACATTTTCCCCATTGGCGACGCTAGAATAGTGGCGCGCGGGCAGCAGTCAATCGGCGGCCAGCGTATTCAAACCTCTCGGATTGCGTACAAGTTTATGTACCAAGTGCTGCACCAAAAGGAGCGTCTCGGATGAGAAACCTTCGTTGGATTTTGGGGCTGCTGCTGCTGCTGGCGCTTGCCGGCTGCAGCCCGTTGGTTGTGAACGGGCAGGAAGCTGCCGTCCAGCAACAGGCGTCTGCTGTGGCGGGCGACGGATGGGCTGAGTACACGCATCCGGCGTGGGGGATCACCTTCCGCTATCCGGCTGCTTGGACGCTGAGCATCCCGGACTTCGACAAACTGGCCACCCCGCCCGCAGAAGGCGTGCCGGAAGGCTACACCTACAACCCGAATATTGAGTACATGCGCACGTTGGGGCATTCCGTCTCCTTGTACGTACCGGGCAAGGATGGCGCACCGATCAATGAAGTAACGATTGCGCTTGACGTGTTCACCCTTTCCCCAGACACCGACTTGGACACCTGGGTGGAGCTGCGCAATCAACTCGACGCAACGGAAAATCCGCTGGCAGATGAGACCACCGTCACTGCGGTGGATACGGCGGGCCTGCCCTTTGCCGATGTCGGCGATCAGGTGGCATACAGCGTTATAGAGAACAGCGTGATCCACAACGAGGTCGCCTGGGTCGCCAAAGGCGAACTCGTCTTTTCGTTCATGACCAACAGCACGGATCCCCAGGTCAAGGAGCAGTTCTTCCAACTGGTCGCGTCATCGCAGTTCGACCCGGCGCAGCTGGTTGCGATCCGGGCGAGGGCGCAGTTTTCCGGCACTGAGCAGCAGATTCAAGCGAGTATTGCACTGCTCCGCCCATAGCCGACGCCGGAATGTGACATCGTCTGCCGCGACCAGAAGGCCTACGCAGAAAAGCCCTCTAGTACGCTATCACAAGTCAAGACTAGCGAAATTGATGAGTTGCAGGCAACAAGACCGTCGATGACGCAGAAAGCCTTGCCCTCAGATCGGTTTTCTCCTATAAGTGGTCTTCTTGCCTTTTCTTATCTTGCAAATTGTGGTTCACCATTATGGTTGGCCCCAATGTCAAGACCACAGAACAACGAAAATAAGGTGGAACGAACAGCAACAACATAGGGTTCAGGCAAAATGAACTTCCGCCGGCGTGCGATAGTCCAGACTCTGGTGTGCCCGCTCCGCATTATAGAAGCAGAAGTAGTCGCGCAGCCCGGCCTCCAGGTGCGGTACAGTGGCGTAGTCCTTGAGGTAGATGTCCTCGTACTTGACACTGCGCCACAGACGTTCGACAAAAATGTTGTCTGGCGCGCGACCACGGCCTGCATCGTGCGGGCGACGGATTGCAGACTCGCTGTGGAGTTGCTTATGACGGCTCTAGGGGAGTCGTCCCAGGCAGGGGCGGGTCAGTCCTGCTCCGCTGTTGTTGCTGCTGCCGCCCGAGGGTACTCTCGATCAATCTGCTCAACTTATCTACCGCACCGTCGACGGCTTCGTCCACGGTGGCAGCCTGGTCAGTGACCGCGAAGGGCCGGTGGCCTTCGAGGTGCGCTTCGATCATACAGCGGATGTCGTCATTGCCGCCCTTCTTGTCGCTGTTCTCATCGCTCAGATGGACCTCCACTTGCGTGATCTGATCGCTGAATCGGTCCAGGGCGCTCTCCACGATGCGACTGACCTCCGCGATCCTCGTCGCGTGCCCTTCGATGTTACTGTCGGTGTTGACTTGGACTTGCATGGTATTCTCCTGTTGGAATTGTAGAGCGTGTAATTGTGGACGGAAGCCGAAAATACGAATTCTCCGTTACGAGCAGGACGATCAATGAAATATTCTTGCGCAGTTCGCGCGCGTGCAATTGATAAGCTCTCTGAAAGAGAATCGGCGGCAAGAACAGCGCCAGAATCAACTCGCTGGTAAATTCGGGCGGTTCACTTTCAAAGACCGGCATGATCGCTAGGACCAATCCGGCTACCACCAGCCCAACAGTATAAGGAATTGGCAGTTTGTTGCCGATCCAGGTCGTGATCGCAATCACCAGCAAGAAGAAGATGAGAACTTCCTCGACGCCTAGTAGGTTGAAATCCAATCCCATAATGCTTGCTTTCTATGAGGTGTAAGGGTCCGCCGGCGCCTCATCTTTGCGGGCGCCGTTCCGCTGGAAGAGATCTGCACCCTCTTCCAGCAATTGACATTTTCAACTGCTGATCTGATTGGGATGGATGCCGGTTTCGCTGGAAAGCTCGCTGAGCGTCTTCTACCCTTTGGCTGCTTCCAATGCGACCTGGAACTTGTACTTGGCGCTGTACTGGCGACGTTTTTTCGACATCTTGTTCTTCCTCCACGGGCATGTGATTGGGTTGATTTTATCACCTTATCCCGTGGTCCAGTTTTGGGGTCAATTATACTACATCCTACTGGCAAGGGGTTCTCAGGCAAGTTAAGTGCAATGGTCATAGTTTGAGGTCAACACCATGTCTACGCATTAGACGGATCCATCCCGCTGCACGGAAGTTGCCTGAGAACTCAAGGTGCAATGTGGCCCTTATCCGCCTTGATTTCACAATTTTGTGTTTTGTGGTCAGCTTTGCTAACGTCTTCTACCCACCTGGTCGCGTCGCTGCAGTTCGACCCGGCGCAGCTGGTTGCGATCCGGGCGAGGGCGCAGTTTTCCGGCACTGAGCAGCAGATTGAAGAGAGTATCGCACTGCTCCGCCCATAGCCGACGCCGGAATGTGACATCGTCTGCCGCGACCAGAAGGCCTATGACGCGCTGTATCCCGCTGCAGCCGGGCAGGAGCCTTCTCCGCTGGCTGCGCCGTAAAGCACGTCTTCTGACCTTGCGCCGCGCTGAACAGCACTTGACGCACGCCCCCAACCTGCCTATACTCAGGGCCATTGCGGGTGATAGCCATCCGCATGGCCCCCTGCCATAGACGAAACCATTCCCAATCCACGCCGAAAAGGAAACCCCGTGGCAAAAACGACTGCCGGCGCCAAAAATGGCGGCTCCAGCGCCAACTTGGGCTTTGAGGCCGAACTGTGGGCCGCTGCCGATGCCCTGCGCAACAACATGGACGCCGCCGAATACAAACATGTTGTGCTGGGGCTGATCTTTCTCAAATATATCTCCGACGCCTTCCATGAGCAGTACACCCGCTTGGAAGCCGACCGCGCCCAGGGGGCCGACCCCGAAGACCGCGACGAGTATCTGGCGCTCAACATCTTTTGGGTGCCCCAGCCTGCGCGCTGGGACTATCTCAAGGCCAACGCCAAGCAGCCTGCCATCGGGCGGCTGGTGGACGACGCCATGGATGCCATCGAGCGCGACAATCCTGCGCTCAAGGGCGTACTGCCCAAAGACTATGCGCGGCCGGGGCTGGACAAGCAGCGGTTGGGGCAGTTGATCGACCTGATCGCCAACATTGGGCTGGGCGACCGGGAGAGCCGCAGCCGCGATATTTTGGGGCGCGTCTATGAATACTTCCTGTCCCAGTTTGCCAGCGCCGAAGGCAAGCAGAGCGGGCAGTTCTATACGCCCGCTTCCGTCGTGCGGCTCCTGGTGGCGATGCTGGCGCCCTACCGGGGGCGCGTCTATGACCCGGCCTGCGGCTCCGGCGGCATGTTTGTGCAGAGCGAGAAG